>JAFGRC010000004.1 GCA_016935355.1 Bacteroidales bacterium
ATTGACAGAAGAAACCACAATAAATAATTGACAGAAGAAACCACAATAAATAAAGGACACATTCCTGTATTTTTAATAAATTTGTTGCCGGTAACATAAAATATGATCATCATGAGAAAATTTATACTGTTTCTGGGTTTGTTATTTACACTGACCTGCACCGTGGCTTTCGGCAACAAGACCGGGGTTGAGGTGAATGCACCGGAAGAAGCTGAAAAGGGGACTGAAATAACCATTACCATTAATGTAACGCACAGTGGAAACAGTAAGCTTCACCATACCGACCGGGTATGGCTGAAAATTAACGGGGAAGAAGTAAAACGCTGGGAATATGATGGAAGCAACATGCCTCCGGATGCTGTTTTCACCCTTGAATACAAGTATAAAATCGGTGAGGAATTATCTGACACAGAAGAACTCACTGTTGAAGCTGAAGGCAACTGCAATATTCACGGAACAGCAGGTATCAGCAAGGTAACCGTAAAGGTGTTGTGATATCTTTATATCGGGACAATCCCGGTATCCGGTCAAAATTATTATCTTTGTGGCCCAATGGTAAAATATATCATTGGGCTTTTTTATGATCAATTCAATGAAGAAGGCGGTGAAAGAGAACCTGACCAACAGAACAGCAATTAAAGTCCGTTTCGGTGAGGTGGATTCGATGGGAATTGTGTGGCATGGTAACTACATCAAATATTTTGAAGACGGGCGGGAAGCCTTTGGTGATAAATATGGCATCAACTATATGGATTTTTATCACAACGGTGCGATGATACCCCTGGTCAAAGTTGTTTGTGACTATAAACGTCCCCTCTACTATGGTGATACGGCAACGGTTGAAACACGATATATCAACAGTGATGCGGCAAAAATACATTATGAATATACCATCTTCAGGAATGATACTGATGAGGTTGTGGCAACCGGCATGACGATCCAGGTGTTTGTGAATATGGATCAGGAATTGTTGCTGGATGTACCACCGTTTTTTTATGAATGGAAAAAGAAATACGGATTGATATAAGAAAACTAGTATTTGTGGAAGATGTCTATATAGTCTCGGACAATATTATTACGAACCTGGGTTTTACTACTGAAGAAAATCTTGATCAGGTTGTATCAGGCCATACCGGTATAAAGTTAATGGAAGATGAACGGATTTCTCCGGAACCCTTTTATGCATCCATGATCGACCGTGAGGAGCTTACCGGCAGGTTCTCCATGCTTGGCAATCCTGAACGGTATACCCGTTTCGAACAGCTTGTGGTATGCTCGGTTCATGATGCGCTGCTTCAGACGAAGCTGAATTTGGCAGGCAGACGGGTTCTGTTCATCCTGTCAACGACAAAAGGCAATGTTGAGATGCTGAAAGATAACAGCAGGACGTCACCTGAAAATAATCGTCTTTATCTCTGGGAAAGCGGTGAAATTATAAGATCCTTTTTTCATTTTACAAATGACACGCTGGTAGTGTCCAATGCATGTGTATCCGGACTGGTGGCGATCCTCACGGGTGCGCGCCTGATCAGGGCAGGCCTGTACGATCATATCATTGTTACCGGAGCGGAGATCCTGTCTGAATTCATTTATTCCGGATTCAGTTCATTCAAATCACTCAGCAGGGGACCCTGCCGTCCGTTCGATAAAACGCGCGACGGACTGTCGCTTGGCGAAGGAGCGGGAACCGTGATATTGAGTTCAAGACCTGACCTGAATCCGGAAAGGGAACCGGTCCTTGCAGGCAGAGGCTTTTCAAGCAATGATGCCAACCACATATCCGGTCCCTCAAGGACAGGAGAAGGCTTGTACATTGCCATACAGCAGACCCTTAAACATTATAAGGGAAAGACGGATTATATTTCGGCACACGGGACAGCCACGCCCTATAACGATGAAATGGAAGCGGTTGCCATTACAAGATCAGGTTTGCAGGATGTTCCGGTAAACAGTCTGAAAGGCTACTGGGGTCACACTCTTGGAGCAGCTGGTGTCATAGAATCTGTCGCGGCCGTTCATTCCATCCGGAACAGGATGCTGATCGGCACAAAAGGATTTCTGGAACCGGGTGTTTCTCAGTCCATTAACGTGATTGCGCAAACCCGTTCTGAAAACATCAGCAACTGTCTGAAAATTGCATCCGGTTTCGGAGGATGCAATGCGGCAATAATGTATTACAGATGAGTGTGTCTCTTCATATCAGTAATTTTTGCCTGATCCGGAACAATCATGTAATGGCCGGTAAGCATCTGTTGTTTACCGGTAAAGAAATTGCATTTCAGGATTTTATAAAAGAAGCCTACCAACATTTCAAAATCGGATATCCGAAGTTTTACAAAATGGATAACCTGAGCAAGTTAGGTTTTATGGCTGCGGAACTCTTGCTGAAGGACCGGGACCTTAACCGTGATTACGGGAAAGACGGTACCGGGATTATTCTGGCCAATGCTGCTGCTTCACTGGACACTGACAGAAACTATCAGATCTCTATCAACGACCGGAACAATTATTTTCCAAGTCCTTCGGTTTTTGTGTATACGCTACCGAACATATTGATGGGGGAAATCAGTATCAGGCATCATCTGTTCGGAGAGAATGCCTTCTTTATACAGAAGAAATTTGACTCCTTGTTCATGGTTGAATATGTGACACAGTTATTTGAAAAACAAATTGTTGCATGCTGTATTACGGGATGGGTCGAAATGGATGCAGACCAATATGATGCGGTTTTGTTTTTAGTGGAAAAAACCGGTCAGCTTAATGACGGAATTACTATTTTTAATGTCCGGAATATTGATGATATTTATTGCCTGAAGATATAGAATATGGAAGAACTGATACAGAACCTGAAACATGAAATCATTGAATCACTGAATCTTGAGGATATGACACCCGACCAGATTGAGTCCGATACTCCTTTGTTTGTCGAAGGTCTCGGACTTGATTCGATTGATGCGCTTGAGCTGATCGTCCTGCTTGAAAAAAAATACGGTTTAAAAATTGATACTGCTGAAGAAGGCAAAAAGGTCTTATATTCTGTTCGTACCATGGCAGAAAATATCATCCGGCATCGCAACCAATAAATTTTTCCTGTAAAATTGTCTGAATCCAGGGTATTCATAACAGGTACAGGCATTATTTCAGCCGTTGGAAATAATGCAGACGAAGTATTTCAGGCACTGAAAACCGAAACATCCGGAATAGGCAGGATCTCTTTACTTGAAACCGTGCATTGTGATGATCTGCCGGCCGGTGAGATCAAACTTTCAAACCGGCAACTGAGGGAAATAGCAGGTCTGCCTTCCGGAATCCCCTGTTCCCGTACGGGTCTCCTGGGACTGATTGCCGCCAGACAAGCTTTACGGCAGGCAAAGATCGATGATATGGATGCCTGCAGGACCGGACTGATCTCGGGTACAACTGCAGGGGGGATGGACCGCAGTGAAGTGTTTTACAGAAGTTTTATGGATGATCACAGAAGAGGCAGACTAAGGGATGTGGTCACGCATGATTGTGGCGAAAGCACGGAAAGAATAGCGGACGGACTGTCTGTCAGGGATTACGTGGCTACGATCAGCACAGCCTGCTCTTCATCGGCAAATTCAATCCTTTATGGTTCAAGACTGCTGAAAAGCGGAATACTCGACCGCGTGATTGTGGGGGGAACAGAAGCACTGACATTATTCACATTGAATGGCTTCAACAGTCTGCTGATACTCGACCGGAACGTTTGCCGGCCTTTTGACCGGGACAGAAACGGGTTGAATCTGGGTGAAGGGGCGGCATTTCTTGTGCTGGAATCTGAGAGAATTGCCTTAACCGTACCGGAAAGGATTTTATGTGAGGTAACGGGTTACGGAAATGCCTGCGATGCTTATCATCAGACCGCATCATCTCCGGAAGGCCATGGTGCCTGGCTCTCGATGAAAAAAGCACTGGAAACGGCAAAGCTTCAGCCGGATGACATTGACTATATCAATGCGCACGGGACAGGTACGCAAAACAATGATCTTTCAGAAGGCATTGCCATTGAAAGATTGTTTGAGTCGGGAATACCGCTCTGCAGTTCCACAAAATCCTATACCGGTCATACACTTGGAGCAGCCGGAGCCACCGAGGCAGTCATCTGCGTGCTGACGCTGGCGAATCAGATTGTCTTTCCGAATCTCAATTTCAATAACCGGATGGAGGAACTGCATTTTAGTCCGGTTACAACTTGCAGACGTGATATGAGGCTGAACCACGTCATGTCCAATTCCTTCGGTTTCGGGGGAAACAACACAACGATAATCTTATCCGGATACAGTCATGAAGATCTACATTAAAGGTACCGGTATTGTTTCACCACAGGAAACTTTCCTTGCCGGGGATTTTCCGGATGAGGTTATTGAATACAGGGAGGCCCGGTATTTGAAATGCATTGAACCTCCTTACAGGGAATTCATTGATCCCATGACAGTAAGAAGAATGAGCCGCATCGTCAGAATGGGCGTATGCGCAGCAAAAAAATGTATGCAGGATGCCCGGATCAGCATGCCTGACGCCATAATCACGGGAACCGGACTGGGTTGCATTGAAGATACTGAAAAATTCCTGTCTTCAATGATCCGCAATGAGGAAAGGTTGCTGAATCCGACACCATTCATTCAGTCCACCCACAACACCATATCATCCGCGATCGCACTGGCAATTAAATGCCATAATTACAACAGCACTTATGTCCACCGTGGATTTTCCTTTGATAATGCTTTGCAGGACGGGATATTGTTTTTACATGAAAATCCGGGTTCAAACATACTTGTCGGTGGTCTCGACGAGATCACGGATCATTCATATATGATCACAAGCCGGATGGGATTATGGAAACGGCAATCCGTAAATAACCTCTCATTGCTTGAATATGATGACAGGGGAAGTCTGCCCGGGGAAGGTGTCGCATTTTTCACGCTGGGTACAGTGAACAATAACAACGCTTATGCCAGGATCCGCGCAACGGATATTCAATATAAACCGGAAAACCCTGAAAGTGTGTGTCTGAAATTATCGAGGTTTCTTGCGGATCCGGGTGCTGACGAAACCGGTCCCGACCTGCTGCTGCTGGGATTAAACGGTGATCCGCATTCAGACAGCATTTATTACCATCTGCATAACAAATTGTTTAAAGACCGGCATATTGTATACTATAAGCATTTATGCGGTGAATATGATACTTCAGTCTCTTTTGCCCTGTGGCTGGCAGCAATGATCATAAAGCGGCAGAAAGTCCCTGATGTCATTAAGCTGAAGCCATTTGAAACGGGAGAGATTAAAAATATTCTGATTTACAACCACGTTCGTGGTATTAACCATTCCTTTTTACTCATTACAAGATGCTGAATCCCAGAACCATCATAATGCTCACTGCAGCCATACTGATAACGGTCCTGCTAACAGATATGTTCATACAGGTGCCAATTTGGATCTATGCAGTTACCTTTCTTCCGGCAATATCACTGTTCGCATACGGGTCCGTTTCGATCCGGTCGGGTTTCTATGTGAAAACCCTGTGTTCTGCAAAAACACAAAAAAAAGAAATAGCCGTCAGCTTTGATGACGGTCCCGACCGCAATATCACTCCGGCCGTGCTTGATGTGCTGCTAAAAAATAATATTCAGGCTGTTTTTTTCTGTATCGGAGAAAAAGTACGTGAATACCCTGACCTGATTCGAAGAATGCATGCTGAGGGACATATTGTCGGTAACCACAGTCATTCCCATCATGCTGTTTTCGACCTGTATTCCTGTAAAAGGATCCGGCGGGAACTAAAACAGACCGAAAACCTGATATATGAGGTCATCGGAGAGCGAACAAAGCTTTTCCGTCCCCCCTATGGCGTTACCAATCCTGCTGTAGCGGCGGCTGCAAAATCGCTCGGATATAACGTGATCGGATGGAGCCTGAAATCAAAAGATACGGTAATTCACGAGCAAAAGGCATTGCTGAAAAGACTGAAAACAAGGCTCAGAAAAGGGGATGTCGTTTTGTTTCATGACAGGGGGAATCACCTGGGGGATGTGCTGAAGGAATTTATTCAATATACATTAAATGAAAATTATCGCTTTGTGCGCATTGACAAACTGTTAAATATTAAAGCATATGCATAGACTGATCATTCTGATGGTTTTAAACCTGGTTACCTGTGCACTGAATGTTTCGGCCCAGGATGGATACGTTCCCGTCGTTGATGCCGGTGACTTCAAATCCCGGCTGGAATCCGTGTCTGAAGCTGTGCAAACAATAGAAAGTGATTTCATACAGGAAAAAAAACTGAGTGTCCTTGCAGATAAAATCATTTCAAAAGGATCTTTCAGTTTCAGGAAGCAAAACAATATTCGCTGGGAATATACAGAACCTTACCGGTACCTGATCATACTGAGCGGTGGACGGGTTTTTATCAGCGAGGAATCGGGACAAAACCAGTATGACCTGGAATCGAACAGAATGTTCCGGGAAATGAACCGGTTTATCTCCGGATGCATACAGGGAGATATATTGAAGGACGATGCCGGGTACCATATTGAATACCTTGAAAATGAAAAGGAGTATTTTGTGAAGCTCGTTCCCAGTTCCCGGGTGTTACGGGAAATGCTGAATGAGGTACAGATCGCTTTTGACAAGGCAGACCTGACGGTAACGCGGATCACAATGGTTGAACCGGGCGGGGATTATACAAAGATCAGCTTCGTAAATAAAAAACTGAATACCGATATTCCAGTTGAAAAATTTAGTTTTAACTAGCATACTTCTGTTGTTTTTCGGAAGCTGTGCGGTTTCCCTGTTCAGTGAATGCCAGTGTTATGACCGCACTGAAACCGGGTGGCAGGAAGCATCATTATGGTTTCAAAATGATGATTCCTACAGCCTGTTCAATGCCACAATTGACATAAGAAAAAATCATTATACCGGTCTAATGGTCATGAATCCTTTACCGGTTGACGGCCACAGGGTCATTTTCATGACTGAATTCGGACTGAAGGTCTTCGATATGGAATTCTCTTCAGCGGAAGGCTTTAACCTGTATTACTGCATGGCTGCACTGAACAGGAAACCTGTCATCAAAACATTGAGAAACGATATCGGACTGATCACCGGGAATGAGCGTGCTGACTGTCCACCTTCAGCTCTCTGTAATGAGAAGGCGGGTGAAACTGTATATAAGTTCAAAATAAACCGGAACAGATATTACTATACTGTTGATAATGAAACGCTGAAAATAAGCTCCGTACTGCAAACTTCACCACTGTTTAAAAAAGTAAGGATTGAATTTTACGGTGCTGGAGGAAACAGGCCGGACTCGGTTACGCTTGAACATTACAACACAACACTGATCATTAAACTTGCACACATAAATGGGATCATCAAAACTTCTGATGAATAATCTGTATTTTCCTGCACATATCGGGACGGAGGAAGGTAAAGTCATGGCAACCATAAAACTCCGGGAAAACCATGCTATTTTCAGGGGTCATTTTCCGGGAAATCCGATATTGCCCGGAGTATGCCTGATCCAGATCATTAAGGAACTGATGGCCGGAACATGCAATAGTGAACTGCAGCTAACCGAAGCAGGGAATATTAAGTACCTGGCGTTTATCAATCCTCACGTGAACGATACCCTGCATGTTGAGGTGCTTTATAAGTATACTGAAGGCGGCGGAATTTCCTGTAATGCAAGGGTCTTTTACGAAAGTACGAACTTTTGCACCTTTAAGGGAATGTTTGCAGTATACCCCGACGGGGTACCACCCCGTCGGGGTGTCAGCGTTTAAATCTGAAGGCTTTTCAGCATCCACAGGCGCTTTTCGGCAGCGCCGATAAAGTCGCTCATAAGGGCGACAGTACCTTCATCTCCAGCATCAGCTGCCATTTCAAGGATGTTCCTGAAGGAAAGCAACAGGTATTCGTTGTTTGCAATGACTTTGGGAATGATGTCCGTAGCTTTTTCAAGATTTTTTTCTACCCCAATGCCTGCATGTTTGAGATAGTCTTCAAAACTGTGCAAGGGTTTGCCGCTGATCATAAGAATGCGTTCTGCAATTTCGTCGATATCATCGGCAGCCTCATCATAAAAAGCTTCGAATTTCTCATGCAACATATAAAATTGCTGTCCCTTGACAAGCCAGTGAAATGCCCGCAAGTTCTGGTAATAAATCTGATAATCACTCAGCAGGACATTCAACTTTTCCTGGATTTTTTCATTTTTGATATAGACTTCAGTACTCATAGTTTATGTATTTAATGTTTGTATTGACTGTAAATTTAAATAATAACAGTGATACCGGTCATGATGTTTAACAGTTTTCAAAAAAAATACAACATGAACCGGCAGATATTCGTCGCCAGCTTCATGCAGTTCCGGTCAATATCCTCATTTCACACGATGCAACCAAATGGTCTTCATATTTCACGATTCCGTTAACAATGGTATAACCCACAATCTCATTTTCAACAGTGATTTCAGCATGCAATGTGGTGTTTACAGGAGGAAGTTCCTGTATCGCAAGATTTTTGACCGCGCCGATATACCCCCGGGTAACTGGTTTCGCTGCGGTTAAGTTTTTAAATCCTGTAAACGCTGCTGCTGTCTGTGCCATGAATTCAACAATTCCGGCTTCCTGTAAGCATCCGTTATGCACAAATATATTGGATTCCCTGACTTCCAGCAATGCAACAGCCGTTTTTGAATCACACGACAGCAGTCTGTCCACCATGATCATGGGAGATCTTTGCGGAATGAGGGCGGTTACATCATAATCCTGAGGTTTGCTATACATATTTCTAAGCTTAGTTATCTACTTTTTTCCAGAAGTCATAATAATTAAACCATTGCAGCGGGTATTTTTCCAGCATCGTTTCCAATTCACGGATATAGCCCGTGACGATATCCCGGACCGTTTCATCCCGCTTACGGTAGTTTGTCTGCTTATGATAATACCCGGGAACAGTTGCATAAAAATGATAATGATCCGCCTTTTCTTTCATGGCAAATACAAATGAAACCGGAACATGGTATTTCATGGCAAGGTAAAAGGGTCCGGCAGGAAATTCAGCTTCCCTGCCAAGAAAACTGCATGTGATCTTTTTACTGCCCTGAATGAACCGGTCACCGTGAATGCAGACGATCTCCCTGTTTTTCAGTGCCTGTGTGATCTCATAGATGTGAGAAAGATCATCTTTTACCAGGATGATGTGAAAGGTTTTCTTTGTGATATCCGAAAGATATCTTTTGATCTTTTCTTGTTCTGCATCGACCATAATGATATTGACCCGGGTTTCCAGACGCTCCAGCATGTGTCCGGCCATCTCGAAATTTCCGATATGTGCGCTGATCAGCAATCCGCCCGTTCCATTCCCAACCATCTGTCTGAGATATTCTTCTCCTTCGAAGGTAAAGGTAAACCGTGTCTTATAACCGGCCATCAGGGCAGTCCTGTCGAGCAAAACCTGACCGAAAACATAATAGTTCCGGTATACAGAGACAAAGGATTTCCAGGAACCGTAGCCCAGACGCTCCCGGTAAAACGAAAAGGTGGTCTGAAATGACCTGCCGGAAAATATGAAGAAGTAAAAAGTTACGAAGCGTAACAGGAAATAGGCCAGGGGAAGTCCGGTATATTTCAGGAGGGCTATAAATATCTTGTAGCCTAAGATTCCGCCGCGGGTTGTACCTTTCCAGGAAGACACATCGATTAATTATTCATGAATTTGATAATGTACTCATACAAATCATTCAGGGTTTTGATGGTGGTCATTTCCTCACCTTTCAGGGTGATTCCGAATTCTTTCTGAACAATGACGGCAATATCGACAAAATCGAGGCTTTCGAGACCGAGATCATCTCTGAGTCGGGCAGAAGGCTTGATGTGGGATTCCTCAATTTCAAATTCTTCCGTCAGAAAATTGTTGATCGCTTTGATAATATCCTCTCTGGTCATATGTGATGATAAAATTACAAATAAAGTTTTAAGGGTCAAGTGTATTTTTTAACGATAATGGAAGAGTTCGTCCCTCCAAAGCCGAATGAGTTTGAAAGGAATACATTGATTTCCTGCTTCAGCGTCCTGTTTGTTATATTCAATTTGCCGGTATGCTCATCGGGTTCCGTAAAATTGATGTTTGGCGCAATAAATGAATGTTGCATCATCAATAATGAATATACGACCTCACTTGCGCCCGCCATCCACAGTTCATGTCCGGTCATTGATTTGGTCGATGTCACAACGGGCTTATAATTCCCGAATATCCTGTCAATGGCTTTAGCCTCATTTTCATCACCCAGTGGTGTTGACGTGGCATGTGCATTGATATAGTCAATGTCCTCAGGTTTCATGCCGGCATCCTTCAGGGCAATGCGGATGGCCCTCACGGGACCGTCAACGTTGGGCACAGAAATATGCACGCCATCCGATGAAAATCCGTAACCGAGCACTTCGGCAAGTATCGGCGCACCTCTCTTTAAGGCATGATCCATGTCTTCAAGGACCAGGGTGGCGGCACCTCCGCTTGGCACCAGTCCGTCCCTGTTCCTGTCAAACGGTCGTGAAGCACCTTTTGGATCCGATTCCTTTTTGGAAAAAGCATTCAATGCATCAAAACTGGCGACACAGAACAGGTTCACTTCTTGCGCACCACCGCAAATGATACAGTCCTGATAACCATGCTTAATAAACATGTAGCCCATTCCTATCGCATGTGATCCGCTTGCACATGCTGCACTCAGGGTGAAATTGACACCACGAAGGCCAAAGATCACCGATAAATTCATCGTAACAGATGAGTTCATGGACTGAAATACGGATCCCGAACCGATCAGTTTCGTGTCCCTTTTTTCCCTCACTATATCCGCACTTTGTATCACAGCCGGCGTGGAACTGTCGTTCCCGAAAATAACACCAACTTCATGATCCCTCAGAAAGTCCTTTTCAATGCGGGCGTTTTTCAGGGCTTCGATGGTGGAAACATATGCATATTCCGCGTGATCGGGCATGCATACCCTCGATCTGCGATCCAGGATACCTTTAAGATTCGGACGTTCAACGAATCCTGTGAGTGCCGACTGATAACCATAAGTTTTCCGCTCCGGATCCAGAATAATACCCGATTTCCCGTTATATAGTGATTTTCTTACTTCCTCAAGGTTTTTTCCGATTGATGAATAAATTCCGATACCTGTAATAACCACCCTTTTCATAAGGACCTTTTTACTCCTGTACTTTTATGTGTATAATCCGCCGTTGACCGAAATAACTTCGCCGGTAATATAGGAAGCTTTTTCAGATGCCAGAAAACATACCGTTTCGGCTACTTCCTCAGGCCGTCCAAAGCGGTTCAATGGAATATGTTGTTTCAGCTCTTTTTCATCCAAGTCTTTTGTCATGTCGGTCCGGATATACCCGGGTGCCACTGCATTCACCGTAACGCTTTTTTTGCCGACTTCCTGCGCCAGTGCCTTTGTGGCTCCAATGATACCGGCTTTTGCTGCAGAATAATTGATCTGACCCGGAAGTCCTTTCAGACCCGAAAGTGATACAACATTCACGATCCTGCCATATTTATGAATCAGCATTTCTTTCAGAAGGTACCTTGTCGTATAAAAAAATCCGTCCAGGTTCGTCCGGATCACGTCATCCCACTGTTGGTTTTCCATCCATATGAGCAGCGCATCTTTCCGGATGCCGGCATTGTTAATGAGCACTTCTATATAATCATCCGGGTTCTTTTCCTGCCAGCTGCCCAATGCGTCTTCAACCTCACTGCGGTTGCTTACATCGAATTTCATCAGCTGACCTTCACTGCCCGATTGCCTGACCTGCTCTAGGGTTTCCAGGGCAGCCTCTTCATTTGACTTATAGTTGATCAGAATGAAATATCCAGTGGATGCCAGTTTTATGCATATTGCCCTGCCTATTCCCCGTGATCCGCCGGTTACCAGTGCGTATTTCATTGATCTATTTGATGTTGTTTAGTTCGCTAAAATAATAAAATGGGTGTAAAGATAATCCCTGATTTTTGCAATTTCCGGATATTTTATGGTATCCTCTTCAAAACGGGGAACTAATTTTCTTAATTGCAGGTACTTGTCGCGCGTATACGAAGCCATTTTCGGTTCAATATTCAGGTAATCAATAGCCTGAATTAGACAGAGCATTTCAATTGCCAGTACCTGATAGGTATTATCAATTATTTTCTTTGCTAGCTGAGCTGAATTGGTCCCCATACTAACGATATCCTGATTATCATTATTATTTGGAATGCTGTGAAGGTAATTGGGGTATGATAAGGTTTGATTTTCTGCAACCGTTGATGTGGCAGTAAATTGTGCACCCTGCATGCCAAAATTTACACCGAGTATACCCAGATTGATAAAAGGTGGAAGTTTATCATTCAATTTATTGTTCATAAGGTAGTTAATCTGACGGTCAAACAACATTGATAATTTGGTGAGAGCAATCTTTAACTTGTCCATCTCAAAAGAAATATAATCTCCGTGAAAATTCCCGCCATGAAATATATTACCGGCTTCTGGGTCGATAACCGGATTATCGGTAGATGAATTTGCTTCATTGAACAGCACATTTTCCGCTTGGTTGATGGTATCAATTATTGGTCCGATGATTTGGGGCACACAACGTATTGAATAATATTCCTGAACTTTATCTGCAAAAATGTACTCTTCAGAATGGGTACCATTAAAAAAATGTTCTTCCCGTTTTCTGATCAGATTGCTGTCGCGTAGAATATTTCTTACCATTGCAGCAACATAGTTTTGTCCCAGATGCAATTTAATTCGGTTTAGTTCCAGGGAAAAATAATCGTTAAAAGAACACACAATTTCATTGATCATGGAAGAGGCTGTAATTGCCCAACTGATAATATTTTTTGAATGAATGAGATTTACAATCCCGGTTCCGGTCATGAAACCAGTACCATTGATCAACGATAGTCCTTCACGTAAATATACGGACAGGGGCTCCATCTTGTTTGCAGATAACGCTTTACCGGCAGGAACCAGTTTATGCTTCATGAAAATCTCACCTTCACCGATAAGTGCAAGGGCTATGTGGGCAAGCTGCACCAGGTCACCGCTTGCTCCGACACCTCCATGCTCCGGAACAAAAGGTATGAGATCTCTATTGATAAATTCTTTTAGCAAAGTTACTGCATGGGGATGAATGCCTGATTTTCCCTTTAATAATCCGTTTAGCAGAGTTATTAAGGCAGATTTGACATATATTTCATCGACGGGTTTGCCAATACCTGATGCATGGCTTCTGATAACATTATACTGCAATTTTTTCTGGTCTCCGGAACTGATTTTAAATTGTGCCATTGGTCCTAATCCAGTGCTGATCCCATAAATTACCTTATTGCTGTGAAATGATTCAAGAAAGGAGTGACTTTCCTGGACAACCTTAATAACCGCATCGCTTATGTGAACTTTTTTCCTGTTAAATAGAATTTCTTTATAATCTTCAATGGATAGAGGTTTGGCGCCAATACTGAACATCATGATGTATTTTCTAATTTATTTTGTTAAATTCTCCTTGGAAAGAACGACAAAATCCATTTTACTTAAAGTCGCTGCAAAATAATAAAAAATACTTCATTTATTTCAACAACTTTTTGATTTGATTTTTTCTCGATTAACCTGCAATGCATATATGGTTATTCTGAGCAATCCATCCTCCTATTCAAAATAAATAAATCTATCTTTGCATTTTTTGTAAGGAGAATCATAAAGGTTTATTTGTGAAGAGCAACTGGTGCGTCATAGTACCCACTTATAACAACGGCCGGACACTTGATGAAGTCCTGAATAAAATACTTTCAGTCACGACGGACATCATTGTGGTAGATGATGGATCCTCTGACAATACCGCTGATATTTTGGAAACGTTCAGTCTCTTGCACGTCATATCGTATCCCGACAATCAGGGTAAGGGTTATGCGTTGAGAAGAGGTTTTTCATACGCACTGGATCAGGGTTATGACTATGCCGTTACAATTGATGCTGACGGCCAGCATCGTCCGGAGGATATCATTTTATTGGTCAATGAAATGCGGAAAGAATCTGAGACGTTAATAATCGGCACACGGGATCTCCAACAGGTTAATCTTTCCGGAGGCAGCCGTTTCGCCAACAGATTTTCGAATTTCTGGTTCAGGTTTCTGACAGGTTTAAAGCTACAGGATACACAATCGGGTTTCAGACTGTATCCGATCCGTTTGCTGGAACATATGAATTTTTATACAACCCGTTTTGAGTTTGAGATTGAAATCCTGGTACGATCAGCCTGGAAAGGAATACCCATAAAAAGCGTACCGGTTGCAGTCCATTATCCCGAAAGAAAAGAGCGGGTAAGCCATTTCAGGCCCTTCCGGGACTTTCTGCGGATCGCTCTTTTGAATACCATTCTGGTCTTCGTGGCCGTGTTTTACGTAAAACCGTTCTATTTCATCCGGTATCTGAATAAAGATACCATACTGGAATTCATTAAAAAGCAGATCATTCATACACAGGATTCAGTTGCCAAAACTACTTTCTCGGTCATGTTCGGAGTTTTTATGGGCATCGTTCCGATATGGGGATATCAGCTTGTGACGGCCATTGCACTTGCCTATTTGTTCAGACTGAACAAATTCATCGTGATCGTTGCTTCAAATATCAGCATTCCTCCGATGATACCTTTTATTTTATATGCCAGTTATGTTACCGGAGGCCGGGTCCTTCAAACAGATCAAAATATTGTGTACCGTACCTCAGATATTACTTTCGAGTTTGTGAAGAACAATCTTTACCAGTATGTTATTGGAAGCCTTGTGTTTGCACTGCTGTTTGCACTTTTTTCCGGAATGATCACGTTGCTGATGCTGAAGCTTTTTAAAAAGAAGACTGTGTTAACCGACTAAAGCATGGATGGTATTTTTTTATTCCTGTATAATATATTCAGAAAAAAGCGAAGGATACTATTTACCATCATAGTACTGCTGACCGCTCTGGCGGCTTTCCTCGCCTCGAAAATCAGATTTGAGGAAGACATCACAAAAATGATCTATGGCGGCAGGGATGATGATGTTGTGGTGCAGGTGATCGGGCAGTCGAAATTCCTTGACAAAATCATCATCAATGTCAGGTCTGAAGATACTTTAAATTCGCCGGCAACAGCGGAAATCATCAGATATGCCGATCGTCTTGCCGACACCTTGCAATCAGAGGCATTTGAGCCTTATGTAAGTTACCTGACCTATGAAATACCCGATACCCTGACACGTGAATTGTTCGACATAGTGTATTCGGGGCTTCCTGTTTTTCTTGAAGAAACCGATTATGACCGGCTGGACAGTCTGATTGCTGAGCGTACGTCCGTTCGGGAAATGATCGGCGACGTATACCGGAACCTGTTATCACCCACCAGTTTTGTTCTGAAAGAAATGCTTATCAGGGACCCGGCGGGTATCGGCAGCAGGGCTATGGCCCGACTGGGTGCATATCAGAATGATGAAAACTATGTTATTGCAGACGGGCGTATTTTTTCAAGAGACCGCAGAAACCTGCTGATGTTTTTGACGCCGGTATTCCCTTCCAATGCCACATCCGAAAATACGGATTTTGTAAAGCTCCTCGATGGTGCAATCCGCACGATACTTGCAGAAAGCGGACCGGATGTTGATATAGAATACTTCGGCACAGTTGTCGTGGCAGCCGCAAATGCGGAAAGATTAAAAAAAGATATCCGGCTTACCGTAAGCATTACATTGATATTGCTCGGGTTGATCGTAAATTTTTCCATTAAGAAGAAAAAGCTGTTCCCTTTTATTTTTTTTCCGGCAATTTTCGGGGGCTTGATGGGACTGGCCGTGATATTCCTGATCCAGGGCAAAATATCCGTCATTTCCATGAGCATCGGTACGGTCATCCTGGCCATCACAGTGGATTATGCACTGCACATCACAACCCACTTCAAGCATAAACATTCCGTTATCAATACTATTAAAGACGTTTCGTTTCCGATCATAGTCTGCGGATTTGCCACAGCATTCGAATTCCTCGCCCTGCTTTTTGTTTCGTCCGAATCACTGAAAGAACTGGGTATGCTTGCTGCCATCAGTATCATCACGGCAGCTTTTTTCACAATGGTCGTCATGCCACACATTTTTGATATAACAAAAAGTGAAACTGATGAAACGGAGGAAAAAAACTATCTGGAACGGATACTTGACCGCATTACAAATTATAATTTCCATAAAAACCATCTTCTGCTGGCATTTATGGTCGTATATACATTAATCGCCCTGTTCTACATGAAAAAGGTAGGGTTTGAAAGCGATATGATGAAAATGAACTATGTTACCCCGGAACTGGCCGAAGCCGAGGAGCACCTTAACAGCATCAACAGCTATAAGATGAATTCTATTTATGTGGTGGCGTACGGAAAGAACCTTCAGGAAGCGCTGGTGCATAATGAACAGGTAATGAAAAAGGCAGAAGCGCTGAAAGCTGAGGACCGGATCAACAATATCAGTTCACCGGGTTCGGTGTTGCTTTCCGATTCACTCCAGAGGCAGAAACTGAACCGGTGGTATAGTTTCTGGACTGAAGAAAGAAAACAGACATTTCTGGATTATCTTGAGGATGAGGCGGTACGCAAAGGTTTTAAACCCGGTTCATTCATTGAATTTCATAACCTGATAGACAACGAGTTCACCCTTCTGGATCCTGCAACGTTTAACAGACTGGAGGTGATGTTCTATGTGGACAATATCAGTTCGACCGATGAGCTTACATCCATCATTACCACAATTAAAGTGGATGATGCAAACAAAGAGGGCGTTGCACAGCTGTTTTCGGAACTTGATGGCGCCTTTGTAATCGACAGAAAATCAATGCTTTCCAACATTGTAGATACACTGAGTGATGATTTCAGCTATATTGCCAATGTGAGTCTGCTGTTGATTCTGGCTGTGCTGATCATTGCCTTTGGACGGATTGAACTGGGCTTTATTACATTTATCCCGATACTGATCAGTTGGGTATGGACACTGGGTATGATGGGCATGACCAGTATTAAATTCAATATTTTCAATATCATTATTTCATCTTTTATAACAGGACTCGGAATCGATTACAGCATTTATATCATGCAGGGCCTGGTTCAGGGATACAAAACCGAAAACATGAATCTGCTTTCGTATAAGACCTGTATCCTGATCTCGGTCATGATCTCCCTGTCCGGTACCGGAGTGCTTATACTGGCAAAGCATCCCTCCCTGCATTCCATTGCATTGATCTCCATTGTGGGGTTGCTTTCTGTTGTTCTGATTTCATATACATTTGAACCCGTTCTTTTTTACTGGCTCGTATCAAAGAAAGGACAAAAACGGATTGCGCCGGTGACCTTACCGGATCTTTTTTTCACCGTTATCGGTTTTGCCATTGCCCTGGCCGGAAGCCTTCTTCTGAACGTCTTGTTCTTCATGACGATCATCCTTCCTTTACCTGGCACAAAGAAAAAATTCATGCTTCATAAAGCCATGGCATTTTGCTGCAAATTGCCCGTCTATGCCATGCCGCATATCGGTAAAAAGATTATCAACAAAGCAAATGAAACTTTTGAAAAACCTTCGGTAATGATCAGCAACCACCAGTCGCACGTCGACCTGCTCCTGCTGCTTATGCTGCATCCGAAGATCATTGTCCTGACCAATAAATGGGTATGGAACAACCCCGTCTATGCCCTGGTGATCCGGTACCTCGATTATTATCCGGTGACCAGGGGATATGATTCGATCATTGATAAACTGCGAGACAGGGCGGATGAAGGGTATTCCATACTGGTTTTTCCGGAAGGGACCAGGTCACCCGATTCAAGGATCAGGCGATTTCACAAAGGTGCTTTTTTGCTGGCAGAAAAACTCGGACTGGATATACTTCCTGTGATGATACATGGGGCAGGGGATTGTATGACTAAAGGAGAGAACCACCTGAGGGGAGGGTCAGTCACCCTTACAATATATCCGCGGTTGAAAGCCAATGATTCTTCTTTTGGAAAGGATTATCATACACGTACCAAATCCATGCTGTCATTTTACAGGAGAGAATATCAAAAGATCAGGGAGGAGCTTGAAACGCCCGTTTATTTCAGAAAGAAACTGATCCGGAATTATATTTATAAGGGACCGGTTCTGGAATGGTATACACGGATCAAACTCTCCCTGGAAAAGAACTATGAGCTCTTTGACCGTTACATTCCGCTTGACGCAAGCATTATCGATCTGGGTTGCGGCTATGGAATGATGTCGTACATGCTGAGTTTTTTGTCCGATAAGAGAAAGATTCTCGGTATTGATTATGATGCGGATAAGATTGACCTGGCCAGTAATTGTTTATCCAGGCACGAAAGGATACAGTTCGTGGCTGCTGATGCTATCCATTATCCTTTCGATAAAAGCGATGTTTATATTCTGAGCGATGTGTTGCATTATATGCCCGATGAAGATCAGGAAAAGCTGCTGGTGAAATGCATTAAGAATCTGAATCCGGGTGGCATGATCATGATCCGGGATGCAGACAAAGACCTGAAAAAAAGGCATCTGGGAACACGTTATACTGAGTTCTTTTCCACCCGGTTCTGGTTCAACAAGACCCGGGATCACAGGCTTTACTTTTTTTCAGGGAAAAAGATCCTTGTACTGGCAGAACAGTTCAAAATGAAAACGGAAGTGATTGATCATACCCGGCTTACTTCCAACCTTGTCTATATCCTCAGGCCGGAAAGTGCGGGATCATATCATGATGCATAAAAATTTGCAAAGTGCAGCAGGAAGGATTAAATTAGTACTAATATTTATTGACGTATAAAAAATTTACATACCATCCTGATTATAAATATTGACAGATTCATAACTTAAACATTTACAATTCCATGAAAAAAATTATTTTATTTGCAGTTGCACTGGCATTGATTTCGAATGTTTCAGTCAGAGCCCAGAGAATAAATCTGGAAAGCGGTTCTTTTGATTTTCTCGGGGGACAGGAATCATTGCTGGTAAAATATGATTACAGCAATGTATCTGTTGGAAAATATGAAAATGAGGAAGATTATATTGCTGACAGGGTCGAGGAATACAATAAGGATGAAGCTGGTAAGGGTGATCAGTGGAAAGAGGCATGGCTGAGCGACCGTCCCGACAGGTTTGAACCCAAGTTTGAAGAGGTTTTTAATGAGAATATTGATGCGATTAACGTGCGATGCAGCCAGACCGCAGAAGATGCAGCATATGAAATGATCGTACACACCACATTTGTTGAGCCGGGTTATAATGTTGGCATCTCCAGGAAATCAGCTTCCATTGATGCGGAAATTATATTCAGGGAAATTGCTTCAGGAAATGAGATGGCTGTACTCACGGTGGAGAACTGTCAGGGGTTGGGAGCATTCGGATTTGATTTTGATACGGGTTACAGGATTGAAGAGGCTTATGCAATGCTTGGCAGGACGGTTGCACGATATGTTTTGAAAAGGCGGTAGAATTGGTTTATGAATCCGGCTTTTATTCCCGAACCCTGGCTTTGTTGACTTGCACCTTCGCTTTTTTAACATTGACAACGGGATTGGAATAGATCTTCAGAAAAAGCTCGCGTTTTAAATCTGCACCGATGTCGATGTCCTCAAGCTCATGCTGCATATAATCCAGAAATTTTTTCCGGTGCATTCCGGAATAGCATCCGGCATATTCATCCGTGTGGTAAAGCATATCATATGCAATATAATTATTGGGCCATAGTATATAGTTGCTGTAGATTTCAGAATCTATCAGTTCGGTCAGTCTGTTTATTTTTTCATTATTGGTGTTTACCTTATCCGTTTCTTGAAGCAAGGGATTCAAAGGCCTGCCTATTGATAGATGGATCCTTCCTTTTGGCTGTGTCACTCCTGTTATGATGCTTTTTATGTCCTCACCGGATTTTTTATGGTAAGGAACGCCTGTTAACCTGATGCTTGTTTCTTTTATTTTCAGTGCACAGCAAGGCTCAAATTCATAAGAAACGGTCAGCGGAACAATGTTCAATTGATTAAAGGATTGCTTGAAATTACCGGTTCCACTGATATTCAACATTTTAAGCAGTCCGGGTTCAGTCCTGTCATTACCATCCTTTGTTCGCCCGTTTCTCTGGGCTATCCAGATCGATGATTTCTTATTCACGATCGTATGTCTGATATAAGCTGACAGAAGCTGGGCGTTCTTGAAAAGTTCCCTGCCATTGGCCCCGCGGTTGACGACAAACATTTTGTTCAGCCTGCCAAAGTCGATGATGAACTGACTGGTCATCAGGTTGCTGCCGAAAGTAATTTCTGAGGAGTCATAACCGTTTTCGAACAATACAAGCTGCATCATTGCTGAGTCCAGTACAATATCACGATGATTTGCCAGGTACAGGTAAGGAGTACCCTGAATGATCTGATGCAGGCCGCTTATGGTAAAGCTTTCAGAAGAATGGTCAATGATATTCCTGACCAGCGGGTGCATCAGGTTTCCCTGAAAACCCTTGATGGTGTTCGTCTGTTCCATGAGCGGTCTGATCCGGCTGATGTCCTGAAAAGGACTTATATAACTGAGAATCTTGTCAAAAACCGGAGATGCAAGAATCCGTTTTACAGCAGCATGAACTTCATGATCATAATAGGGCCTGATTTGCTCAAAATCTTCTTCTTTGTACATCTATAGGGTTTTATTCTTCCAGTTGTGTTCTTAAAGCTGCCATTCTTATCGCAGTAATTGCAGCCTCATCACCTTTGTTTCCATATTTCCCTCCGGCACGTTCCTTTGCCTGTTCCTGACTGCTGGTAGTCAGGACACCAAACACAAAGGGAATACCATAGGTCAGGTTCAGCTGTGTAATGCCTTGTGTAACACTCTGACATATAAAGTCGAAATGTCTGGTTTCTCCCTGTATAATACAGCCAATACAGATGATGGCGCTGTAATCGCCGTTGTCGGCCAATAGTTTTGCCCCCAATGTCAGCTCAAAACTTCCCGGAACATGTGTGACGAAAATATTATTCTTTTGAGCCCCGTGCCTGAGAAGTGTGTTATAAGCCCCATCACGCATTGAATAAGTTATCTCATGGTTCCAGTCGGATACAACGATACCGAATTTCATCCTTCCTGCATCGGGGATTTTGCTGCTGTCATATGAAGATAATCCCTTGGGTCCTGTTGCCATAATTTGTTGAATCAATAAAAAAAGTATCAACAATTGATGTTCATTGATACTTTAATATTACTAAATTAACTCATTTACATCATTTTAACCCTTAGGGCACCAATATATTTATCCATTTCCATTCCAATGTCAGACTCAGGATATTCGCTTTTAATGGTTTGATAAATTTCCAGCGCTTTATCAAAATCTTCAATTTCTTCATAAATGATTCCGGCTTTTCTAAGGAAGATGGGTGATGTAAATGAATTTTTTTTTCGTTGTCCCGCTTTCAGATAATAGGTGAGGGCCTTTTTATAATCCCCGAGCTCTGCATAGCAGTCACCGATATCACCCAGAGCAATGGATGCAACCAATATATCGTCGGTGTCAAAATCTTTAAGGTGTTCAATGGCATCCTCATACTGTCCCATTCTCAGGTAACAAATGCCTGCATAATAATGGGCCAGGTTGGCTGCGGAAGTCATACCATATTCATCAATGATATCAAGTATTCCAAAATTGGCACCATCGCCCATAAGTGCCAGGGAGAACGAGTCAGCTTCAAAATACTGTTCCGCAATGTACATGGCTGCATGGGCTTCCATGTTGGCGGGTTCGAGGTATAATTTTTTGTAACCAAGATATCCACCGACAAATACGATAATAGCCAGTATAATAATTGAAAGACTTTTCTGATTTTCTTCTATATATTTTTCAGTCCGGGTTAAAGCGTTTTCCACACTTTCGAAGCCTGCATTGCTATCCGGTTTTTTCTTTTTGCTCATCTGCTATGGGTTAAATAAACAGTCCGCAAAGGTAATTTTTTTTATCTTTTATTCAGAACGATTTGGCCAAAATAAATTCATAACGGTTGATAAATTCGTTTTATGTTACAAGCCTGTACAACGGATCAGTTCATTTTTCAATGATTTGCATGCTGGCTTTAAGTATATGGTTTTTTACCGAACATATTGATAACACCGGTCGTATACCCGGTTGATCATAACTTTTAAATGAGAACGGCACGGATCTCGGTTTTTTTTACTAAATTGACATGTTCGGGCTCCGGAAAGTGCTGGTAAACAGACTAAATTAAGGAAACTGACAGGCATACTAACCATTGTTTTTTAGACTATGAAGCATCTGAATGATCCTGAAAAGGAATCCCTGAAAATCATGCAAAAGATCCGGCTGTTGCATCCCGGTAACTGGTCAATAAAATCTAAAACAAAGATATTATTTATACTGAGTACGGTAATTGGACTGATCTTCATCATAATAGTTGCATTTGCAGTACAAAAGCGTTCATCCCTACGTCTTGCAGATGCCCATCTGTCATTATATATTGATTCCCGGGCAGGTCATCTGGAAGATTATTTTCAGTCGCTCGCCAATCATTTATCGACTTTCACTGCGGACAGCAAGACAATTGAAGCATTGAATGCATTCACCACTGCATTTTCCGGTATAGAAGAAGATCACTATTTTACAAACAATGCCACCGGCATGGATGATATAAATTCTTTACTGCGGGGTTTCTATACGGCAGAAATATTACCATTGCTCGAAACAAAAATGAATGAATCCCTGCAGCCTGAAAGGTTTCTCCCTCAGGACAACAGGCAAAAGATCCTGCAATACCTCTATCTTGCAGAAAATGCAAGGCCTTTGACACAGAAATATACCATGAACCGGGCATCTGACGGCAGCCTGTACAGCGAATACCACAGTCAGTTCCATCCGCACATGCTTGCCTTTGCGCGACGTATCGGAATCAGTGATCTACTGCTGGTTGATTACAAAACAGGGTCCGTAGTATACTCCCTGAAAAAAAACATTGATTTTGGCACGAATCTGTATGGGGGACCTTTCAGAAACAGTGCACTTGCGGCTGCATATATGGATGCAGCAGGAGCTTCCGGTCCCGGAATAGTAAAATATACCGATGCGTCGTTTTACATTCCTTACATGATGCAACCTGTGGTTTTCATTTCGTCCCCTGTTTTTTCCGGCAGTCAATTGCTTGGTACTGCAATCTTTGCCCTGGACATCTCAACGTTTGACAGATTGCTGACCACAGGGGCAAATAATGAATCCGGAACCGGGAATACTATAAAGACTTTTCTTATCGGGGATGATTTTACTTACAGGAACAATGATCCCGATTTTTTAAACAATGCAGAGGCATATCTTTTGGACCTTAAAAAACATGGTAACGATGCTGATGAATATGATAACGCGGAGCGTCTTGAAACAACTGCCCTGATCCAGAAAGTCAGTTTTTCTGCCTTTCAGAATGCATTTGATGAAAAGGAAGGCCGGGTTCTTTATGAAACAGCTACCGGAGAAAAAGCTTATTGCACTTTCAGGGTTCTGGAAAATCACAGCCCCAACTGGATCCTTTGCGGACAGATCACCAGGAGTGATTTATTTGCACCCGTATTCAGACTTTTCTGGTTTATGGTTTTAGCATCAATTTTGTTACTGATATTCATTTATTTCACGGCACGTTATTACAGTTCTTCAATTTTCCGGCCGGTTTCCAGACTGAAATCTGCCCTGGATAATCTGAAAGACGGAAAGACCTGGGAAGAAATCGACACTGCAACCCGGGATGAACTGGGTCAAACGTCAGAGGCTTTCAATACACTTTCGAGGCGCCTTAATGAAATGCTATTCTTTGTTTCTGAATTGGGTAAGGAAAATTATGATGTGAAAATGGAATCAAGAGATAAAGACGACCAGATCAGCAAGGTACTGGAAAATCTGAAGGGAAATCTTGCAAAGAAACAATCGGAAGAGGTTAAAAGAAAGAATGATGAAGAGATCCGAAACTGGAGCACGCATGGCATTACACTTTTTAATGATGCACTCAGACAGGACAACGACAATGTTGAAAAACTGTCACTGAATGTGGTCCGAAACCTTATTGAATATCTGAAAGCCAATCAGGGTGGAATTTTCTTGCTTGAAGGAGAAGAAAAAGGTGAGCAAAAGCTGAACCTGATCGCAGCCATTGCTTTTGACAAGCAGAAATTCATGAAGAAAACGATTGATATCGGGGAGGGACTGGTCGGCACATGCGTGCTTGAAAAACAAACCACTTTGCTTAACAAGGTTCCGGATGATTACATTGAAATTACCTCCGGTCTGGGTGGTGCACGGCCCGATAGCCTGCTTATTGTACCACTGAAAAAGGATGATATTGTTTACGGTGTGATCGAGCTGGCTTCTTTCAATCCCTTTAAGCCACACGAGGTGAAGTTTATTGAAAAGGTCGCTGAAAATATCGCTGACACCATAATCAACGTAAGGTTAAACCTGCAGAATGTCCAGTTGCTGGAAAGATTCCGGCAGCAGGAAGAAGAGATGAAGGCACAGGATGAGGAATTGCGGCAGAACATAGAGGAATTGCAGGCCACACACGAGCAGATGGAACGAATGAAAGCCGAGGAAAAGGAACAGAACGAGAAACTTATCAAAGAAATGGAGGACAACAGGAAACTCCTGATTGACGTCCTGGATAAAATTCCCGGCAAGATCTTTGTCAAGGACCATAATGGAGTGCTACTGTTGCTGAATTCTGAAGTGGCCAGGGTATACAATAGGAAGGTTGAGGAATTGATCGGCACTTCCGATTTTGACAATCATCCGCTTGAGGAGGCAAAAGAATACCGGGCAAAAGAGCTGGAAATTATGGCAAAGGGAGGGGAGACCTATATCCAGGAAGAAAAGCTTACCGGTGAAATGCGCTACCTTAAAACTACAAAAATGCCGTTTAAGATCGCCACGACCGGGGAAACCGGATTGTTGGGATTCCAGATTGACATTACCGATGCCAGAAAGCTCGAGGAACAGGTTGCGCAACTGAACGCAAAACTCGAGCAATTGCATAAAAAGCTGGCAGCAAAAAAATAGACGGATATCATTTCCTTTAGAGACAGATTGTGTCATCACATGTTGTTTTTCAGCGAACTGAAAACAGAGATATCATGAATGGATAATTTATCTTTGCCAGACCTGAAAAAAATCATACTTTTGCCACGTTAAAATTTAGACAAGGACTTCCAGTGAAATTTTTATGGTTCCGTAGCTCAGTTGGATAGAGCAACAGCCTTCTAAGCTGTGGGTCGCGCGTTCGAATCGCGCCGGAATCACTAATAAAAACGGCACTTTCAGGCCGTTGCGTTATCGGCAATAATTTTTTTGCACAAAATTTGATACGTAATTTTATCCTTTCTTTTATCATAAAATTATTTAACCGGATCCATACGGATTGGAAACATTTTGCGCCTTGCAGTGAATTATCCGAATTATCTTTAATTACAGATCAAAATATTTCGCTAACCAAGTTAGCAATTATCTGAATGTTAATATTTTACGTAACATAATTCAAATTAATTACGTATATTTGGGGGTGTAATAACTTAAATAAATACATCATGGAGCTGAAGTCTTTTGAATTACTCGAAAGTCTGGGCATCAGACTTATTGCTTTTGAAGATACCCCTAAATCGAAAAATTCGGGGGGTATGCAATTCTGGTATGAGGGTTTTTCTGATTTTATCACCCTCCCCGCTGATATTATCGATACATACGATAATGAAGGATCGTATGACCTGGTTAAGCTATTAATCGATTATGCTTATAATCGGGGGTACACGGTAGCAAAATTAAAATATGAAAAAGGATTGTATCTGAAAGAGGGCAATCCGTACACTTCGGCAAACAGCTTATAATCCCTGCATTTAGTACCTGGGCCTCCGGGTAACTTACACCTCCCCCTGCTAATTTGGTTAGCAAAATATCCTCCTCAATCAGTTTCAGACGTTCAAGGGAATAAGAAATACGGTGTTCATTCCAATTAAGAAAGCCAGCTATTACACTTTTTGTCACTGACTCCATGGGGCGGGTGCTTCTCCAATATTGTTTAGCTTCCTCCGGATGCTCCTCAAGAAACTTCTTTGCCACACGAACCGTTTCATCAATGACTTTAATACTTGCCGAAGGCTTCAAAATCCGGTTCAGGAATATCCGCTATATGTTTGTAGGTTGAGGATTGTTTCTTTGTAATACCAACCTCATTGAGTGATTTCGGGGCAAGGTTACCTTGTGGTACCGTGCTTCTTTTTCTGTTTTGACTTGCAATCTCCCCCCGTTCCTGACCTTGTTTAATAAGTTCTCATTAAGCCCTTGTTTTCCTCCAGCTCCCTGTAATACTCCCCGAAGGGTCATATACTACTTTTCAGAGAAAGTGCGTTAGAATCGCTTAAAATGCGTTTTTTTAATGAAAAGCCCGGCACCTTGTGAGGAGGGCCGGGACAATCAAACACGTCCGCGGGACCTGGTACGATCCAGGCCCCCGGACTTAGTGAACGAATCAAAAAAATGGACTTGCTGACAATCCCGCAATGTCCAGGTCCATTTTCATACGGACCCAGTCAGGAATTGTTTTTTTTGATGTTTTCCCCCTGATCAGCGATTCAGCATTGGAAGGGATATTGACAATACTAAATTCCAGCAGCTCGCGCCTGCCAAAATAATAAGTTTCATTCTCTTTTCCCTGGGCCTCATCACCCTTCCCCCAGTGGCCTTTTTCCACGGGGAGGAAACCTACACTCGTTGCCCGTAAACTGCCAAAAAGTACCTTCCGGAAAATAGTTTCTGCCAGCGGATTTATTTCCTTCGGCTCAAAAACAACCTCAGCGATCAAAAATGGTCCTTCCCGGTGTATGTTCTTAGCATAACCGATAATCGTATTCGGATTCGGTTCCCGTCCATTGTTGCCGTAAACATCATGTTGATAACCAACAACAGGATTTTTGTTGTAATTATCAAGCAGCCAGCCGGATGCAGATAGTACCGTGCCGTGCCTGTCTTTTTGCTCGGAGGATATGATAAACTCAATCATTCTGGTATCCTCAACGTCCGGAGGTATCCCTCGTATTTTACTTAAATAATTCCGCGTTTCCATTTTACCGTAGTATTACAATTCCCTTTTTTCTCAACGCTTCAACATCAGGCTCCAGGCCGTTATCCGTTATCTGTACCCCGAAATCCCGGCCCTGCTGTTTGATCAGATCCAACATTGCCCCGGCACTTTCCTTAACTTCGGGAATCTGGCTGTCTTTAAACTTCTGCCAGCTTGCATATCCGTTGCAAAGACTTACAAAATCGGGTATGGTCTTTGCCGTCAGGGCTCCGTAAAGAAACAGCTCCGCCGCGGACTGGTTGTATATGGCCCGGCCTTCAAGCGTAAGGCCCTTGCCATGTTTGCTTAAAAATAATTTCGTTGCATCCATTTTTCATTTAATTTAAATTAATATTCTCAATCATACTTTTAAGATCCACTTCCAGCTTATCATTATCGGTAAGCTCCAGGTGTAATGTTTTTGCGCAAAGTGCAACCATCGGCCGGATCTCTATTGCCAGCTCCCGAAAGGATAAATTTGGATGAACCTTCAATAACTGGTATCTGTTGTAAAGCAGATAAAAGCTTACAGCCTGTTCAGTTGCTTCCATAGATATATTTTTCTATTCGTGATAATTCTTTGTGCTGTTTCGCCCGGACCGTAGTCAACCCAATTTCCTGCATTGTCAACCGTTGCCGTTGGCAGGCATCGTCAAACATTTTGCGGTATCGCTGATAATCGGATATGTTCCTGGCCCTGTCAATCTTTACAGATAGCTTTTCAAGCTCCATTTCATAAACACAAATACTCCGGAACAATGGAAGGTTAAACTGGTTCAGCAGTCCCATCACAAGCAGCTCCGGCCCCTGGTTCATATAAAACTCCAGTCCCCGCCCCGTTAAGTTATCCGGCGGAGCTGGCAGCTCGTTTAACTTCTCAGCCTCCGGATGCTTTGCGACCCTGTCGCGCCGTGCTGTGCCGTGTAACTGCTTAATTTCCTGCGCTATTTGTTTGCTCCTGTTTCTCATTTCAATATTCTTTAATTGACTTTATAAAATTGTGACCATACGCGCGATTTCAAAGCTAATACCTCAGAGGAATTTTACCGCCCCCCCCTATATCCTTTAAACACCTCAGCTGCTTTTCACTCAATCCTCCCGTCTTTTTGTACCAGGACCGCAAACCTTTTATCAACTTGCGCTGCTGGTCGCTTAACTTATCCTGCTTTATTCTTTTGAAGCATTGTGATATTTCGTAGTCAGTCATTGTTATATACTTGTAACATTATATAGTTGTAAATGATGTTTCCTTATTTAAGGTGTCGTTTATATGCTGTTTTTTCATTCATTTTTCGACAATTTTTTATTTCATTCATTTTACTGATTAATTGTTACTTACAGCGGTTGTAGCATCATATTGTATTAGTAAATTGTTTATCCCTTCATCTCCCTTTCTATTATCCTCAATCTTGATTTGAGGAGGAAAACCAACAAATTTTGTGAGTTCCTCAATCATAATTTTGCGGACGGCCTCAACGTTGTTTGTTAATATCCCGGTCATGATACTATCGTGTATTGTAATTGCGATAACTCCAGGCAACTCCCG
>JAFGRC010000154.1 GCA_016935355.1 Bacteroidales bacterium
ACCTTCCGCAGCAGGGTGCTATGGTCAGGATCATTTTTGGCAGATCTTAATCCCCGTAACTATTATTTCCATGGATAAACTGATCACCGGTGTTTTAGTCATTCTAATTGAAATAACCTGTATTCATGCTACCGGTCAGTCAACCCTTACAAATAACACGCCGGAACCGGTTGTATTAACCCGTGACAATACAGCTGATGCTGTTCAGTACGGTTTTGTGAAAGCCTCTATCGACAGTCTGATCACACCGTTATTAACCAGTATGATCCTCAGTCATCAGATTGATTCTGCAACACTGGCATCCTGCGACAAGATCATTACCATTGACAAGGAAGTGTTTGTGGCTCATATACACAACATCACTTATACCGAGGTACGCTTCATGTATCCATCAGAAAGGATGCTGAATGCAATGGCACGCTCACGTATAAGCCAGATCCTTTATGAGGATGGACGTATAGATCTCTTTGTACCCCTTGAAAACCGAACAATCAAACAAGATTATCTGGTTGATACTTCCAGGATTATAATCAGGAACCAGAAAGACTGGATGAAGGTTAAAGCTACAGAGGATGCATCGGAAGTGTCTGACCTTGTTTCCAAAGGAAACATCAAAACCAGTTTTGAAGCAGGGAGTGGAAATGTCAACAACGATTATCTTGTCAGAAATGCCACCAACCTGCTCAAGAAAAAGGCGGCACGAATGAAAGCCCATTATATCCTGATCGAATCAAAATTCTTTCATAAAGCATTCGGGGATCTGCCTTCAGTGCAAATTACCGCCACTGCCTATGCGTATGAATAAAAAACACCCTGATGGGCTGCCATCGTGGTGTTGTCCGATTGTTATTTTTGATTTACGGGCATTTCAGGTTTTGCAGCTGTGCTTTTGAGGCTTCAACAAACGCTCCATAAGCGGCATTCCTATATGATGCGCATGCACTGCTGGTTTGTCCCAAATTTGCCTGAGCCTCCGCCAGCTCAAAATAAAATTTTGCCTTATCCTCAGCGCTTCCGGTTTCCAGTTCCAGTCCCAACTGAGCACTTTCAACCGCTTCGCTGAATTTCTTCTGTTTGTTGTATATGTTGGCAAACTGGTAATAGACTTCCTTATGAGGCCCGTATTTCATTGCATCGTTCAACAATTCAAGTGACCTGTCCAGTTCATTGGCCTGATTTGCTTTAACGGCTTCAACACGCAAATAATCAATGGCTATGTTGTTGGCCTGCTCCACACGGGCACTGTCTCCGGCATCTTTCAGCTTTTGAATATAAACATCTATCGATTCTTCAAAATTATAAATATCACCTATGCCCCTGTATATCAATGCTTTGTTATAAAGTGAATTGATGTGGTCGGGATTGATCATCAAGACACTGTCAAAAGCCTGGATGGCTTTCTCATTCTCTTTACTGCTGAAAAAACCGGAAGCCATTGTTGAATAGGCCTGAATAAGGATCTTTTCCGTATTTTCCTTCACGGAAGCATTGTCATATTTTTCTGCAACCTCAAGCGCTTTGTGCGAAGCCTGGATCGATTCCTGAAGTTTATTTTCTTCATCCAGCAAATTGTATGCAATCTGAAAATATAAGCCTGGTAAAACATTTACCGCCCTTAACCTGATGTCTTCAGCCGAATCCCCAACCTGTTCGCTTATTGCCACACAATTTTCAAATGATTCGATGGCCGCGGGAATATCGGTTTTCATTAAACCGACACCGGCATTAAATGCCCTGATTGCATCATTTCTAACCTGGCCGTACAATCCTAATGTCAATCCTGTGGCTATCATCATGAAGCCTGCAATCTTCTTAATAACAGATGTAGTCATGAAATTTCAGTTTAGTATGTTTAAAATATTCACTTGTTTTAAAAAAGTTTGTAAAGATAAAAAAAATGTTCAATAATTAAAGAGAATACTCAATTAGTTGCACATTAATTAACATATATAAATATTGCTTATATATTATGACCGTTGGTTTACAACAAAATTGTTAAAAATTTTTAAAATAAACTTCTGTTTTTGGCACAAATTTTGTTTTATATTTTGTGACAGTTCTTCTCCACATATACTTGAAAAGGAATTTTTCGGGGCAAGTCCTGGTGAACAACCAGGACTTTCTAGTTTTAATACTGAGGCTTTATCCCTTGCTATACGATCAATCCCGTGAGTTTTTTTACATCATTCAGCGTGCTTTCGGCAAATTCCCGGGCAACGGCTGACAATTCCCGCACCAGGTGTTCCATTTTCCTTTTGTCTGCATTCAATTCACTGCGCCTTTCCCTTAAAGGTTTCAGTGTTTCAACCAGAACATCGGCTGCAGCTCCCTTTAATTCACTGTATTGCAGTGTTCCGTTGTCAAATTTGTCTTTTAACAAACGATACGGATCATCCGCACCGCATGCCTTTATGACAGTAAACAAGTTTTCGACTCCCGGACTCATTTGTGATCCGCTTTGCATTCCCGTATCGGTTACGGCCGATTTAATCTTTTTCCTCAGTGAATCCTCGCTTTCAAAAACACCTATGAAATGCTTGTCACCCAGACTTTTACTCATTTTCTTTGTGGGATCCGCAAGTGATACCAGTTTCGGAACATCAGTAAATAGAGGCTCCGGTTCGGGAAAATAGGTACCGAACTGATTGTTAAACCTGACAGCAATATTCCGGGAAAGTTCCAGATGCTGTTCCTGATCCTTGCCGACAGGGACATAATCAGCTTTGTAAATTAAAATATCGGCTGCCTGAAGCACCGGGTAGGTGTACAATCCGGCTGAAATAAAGCCCCCTTTCTGGCCGGTCTGAAGCTGGTCGGATTTATCCTTGAACTGCGTCATCCTTGAAAGTTCACCGAATGAAGTAACACAACTTAAAATCCAGTTGAGTTCTGCATGCTGTGGCACCAAAGATTGCACAAATAAAACGGATCTTTCAGGGTCAATGCCACATGCCAGTAAATCGATGAACATTTGAACGGTATTCGCCGGCAATGTTTTCGGATCATATGGCATGGTCATTGCATGAAGGTCCACTACACCATATACACAATCATACTTGTTCTGTATGTTCACCCAGTTCCTGATCGCTCCGAAATAATTCCCGATGTGCAATTCCCCTGTCGGCTGAATACAGGATAAAACTCTTTTTCTGGTCATAAGATTTCAGATCAGTCCGTATACTATGCAATTACAAGGATACAAAACTATAAAATGTTATTTAAATAATATACTTTTACAAAAGAATGATTGAATACTGCAAATGGAATCTGTAAGGCAGAGCAAGGTAGCGCGACTGATACAAAAAGAGCTGGCAACCTTTTTCCAGTCGGAAAGCAGAAACCTTTTCATGGGTAAGATCATTGGTGTTACGGTTGTCAGGATTTCACCTGACCTTGGCCTGGCAAAAATTTATCTGAGCATCTACCCGGTTGAAAAAGACAAAGATTACATTGCTGAAATCAACCGTCATGCAAAAACCATCCGTAATGCACTGGGAAGAAACATACGGCATCAGGTAAGGAATATTCCCGAACTGGTTTTTTATCTTGATGATTCGTTAGACTACCTGGAGCATATCGATGAGCTTTTAAAATCATAATCCGGATACTCGGTTGAACTTCCCCTTTTATATAGCGAAAAGATACCTTGTGGCAAAAAAGTCGCATCATGCCATCAATATCATTTCACTCATATCGCTGACAGGTGTTATGGTCGGAACCATAGCGCTTGTTGTCATCCTTTCCGTTTTCAATGGCTTCGATAGTCTGGTGAAATCACTGATCAATTCTTTTAATCCCGATTTCAAAATAACGCTGGCGGAAGGAAAAGCATTTCAACCGCCGGAATCATTGATTTCGGGCCTGCAAAAGACTGAAGGCGTATACGATATCTGTTATATCCTGGAAGATAAAGCCCTTGTAAGATACGACGAACAACAGACGATAGCGGATGTCAGGGGCGTCAGCAACAACTATCTTGAGGTTTCCGGGATCGACAGCATGATCGTTGAGGGCAATTTCATACTTCGTGGTGAATCCGGTTATTTTACAGTTATCGGTCAGGGAATCAAAATGTTTCTGAATGTAATGCTAAATTCTCCCCGACAAATGGTCTTATACGCACCACGGCAACAAGCAACAGTTTCACTGGATGCTACCAGGGATCTAAACCGAAGGTATATTCAGGCTTCCGGTGTTTTTTCAATCGAGCAGGAATACGATACCCGTTACATGATCGTTCCGATAGAATTTGCAAGAGACCTCTTTGATTACAGGGACGGGGAAATTACCGCCATCGAGATCAAGACTGTCCGGGGATTTAAATTGGCTGCTATACAAAACAGGATACAAGAGGTTACAGGCAGTGAATACCTCGTGCAAAACCGTTACCAGCAAAATGAGTTGTTTTATAAGACTATGCGGACAGAAAAATGGGCCATCTTCCTGATATTGATTTTTATTCTGATCATTGCCTCATTCAATGTCATCGGTACGTTGACCATGCTGATCCTGGAGAAGAAAAAAGATATCGTCACACTCAGAAATCTCGGTGCAGATACAAACCTGATCAAAAGGATCTTTTTATTTGAAGGCTGGCTGATATCAGCAACAGGAGCAGTTTTTGGTACAATAGCGGGACTTTTCATATGCTGGCTGCAAATTAAATTTGAAATCATAAAACTCCAGGGATCCGGCTCTTTTATCATTGATGCTTATCCTGTTCTGGTGAGTCCGGTTGATGTGATCATCACACTTGTCATGGTCCTTGCCATAGGTTTTATCGCTGCCTGGTTTCCCATCCACTACCTTACCCAAAAATATATCTATATTTTTTCACGGGAAACCTCCTGAATCCCATTACTTATCAACACGAACTGCTGCAAATACTTACCTATTATAACATTGTTATTCATTATTTTATATCTGTTATCTTCCGGTCCCTTAAAATGATTGTTAAAATGTTGGTTGTTAAGGTTTTTATTTTAACAATACATTTAACAATAAAGATAATGGACTGATATTCCGGATAAAGACACTTCCCGACGTTGAAACTTATTTACCTGCAGTTTCGTAATAAACAACATTGAACTTTTTCCGGCTTATCGGACGAATAGTTTAACCGACATTAACTAAAAGGTCTATGTGTAAAACTAAATTCTTAATAGCCATACTCCTTGGAATATATTTTTCAGGCAACCTTACAGCACAAGAAGTTGAGTTTTCGGTTGAAGTGACTGCAGCCCTTAACGGGCAGTCCCCGGATGGCGCAATTGCCGTGATCATTCAAACGGGAACACCGGCATATACCGTACATTTATTTGACAAGGCTCCATGGAAAGGAGGTACACAACTTGAGAAGTTTGAACAGGTAGCTGCCGGGACAATAGTATTCAAGGATCTGCCACCCGGTGACTATTATATCATTGTGGAGGACAGCAACAAAAATCCAGGGGCCAGAGCCGTAAGTGTGGGTATTAAACCGGACTAATTAATCACATGACAAAATCCAATGGTCAATGAAAAGACTTATACATATCCTGCTGCCGTTTTTCCTGTTCCTGACATGCAGCAATATCAAAGTTATTGCTGATGATGTTACCATTAGCGTTGCAGTGCAAAACGTCACCTGCAATGGTTACGAGAATGGTGAAATTACCATACAATTCATCACCGGGACCGGAAACTATGACTACCGGCTGTATAAAAACGACTGGCCGTGGAACGGAGGTCAACGTATCGACAGCATCCTGAATACCGGTCTGTCTTCCTTCACTTTTACGAACCTTGATGCAGGGACTTATTACATCATTGTGGAAGATGTTCATGGTGATCCCGGCTTTGCAATGAGACAGGTTACACAACCTGCCAGGCTCGAAATCACTTCCATTACCATATATAAAGGTATCTCCTGCAGTGACGCCTGTGACGGGGAATTGCTGGCACATGTGACTGGTGGTACCAAACCTTACACTTATATCTGGTCAATTATTCCCGGAGGCACATTGCCTGATACGGATTCCATTGCGGTAAATCTTTGCCAGGGTGTATACAAATGTGAGATCAATGATGCCAATAATTGCGGAAGTCCTGTTTTACCGTCAAAATCCTTTCCTTTTGTCGAATCCAATCCTTTTGCAAGGGACAGTATTGCAGATCCTTTGGCAGGAGGAACTGTGGGGACAACACAAACAGTCTGCCACAACGACGACGTACCGGCCTTTACTTCTTCAGCACCTGCAACCGGCGGATCAGGATCCTTTACCTATACCTGGCAGTATTCCACCACAAGCGCTGCTCCCGGTTCGGGCTCATGGACCGATATACCCTCATCAAATTCC
>JAFGRC010000155.1 GCA_016935355.1 Bacteroidales bacterium
AATCTGTTGCTGTTAAAACCTCTGGATTTTTATTATGAGATGGGCATGGGAATGGATTTCTACCTTGTACACTTTAAATTTGCCGTTGAATTCAAATATTCAGTCGGCCTTACCAACGTGCTGAGAACCAGTGTTAAAGGGGAATCCCCTCCGAATGATCTTGCCATATTCACAGATGCTATCGACAGTCTGTTATCCCGCATGTTCCTGGTCACATTTCATTTTGAGTAAATTTGTAATGGCAACTCCTGATATTGGAAACTGAAGAAAGGAATTTCATGTATGTCAAAAGAAGAGCTCATTACCAAACTTCTGAGAAATCCTGCGGGTTTCAGTGAAACAGATCTCGATGAGTTGTTGAGGTCTGATAATCCGGATGAAAAAATCACACCCTCAGAACTGTTGCATGTTACCATGCGGATATTCGACCTGAATGAGAGAAACATTTATAACGGATCCCGGGCAGAAGAGGGTATTCTTGGAAAGCTGAACAGGAGAAGCAGAAGGATCAGGAATAGGAGGTATATGCGAAAGATCAACAAAGGTTTCAGAGCTGAACCGGGAAATAAGATCATACTTGCTGAAGGTGATTCCTGGTTTGAGTTCCCCGTTTTTGTCAGGGATATCATTGACTGGCTTCAGAAAAGAAAGGATTATGCAGTGTACAGCCTGGCGTATGGAGGCGACTGGCTGGCGAATATCCTTTACCAGGGAGAGTATGTTGAAGGTTTGCCCGTTCATACACCCGATGTTTTTCTGATCAGCGGCGGAGGCAATGATCTGGTCAGTAAAAACCGGCTCACCACCATGATGATCAATCCGCTGAAAGATCCGGTGACCGAACCTTCAAAGGACTATATAGAATCTGTCAGGTTGAAAATATCAAATGAAGAAGAGGTTCAAAGGATATTAAGAGGAAAGTGCTATCAGACCAGGGAGTTCAAATCGCTCATCAATGTGATCCGGCTTCAGTATGAACTCATGTTTTCAAACATATTCACAAAATATCCGGACCTGAAAATCATCACGCACGGATACGATTATCCCATACCAGACCGCAACATACATATCGGATTTAACCTGTTGCACTGGCACCAACCTCTGATGAACCGTTTGACCTGTAACGGTAAATGGCTTTATCAGTCGTTTATGTTAAAAGGAATTACAGATCCGGAACTTCAGCAATGCATTTTGCGAACCATGATTTTTGATTTTAACGAAATGCTGATCAGGATTGCACAAAAGACCGGTTATAAAAATTTGTTTCACATAGACTGCCGGGGTATATGCAAACGGAAGGATGACTGGTATGATGAATTGCATCCGCAATCAATGATATTCAAACGGATTGCTCAAAAATACCAGGAGTGTATTGACGGCCTTGCAAAGGATAAGGTGCTGCGCGTATCAGGTTAATGTATTCCCCGAATAAACCACAAGAAAATCACAAATAAACAGTAAACCGTAAAAAATGACCGGTGTTACCGTCCACTATTCACCGTCTCAAGTGCTTCACGCACGGACCTGAAAATGGGCTGAACCGAAATTTTATCTCCTGTAGCTTCAAGCATCCACTGTTCAGGCGTTAACCTTCCCAGACTAAAGATCCTTTCAATTTCAGCTCCGAAATTTTTCCCCTGAAGCTGCTCTTCCAGCTGAAATTCGATGATCTGTCCGTATGCATAGTTTGGCAGGTACAAGGGATAGCTGATCATATGGGAATAGATTCCCAGAACGGGTTGATCGGATATACCGAATATTTCTGCAAAATAACTGTTCCAGATATCAACAGAAATCCGGTTCACAGCATCCCTCAGGTCTACAGATGTGGCTGATGGATTCTCATATAACCATTTCCATGTTCCGATATCAACCAGGGAGACCGCCATTATTTCATTTAACGACCAGAAACTATCCAGATCGTCAAGGGCATCCTTTAGCCGGTCCTGATCTTCATAACCCAGCAATTCAAGGTCCCTATGCTGAAAAATAAATGCCAGCGCTTCGGTAAAAGCCGTGTTTGGAACACCATGAAGCATGTAATGGTCCACACTGTGCAAACTGATGGTTTGTTCAACATTATGTCCGAATTCATGGATCGCAATGTTGTAACCTTTGTAGTCCATTCCCTCAGGGAAGATCCTTGTTCTGAGCAGCGATTTTTCCGACCGGATTTCTGAACCGGCAGCATGACCCGAACCACGTGCCGGATCCACCTGAATCTTTGAAGCGATTTCTGTAGCCTTTTCTCTGCTGAATCCAAGTCGTATCAATATATTTGGCAGGTCCTCCTGCACAGCCTGAGGATCAGGATACCTTTTACGGCAGGCTTCATCGAGTGTTTCAGGGGCAATACCGGTCCTTGCTTTAAAACCGTCATACCAGATATCAAACGGTTGCAATTCCCGGTTTAAACGACTCCTGACTACCTCAGCAACCTGCCTGACCTCAGGTGAAGAAAGAAATTCGATAAAAAGCCGTTCGACTTCATCAAGTGGAATTTCCATCCCGGATTCAAAGTTACGCTTTAGATATGTATTGAGTTTGGGATAATAGGGGTCTATTCTTTGCTGCGCATGAAAAAAATCCAGTAAATGTGCAAACCTGACATCCTTTTCGGGTGTTGCCGGTATTTGTTCTCCATAACGAAAGACGGTGTTTTCAAATGGATTCCATTGATATTCCTCTGAATTGATTACTTCCCGGGGTATTTCCTGTGTGATGATGCGCTTCATGACTTCATACAGCATATTTTGCTTCTCCGGTCCTCCTTCCCTCCCGTAATTCGCCTTGATCTCATCACGCAGGTTCCAATGGCTCAGAAGTTTCATCCCCGGGGGAAAGAATGTATTACCTTCCGCATCAACAAGATTCCCTGCGTATATATTATAGTCTGAAATGTAAATATCAGACCTGGTTGACACATTTACCAGATTTTGATTGACCTCAGCAGGCAGTCGTGAATCAAAAACATCACCCAGACGGGCAAATGCCCATTCAATTCTGGACCATTCAGCGGCATGTACAGATTTTTCTTCAAGAGAATAATACGGAAAATTCAGCATGATATAGAATGCCATCTTACTGGCAAAAAAATCATCGGTGAAATGGGTGAAAGGACTGTAAGATCCGAATGTCTCATCGACAGGTAATATAAGACCTATATCAAGCTCAAGCGGACGCCTGATATCCAAAGTAATTTTGGTGTAATAGCCGAAAATCGTTTCAAAATTGGCGGATATTCTGTTGAATACCTCTTCCGCCATGACAGGATCATCTATATAATTGTTCTTACAGAATTCTATAAAGTCTTCCTGAGTTCCATCTGTATCCCGCCAGAATGAGGCCGTCTGTGTTACACCTCTGGTTATTCTTTCCAGCCGGGTTTCACCGAATCTTTCAACCAGGGTATCAATTGCATTTTCTATTGTATGTTCCATGATAAAAGGATTTAAAGCCTGATCACGATCCGAACTTTCCCTGCATTGCCATAGCAACATAGCAGGTACGAAGATTAAAAGAAGTTTATTCATTGGTTTTGCTGATAAATGTGCATCAATAATGGATCAAATGTAAAGTAAGAACAAAAAAATTGATACAACAAAACTGATTGCTGTTATTGAACATTTTTCGCCACTTCCTTAAATTTCTCCCTATTATTACTCTGTTATATGGCTCCTTCCTTTCCCCGGCCCATTAATCCGTTCATGATCCGGCCGCTAGCTCAGTCCAGCGCTCCGTTTATGATCCGGTCCATTCTTCCTCTTCATCACCTGCTTCATCGCCCGCTCCATCGTCAACTTCATTGTCTTCCTCATCGTCTTCCCGGATATCTTTAATGAAACGGGCAGGTGGGGGACCCTCATTCCTGAAATAATATGCAAGGATCACACCGATAACCATGCCGGTAAGGTGGGATTCCCATGACATATCCGGACGATAGGGTAATATACCCCATACCATGCTTCCGTACAGAAATGAAACCAGTAATGAAATGGCCAGCAAATTGACATTTTCCCGGATCAGGCCGCTAAAAAAAAGGAAAGCCCCGTAACTGTATATCAGTCCGCTTGCTCCAATGTGATACGACGACCTGGCAATAATCCATACCACAATGCCGGAAACCAGGTAGGAATAAATGAATACACGCCAGGCTACGGTATGATAAAAATAAAATATGGCTGTTAACATTGCTAAAAACGGTATGGTGTTGTTAATCAAATGAATAAAATTGGCATGAATCATGGGAGCCGTAATGACACCCACCAGTCCGGTAATCTTCCGCGGAAAGATCCCGAAATAATATAGATCCAGACCTCCTGCCAGTTCGACCAATCTGATAAGCCACAACATCAAAACAAATATCGCTGGCGGAATAAGGCTCAGAATGAATCTTTTGTATTCAATATCTGACTTTTGTGACAATTCCGGTTGATTTTTTTTTGATTTTACTGCCTGCTTAGTCAAAGATAACAAGTATTCAGCAATATAAATCTGCCAACTGGTCGGATAAAGAAATTGACTATGCCTTTACTGTTAACAAAGCACTCGGTGCCATAGGAGTATGCAACGATATCGGAGTAGAAGCCTGTAACATCTTCACTCCATTTGCTGAAAAACACGGAATGTATGTAATTTTCCACAATTATGTCCAGCCTGCTGATTCAGGAAATAGCAATTATGATCATATATTATTTGATTAAAAATTTTGATGAAATCAAAATGAGGTATATCTTTGCAATCCTTATTAAAAGAAAATCAGGGCGCTTAGCTCAGCTGGTTCAGAGCATCTGCCTTACAAGCAGAGGGTCAATGGTTCGAATCCGTTAGCGCCCACACTGATAACAAACCACTTACAATAATTTTACAAGTAAGTGGTTTTTTATTTTCATACGATTTTCATACAATGATCAGTTTTACGCATCCCTGAATAACTAAACCATTTTGAATTTTGATTTTTAAATGTAATAGGGGGTAGGTTCGCAAAACCGCTTTCGATTCCTCATGATGCCCCCTCTCAATATTGTTATTCGATACCTCCACAGACGACTACAATAGTATTGTCCTGCATTATGCAACCTCACAATTGAAGGCCAGGTCGTGAACATTGTAACTTGTATCACTATTGGCAATTCTTTTGCATTAGCAATATGATTTTGATTATTCCAATAATATAACTAATTTTAATAAGTAGCATTCTTTAAATCTAGATCCTATGAAATCAATACACATCTTTCTAATAATCGTTTTTACATTTTTTACATGTGAAAAGGAAAATAATGATAATGATAATAATGTTGTAAATGATATAGATGGCAATACATATCCTACTATTAAGATAGGATCTCAGGTTTGGATGGCAGCAAATCTAAAGGTAACAAAATACAGTAATGGAGAATTGATAGGTACTGAGATTTCCAGTATTTGTGCTGAAGATTCACCCGGGTACCAATGGGCATGCAATGGTGAAGAAGACAAT
>JAFGRC010000156.1 GCA_016935355.1 Bacteroidales bacterium
CCGGTTTCGGCTTTGGCTGCCGTTTCAGGTTTTGCTTTGGTCACAGGACCGGTTTCGGCTTTGGCTGCCGTTTCAGGTTTTGCTTTGTCAACGGGCTGTGTTCCGGTTTCAGCAACGGATTTGGACACTTTAACAGATTCCTCTTTGGATTCTGGTTCCGGCTGTTGCGGTGCTTTGCGCTCAGGCTGGCTTTCCTCTTTTATTTCAGGCTTATCAGCAGCTCTGGCCGCCATTTTTTCCTTTATGCCTTCAGCAGGTGCTTCTTTTTTAATGTCTTGATCCCTGATCAATTCATTTTCAGAACCTTTTGATAAGGTTTTTTCGGATTCAGGTGATTTCAGATCCGATACTTTTTTTACCGCATCACTGGCAGAAGCTCCGGCAGTTCCCTTAACGACATCACTTTTGGTTGCTCTTCTGCCTGCTTCTCTCTCAGAACGGGATCTTTCCTTTACTGTATGTGATGATTCCGAAACAAAATTGATCTTACCACTGGGATCTCTGGTCAGCATTCCAAGACCTTTGATCTGCAGGTCTTTTCCGCTTTCAAGAGTTTTTGTCGCTTCTTCCGCAAATATTGTAATCCTTTGTTCGGCAATCTCCTTTTCTATTTGTTCAGCTTTTGCTATGTAATCAATCAGCAATCCGTCATTATAACGAAGAAATTCGTTAAATACAATTACTTTAGGTTCTTTCTGCCGTACAATGAAGGCACCGAAATCAGGTATGATAACCCTGAGATTGTTATTCAGCAATGCAATAATATGTTCATCCATCACTGGTCCCCTGTTTAAAATTAGTTGATCGGTTCATGCCAAGATATTTATTTTGAATGAGAATGTGACCGCACAAAATGTTTTTTTTTTAACACACTGAAAATTTGTGGGCAAAAACAAGTACAACAGGATAAAAATTAATTTTTTGTTGCTATCTTGCTTGTAATATCCATTTATGGTGAATGGACTAAACAAATGGTTTATTTTTCTGCCAGTCAAAACTACAATTAATTATTCATAAATTTTATAAAATGAAATTGAAAGAAATCCTGGGTATCGATATCGGGGGTTCCGGTATAAAGGGGGCTCCGGTTAATACGAAAAACGGAAAGTTACTGGATGAACGGCACCGGATACAAACACCCCGCCCTTCCAGTCCTGAAAATGTGGCAAAAACAATCAAAGAACTTGTAAAACATTTCAAATGGAAAGGTGCAATTGGCTGCGGTTTCCCGGCCGTGGTGCAGAACGGCATGGTGTACTCGGCTGCCAATGTGGATAAATCATGGATTAATACTGATGCAGGAAAACTATTCTCTAAAACTACCGGATTGCCAGTCTGGGTTCTTAATGACGCAGATGCTGCCGGACTTGCTGAAGCCAAACTCGGAGCAGGTGCCGGTTTTAAAGGTGCCATGATCGTTTTTGTAATCGGTACCGGAATAGGTGCTGCCATGTTTATTGACGGCAGACTTTATCCCAACGTGGAACTCGGACATTTGGATATGAGAGGCCAGGATCATGACTGGGAGTCCTATACTTCCGATGCAACCCGGAAGCGGGAAATACTGGATATGGAAGCCTGGGGCAAAAGACTTAATGAATATTTCTCATATATTGAGTTTCTTTTTTCACCCGAATTGATTGTTATCGGTGGAGGTGCCAGTAAAAAAATGAATCAGTTCAAACAATACCTTGACCTTAAAGCGAAGGTCCTTCCGGCCCATTTCCTGAATGAAGCAGGTATTATTGGCGCAGCCATGGCAGCAAGAGTGAACCTGAAGAACGGTAAAGCGGACTTATAAAGGCATTGCAGCAGACCGGAGAAAAGTTGCAGGTTAAGACTGATGCAAGCTGCATTTTACAAACCTGAAAATGTCAGTTTATAATATCCGGGCATCATCATACTCTTTCTTTATATCAATTTTTGCTACACAACCATTTTCTTTCTGAACAAAAACAGACCGGTGAAAACCAGCAGACCATTAATGATCAGCAACTCAAAACCAAACACATAACCACCAAGAAGTTGTTCTGAATTCCGATCCAGAAAATAACAGATAACAGGCGAAAGAACAGCTATGTAAGGAACAATTCTGTCCCGGGTTTTATATTTGGTGAAGATCCCGAATGCGAACATACCGAGCAAGGGGCCATAAGTATAACCTGCCATGGTAAACAGGGAGTTGATGACACTCTGATTGTTCAACGCTTTAAAAATCATAATGGTGAGGAAAATCATTACGCTGAATCCTACCTGAACCAACTTACGGGTCATGATGCGTTGATTATCTTCCTTAAATCCCAGGAAATCAACACAGAAGGATGTCGTCAATGCAGTAAGCGCAGAATCGGCACTGGAATAAGCCGCTGCCATTAATCCCAGGATAAAAATCATTCCGACAGCGGGTTTCAGATAATTAAAAACCAGAAAAGGAAAAAGTTCATCCGTACTGTTGCAATAATAAATATTCTGCACCGAATCGTAAAGGCTGACCGGACAGGTTGTCTGCAGTCCTGGATCACTGAAATTCTCGATGATCACACCTTTGGTATTTGCATAAATGTATAGCAGAGCCCCCAGTGAAAGAAAGAAAATGTTCACGACAATCAGTAACGAACTCATCCAGTACATGTTTTTTTTGGCTTCACCAATATTCCTGCAACTGAGGTTCTTTTGCATCATATCCTGATCAAGTCCCGTCATCACAATACAAATGAACATTCCGCTTAAAAAATGCTTTACCAAATTGTTGCCGGGTTTCCAGTCCCATACAAAGACCTGGGCATAACGGGAATTCCTTATATTTTCAAACAACTCTCCTAAATTAAAACCAAGTTCTTTTGAAATGAATACGATGGAAAGCAATGCACCCAATATCAGGAATAATGTTTGCAAGGTATCTGTATATACTATGGTCCTGATCCCTCCCCTGAATGAATAAATGTAAATCAGGACAATGGTGAGCAACACGGAAAGCCAGAAAGGGATCCCAAAACGTGAGAGAATATAACTGTCAATTACCATGGCAACCAGATAGAGCCTGAAGGATGAACCGATGATCCTGGAAATCTGAAAGAATGAAGCACCCGTTTTATAACTGTGCAATCCCAGCCTGTGGTTCAGGTATGCGTATATGGATGATAGATTCATCTTATAGTAAAGCGGCATCAGAATATTGGCAATAACCATATATCCTGCAAAATAACCCAGGACCAGCTGAAGATAGGAGAATGCCGTAGCTCCGACTTCACCCGGAATGGAAATAAAGGTGACGCCTGATATGGAAGTACCAATCATACCGAAAGCCACAAGATACCATGGTGATTTGCGGTTGCCGATAAAAAAGGATGCGTTGTCGGAATTCCTGCCGGTTATCAGAGAAATTATAATTAATACAGCGAAGTATAACAGGACAATAAGCAATAATATCAGGGGATGCATGGAAAAAAAATTGATTGAAAAAGTAAGTCCAATACATTTGCAAGAATACTAAAAACATTTTAGCAAAAAAATAGGTTAGCAAATAATAGATTAAATTTGCTACGGGACTGAGATTTTCGCATCTGACAGATTTTACCATATGTATTTTACATATTCATCGAAACAACTGGAGGACGCTGTACGTGAATTCTCCAAATTACCCGGAATAGGTACCAAGACAGCCTTAAGACTGGTACTGCATTTGCTGAAGGAAAACCGGGAGTCTCTTGATCATTTTGGCAATACGATCTTAAGACTGGGGACCCATATCAGGTATTGCAAGGACTGTATGAACATCTGTGATGATGAATTGTGCCCTGTTTGTGCTGATAAGCGCCGTGACCATTCCATAATCTGTATCGTTGAAAACGTCAAGGATGTGATGATCATTGAAAACACACGTCAGTACAGAGGTGTTTACCATGTTCTGGGCGGGATCATTTCACCAATGGATGGTATCGGACCGGCTGATCTGAATATTGACAGTCTCGAAGCACGTATCAAAAGGGGGAACATCAGGGAGTTAATTCTTGCGCTGAGCGCGACCATGGAAGGTGATACGACGAATTACTATCTCTATCGCAGACTAAGCAAAAGCATCCCGGTTATTTCAACACTTGCCAGAGGAGTTTCCATCGGTGATGAACTGGAATTTATTGACGAGGTGACCCTGGGCAGGTCCATATTAAATCGTGTTCCGTTTGAAATGAATAAATAATCCCGCTGGCAGGAAAACCATGTGGCGGCGCCAATTGATTCATATTACCGGTTCAGTGCACCGGAGCATTTGACCGGATGCAATCAAAACCTTTTTCCGGGGTACTCTTATTGACTATATTTGCGAAAAATCAATATATGTACAATACAATTCTGCTTGGGCACGGAAGCGGGGGAACCATGACGGGTGATCTCATCAGGAACATGTTCCTGAAGTATTTTAAAAATCCCTGCCTGGAAATGTTATCCGATTCTTCGGTCTTTTCAGTTGACCATAACACACTGGCCTTTACAACCGACTCATATGTGGTGGACCCGATATTTTTCCCGGGAGGAGATATTGGCAAACTTGCAGTCTGCGGAACTGTCAATGATCTTGCCATGTCAGGGGCAAAGCCTCTTTATCTGAGTTCCGGACTCATCCTTGAAGAGGGTTTTCCGATGACCGATCTGGAGACCATCATCAGATCGATGGCCGAAGAAGCACAGAATGCAGGAATTCAAATCATTACAGGTGATACCAAAGTCGTTAAAAAAGGACAGTGTGATAAAATATTCATCAATACTGCAGGAATCGGCATTCTTGAAGACAGGTACCGGCATATCTCGGCCGGTTTGCATATCCGTCCGGATGACCGGCTCATTGTGAATGGTTTTCTTGGAGATCATGAAATCGCAATAATGGCCGCCCGGGAGAAACTGAATTTTGAAGAACCTGTCGCGTCCGATGTCTCATCGTTGCACCATATGGTACATGCTTTACTGGAAAACGGCATTGACATCCATTTTATGCGTGACCTTACCCGCGGAGGCATTGCTTCAATTCTGGATGAAATGACAGAAAACAGGGATTTTGGTGCATCTGTCGATGAAGCATCACTGCCCATTCGTTCCCAGACAAAAGGATTGTGTGAGTTATACGGTTTTGATCCCTTGTACCTGGCCAATGAAGGAAAGATGCTTATTGTTGTCGCCAGGGAATCTGCCGGTCCGGCAATTGAAATTATGAAAAGATTTGCCATCGGATCGCATGCATCAATCATTGGCACTATAACAAAGACAAGACCCGGAATGGTATTGTTGCAATCCGGAACAGGAGGAAGCCGTATTGTAACCAGACTGGCCGGTGAACAATTGCCTCGTATTTGCTGACGCAATCAAAACATTATCATGCACGAATTTTCAGTTGCGCAACATATTATTGAGATCGCTCTGCAATCTGCAAAAGAACATCACGTTGATCATATCTCATCCGTTGAGGTCGAGATCGGACAGGCTGCCGGAGTAGTGACCGAAGCACTCGAATTTGCATGGGAATCAGCTGTCAGGGATACAGCTTTGCAGAATGCCGCGCTGCTGATAAAAGAGATTCCGGTTTCGGTGGTCTGCCGGAGTTGCGGAATGCAGTACGATCCTCAGGAAATCTTTGACCTGTGTCCCCGATGCGGTGATATGAATCCCGATATCATCAGGGGTAAAGAATTGCGGGTAAGTGCCATTATAACATGAGTTCAGACTGTGTTCATCATTTATTTCATCAGAATCCGCACGTCCATACATTTATTTCGTTTGCGGCTGGTCCGGGTTGAATTATTAACTTAACTTTGCATTTTTAAACTTATTTCTTATGTGCGAAACATGCGGATGCAATGGATCAGAATCCGGATATATTCTTCTTAAACCTGCTGGTGCTGATGGGCAGTTTTCCCACACACACCACCATGAGCATAACCACAAGCATACCGGTAATGACGACCATCATCTCTCACACGGGCACAGCCATGATCCTAATCACATGCACGATCACGGACTTGATCATCAGCAAGAAGCTGGTCACATGCACGATCACGGACAAGATCATCAGTATGATCACATGCACGATCACGGTCATGATCATCAACATGATCACATACACGACATACCTGATACAACAGTAGAACAATCAAGGCGCATCGTTGTGGAAACCGATATCTTACACCGGAATGATCTTCTGGCTGAACGCAACAGGGGATACTTCGAAGGCCTCGGTATCGTAGCCCTTAATCTTGTAAGTTCACCCGGATCCGGAAAAACCACGATCCTTGAAAAAACTATCAGGGACCTTTCCGGTCAGCTGATATATGTCATTGAAGGTGATCAGCAAACCACGCTGGATGCACAACGGATCTTTTCCACCGGCACACCCGTTATACAAGTCAACACAGGAAACGGTTGCCACCTTGATGCTGAAATGACAAACAAGGCTGTAAAGGAGCTGAATCCACAGGCAAACTCCCTGCTTTTAATCGAAAATGTAGGCAATCTTGTCTGTCCCGCCCTGTTCGATCTTGGAGAAAAATACCGTGTGGTAATCGTAAGCGTGACCGAAGGTGATGATAAACCGCTGAAATATCCGAATATGTTCCAGAGTTCGCAAATCTGTGTTATAAATAAAACCGATCTCCTGCCATATGTGGATTTCAGCATGGAGCGGTTTAAGAATTATGCGCTGCGCGTAAATCCCGCTCTCTTTTTTATTGGATTGTCTGCCACGACCGGCGAAGGATTTGAAAACTGGATCCGGTGGATTCAGGAACAGGTGGGAGGTAACAGTGAACGTTAAAAAGTAAACAAAACTGCCTCCGGTGAACAGTAAACAATGAACGGCAAACAGTGAACGTTCCTTTTCAGACATTCCTTAAATCTTCACCCCCCCCCAATTATTTAGAATCAATATGTATTATTGAGATTTGTATCTATTGTTATTTAAATAACATAATACTTGTTATTTTTGTAACAATTATTAATCATTGTATAAAATAACGTTATAAAGAAAAACAGGACTTTAAAACATACTGCTATGAATAAATTAAGAAATCTTGCAGAACTCAGTAACTTAAAAGAGCGTGTCCGTTCAAAAACCAGATTCACTGACAAAATTAAAGATTCCGGTCAGCCGGTACAGATAAGAGTTGCTATGGCCACCTGTTCCATCGCTTCAGGTTCAAGAGAGACCATGAATTACATTGTGGATGAACTTGATAAGAGAAATGTGGATGCAACCGTTACACAAACCGGATGCATGGGATATTGTTATGCAGAACCTACCATTGAAGTAACGTTGCCTGATCAGGAACCGGTATTGTTTGGATATGTAGATGTGAAAAAGGCCGATGAGATCATTGAAAAATATATTAAAAGCGGTATACTGGTTGACGGGATCATTCCGGTTAACTATAAAAGAATTGATGAATAATTTAATTTAAGGAGGTAATTTATCCATGGCGGATTTTAAAATTCATCTGCTGGTATGCGGAGGCACAAAGTGCCGTTCATCTCTAAGTACCATTCTGACAGAACAGCTCCGCACGGAAATAAAAAATCAGGGTCTGGATGACTATGCCCAGGTTGTTACAACCGGCTGTTTTGGATTCTGCGAAAAGGGACCTGTGATAAAAATAATTCCCGACCATACCATTTACACAAAGGTCAAACCTGACGATGCAGAAGAGATCGTCACAGAACACATTGTTAAGGTACGTAAGGTAAACCGTCTGTTATACAAGGATCCCAAAACTGACAAAATCATCACCGATGCCCGGGGAATGGAAATCTATAAGAAACAGATCAGGATAGCGCTGCGCAATTGCGGAATGATCGACCCTGAAAGCATTGAAGAATATGTTGCAAGAGATGGCTATGCGGCTCTTGGTAAGGCACTGACGTCTATGACACCTGAAGAAACCATTCAGGTAATCAAACTTTCGGGATTGCGCGGACGCGGGGGAGCTGGATTTCTTACCGGTCTGAAGTGGGAACTGACAAGACAAACACACGGTGATGAAAAGTATGTGGTTTGCAACGCAGATGAAGGAGACCCCGGTGCCTTTATGGACAGGTCCATTCTCGAAGGAGATCCCCACAGCGTCATCGAAGCCATGGCAATAAACGGATACTGTACCGGTGCCTCGCAGGGACTGGTATACATCCGGGCGGAATATCCCCTGGCGATTGAGAGACTTAAGAAAGCCATTCAACAGGCAAGGGAATACGGAATGCTGGGAGAAGATATTTTCAGCACCGGATTTAATTTCGACATTTCAATCCGTTATGGCGCAGGTGCATTTGTATGTGGGGAAGAAACCGCCCTGATCCATTCCATGGAAGGAGGCAGGGGTGAACCCACAATGAAACCCCCGTTCCCCTCAGTTAAAGGCTATCTGGGCAAACCAACCAATGTCAATAACGTGGAAACTTTGGCCAATGTACCGGTCATTATCAACAAGGGGCATGAATGGTTCAGCAGTATCGGCACGGAACGATCAAAAGGGACAAAAGTATTTGCACTTGCCGGCAAGGTTAACAACGTGGGATTGATAGAAGTACCAATGGGTATCACGTTGCGTGAAGTCATCTTTGAAATTGGCGGCGGAATCAAAAATGACAAGAAATTCAAGGGGATTCAGATTGGCGGCCCGTCAGGCGGCTGCCTCACAGAAAAGCACCTTGACGTGCCCATTGATTATGATAGTCTGGTTGATGCAGGTGCCATGATGGGATCAGGCGGTATGATCATCATGGATGAAGATGATTGCATGGTGGATGTTGCGAAGTATTTTCTTGATTTCACTGTTGACGAGTCATGCGGCAAATGTACTCCCTGCCGCATCGGGAACAAGCGGCTGCATGAACTGCTTGTAAATATCACAAAAGGTAACGGTACTGAAGAAGATATCGAGCGGTTGATAAACCTTGCCAGTGTAATCAAAGATACCTCACTTTGCATGCTGGGACAGTCAGCTCCGAATCCCGTTTTATCTACTCTGGAAAACTTCAGGGAGGAATACCATACACATATTCACGATAAAAAATGTCCGGCAGGTGTGTGTAAAGATCTTATGAAATATGAAATTGTCCCTGAAAACTGTGTCGGTTGTACTGCATGTGCCAGAGCTTGTCCTGTCGGAGCTATAACCGGAGAGCGCAAAGAGATCCATATCATTGACCAGTCGCTTTGTATCAAATGCGGTGCCTGTATGGACAGATGCAAATTCAATGCAGTAATAATTAACTAAGTTGATGAACAATGGAAATGGTAACATTAACAATTGATGATAAAGCAGTAGAAGTTCCAAAGGGAACGACAATCTATAAGGCAGCGAAAAAGGCCGGCATTGAAATCCCCGTTTTGTGCTATATGGACCTTGGAGATCTGAATATTGAACATAAGCCCGGAGGTTGCCGCATTTGTGTAGTTGAAGTTGAAGGCAGGCGAAATCTGGCTCCCAGCTGTTCAACCGAAGTTTATGAAGGCATGCAGGTGCACACGCATACCATAAGGGTTCTGAATGCACGCCAGACCATAATGGAACTTCTGCTTTCAGACCATCCGAAAGACTGCCTTATTTGTCCCAAATCAGGCAATTGCGATCTGCAAAACATGGCGATAAAAATGGGGGTCCGGGAAATACACAATCAGGATATTGCAGAAGTATCAACATACCGTACCGATTTTTCTCCTGCAATAATCCGTGATATGAACAAATGCATTATGTGTCGCCGTTGCGAAACAATGTGCAACGAATTCCAGACAGTCGGTGCCCTGTCCGCTATAAATCGCGGATTCATGTCGGTTGTCGCACCTGCATTCGAAATGGACCTGGAAGATTCGGTTTGCACTTATTGCGGACAATGTGTGGCAGTTTGTCCAACCGGTGCACTCACAGAAGTTGACCATACACATCGTTTAATCCGTGATCTTTCAAATCCGTCAAAAACTGTAATTGTGCAGACTGCCCCTGCTGTCAGGGCGGCCCTGGGTGAAGCGTTTGGCCTTCCTCCCGGTACTCTGGTCACCGGCAAAATGGCGGCCGCTTTGCGCAGGCTTGGTTTTAAATATGTTTTTGACACGGATTTCAGTGCGGATCTGACTATTATGGAAGAAGGGGCTGAACTCCTTGACAGGCTTACCAGACATCTGAAGGGTGATAAAACGGTCAGATTGCCGATCCTTACTTCATGTTGTCCCAGCTGGGTGAACTTTTTCGAAGCTCAGTTTCCAGATATGCTTGACATACCTTCCACAGCCCGGTCACCACAGCAAATGTTCGGCGCCATTGCAAAAACATATTTTGCCGATAAAATCAAAGTGAAAAGGGACCATCTCGTTGTGGTCTCAATCATGCCCTGCCTGGCAAAAAAATATGAATGCACACGTGATGAATTTAAAGTCGATGGGAATCCCGATGTGGATTATTCGATCTCAACACGGGAACTGGCACATCTGATCAAGCAGGCAAACATTGATTTTCATACGTTACCCGATGAAGAATTTGACCTTCCTCTGGGTGAATCGACAGGTGCGGGCGTTATTTTCGGAGCCACCGGAGGAGTTATTGAGGCAGCCATCAGGACTGCCTATGAGCTGTACACCAATAAAAAGCTGCCTCGTATTGATTTTCAGGAATTGCGTGGTATGGATGGCATTCGTGAAGCTGTAATTGATTTCGACGGATTACCGCTCAATATTGGTATTGCCCATGGACTCGGAAATGCAAGAAAGCTGCTGGAAGACATACGGAGCGGCAAAAACAGTTACCATGCGATTGAGATCATGGCCTGTCCCGGCGGATGTATAGGAGGAGGCGGCCAACCACTGCATCACGGGAATTTCAGCATTCTCAAAAAGCGCATGGAAGCCATATATCGTGAAGATGCCGCAAAATCTATCAGAAAATCACATGAAAACCCTTACATCATAAAATTGTATGAGGAATTCCTGGGTAAGCCCATGAGTGAAAAATCGCATAAATTGCTGCATACACATTATGTGGATAAAAGCAAGAAAATCATTTACATCTGATTTTAACTGTATTAAAAGGGAAACAACACCATGTCGAGAATAAAAGTAGAATTGAAAAAGAAGGATGTGGACACCATTAAGGAAATATGCAGGTCCTTCAATAATAATCCCGATGAGTTGATCAATGTATTGCATACAACCCAGCATGCTTTTGGTTATCTGCCAGCTGAAATACAGGAGGTTGTGGCAAGGGAACTCCGCATTGCCGTGGCTAAAGTCTATGGAGTAGTCACTTTTTATTCTTTCTTTTCAATGGTGCCAAAAGGCAGAAATCCCATTTCCGTTTGCACTGGTACGGCCTGCTATGTTCGTGGTGCCGAGAATGTGTTGTCTGAATTCAGAAAGGAATTGAATATTGATGTCGGCGAAACCACACCGGACGGCAGATTTTCCATAAGTTGCCTTCGTTGCATAGGGGCATGCGGACTTGCCCCGGTAGTGATGGTTGGAGAAAAAACCTATGGCAGGGTATCTCCCGAGATGGTCCGGGATATCATCAGGGAATATGAAGATCAATAGGACTTTTGATGATAAACGGTCATAATTGTATCCCATTCTGAGATTTTATACCAGAGCCGGGTAATAATCATGATGACTGTAACGTTTAACAAATCAGCAGATGTAACCTGGTCGATTGAATTTCCGTAATAGATGTTATGATCTGAAAAAAAGATCCGGATTACCATTGCAATTCAAGCCGTGATGCATTAATTTTGAATTATTAAGTCTGTCATAATGAAAAAATCAGTTTGTTTCATCATCAGCATGATCTTTGTCCTCGGACTGCTCGTGTCCTGCAACAAGAGTATCTGTCCAGCTTATGCCTCCAAAGCCGATACCGTGCAGGTTGAAAATAATGGTTAAGGTTTGCTCCCAAATTATTTTGTTTATCATTATCTTTGCAATTAAAGAAAGGATAAGCGAGTAATTGGGAAGTGCTTTACTTTCCGGCAGTTTTTTCTCTTATCCGGTACTGTGATCATATTCAAGATTGCTTTGAAAAAGCTATTGGGCATATGTATTGTTTTTTCAACCTGTATGCAGTTATACGGACAGGGTGAAATCGACCAACAGGATATCATCCTGTTTCAGAACGAAAGAAGTGCTTCCGGTTCTTTAAATTCAAACGGGCTGTCCGCTGCTTTCAGATTTGGTCAGAGAAGGACCTACCTTACAAAGGCCATCTACGATATTGAACTGGCTTATATCAGGCACCCTAAAGAAGTCAAGGTTGTCGCCTCACCCTATTCCTATACGACAAGCCGGAAATTTGTGTACGGAAAGACGAATATTTTTATTGATATCAGGCCTTCAATAGGTTTTCAACGTGAAATCTTTTCTAAGGAAGACAGGGGCAGCATTGCCATAAAATACTATTATTCCGTTGGGCCCAGTCTTGGAATTACAAAACCCATATATTATACCTTTAACGTAATCGGCATCATCAACAGCCAACTTTATGTAATTGATACGCGAATTGAGAAATTCGAATTCAGTCAACACCCCCAGAGTGTGGAAATTGCAGGCAGGGCTTCCTTCTGGAGGGGATTTAACGAGATCTCACTGTATCCCGGATTGCATGCAAAATTTGGTTTGAGCTTTGAATACAGCAGCATCAGTCAGCTCATCAATGCTGTTGACGCCGGTGTGATTGCCGAAGCATTCATCAAAAAGATCCCGATAATGTATACCTCTGATAACAAGCAGTTCTATCTCACCTTGTTTATAAGTTACCGCTTTGGATGGATTATCGATGCCCGGTACAGAAGGCCGCGAAGGGCTGACGCAGCAATAACTCAGCCACAATGAAATTTATCGGACAAATGGCTGCATTCCCCGGGCTAAACTCCTTTTACTTGTAGAAATAAAGAAATTTTTTTAGCTTAGCAGCTGATCGTATTATATCAATTACTAATTAATAACTTAATTTACAAACAATATGACAAAAATAAAAGTTGGAATCAATGGTTTCGGCAGAATCGGAAGGCTCGCTTTCAGAGCATCATTATTAAGAGACGATATGGAAGTGGTTTCAATCAATGAC
>JAFGRC010000157.1 GCA_016935355.1 Bacteroidales bacterium
CACGTGGCACCACTGAAAAGAAAGTGCCTCAAAAGTAATTTTTCAATACTTATGAGGCATTTTTCTTTTCCCGTTATTTTATAAAGCTATTTCCAGCGAGACCGGACAATGGTCCGATCCCATGATATCGTCCAGAATATTAGTATCCTTGACTTTATCAGCTATTTCCCTGCTTACCAGAAAATAATCGATGCGCCATCCCACGTTTCGTTCCCTTGCCCTGAACCGCTGATTCCAGAAAGTATACTGGATTTTATCCGGGTATCGCTCTCTGTAGACATCTGTAAAACCAGCCTCGAGATAATTTTTGAACCCGTCTATCTCCACCTGCGTATAGCCTGCAGATTTGTTATAATTCTCTTTTGGCCGGGCAAGATCAACCGGTTCATGAGCCACATTAAGGTCGCCTGTGAGGATGACGGGCTTATCTTTAATAAGGCCTTTAATATATTGCTGCATATGCAGATCCCACTCCCTGCGGTAATCCAGACGTTTCAGATCCTGTCCCGAATTGGGGACATATAAATTTACGAGGTAGAATTTATCATATTCAACCGTGATCATTCTGCCTTCCTGATCGTGTTCTTCTTTTCCTGTTTTTATATAGTGCTTTACCGGTTCAGGCCGGGTGAATACCGCCGTTCCGGAATAACCTTTTTTAACCGCCGAACTGGCAAGAAATTTATATCCTTCCAGGTTTGCTGCAACATCCCGCACCACTTTCTCATCGGCTTTCGTTTCCTGAATACAGATAATATCGGCATCAAGTTTCTTCATCATATCATAAAAACCCTTGCCCACCATGGCCCTGATGCCGTTGACATTCCATGATATAATCCTGAGTGATTGTTTCATAGTTCCGGTTTTAAATATAACTAAGATAATTGATTATCCTTCAATAGTGGGGATCCCCCGACAAAGATAACTCCATGATTACATCATTCAATTTGCGGGTAATGATTTAATTTATGAACACCCCTTTTTGTTCCCCCTCAAGGGGGAATAAGAATATTTCTTTTCTCCTTCTTACTAACGGAAAAATCATCTTTCCTACCCTCCTACCTGCAAATCCACTCCCAACAACAAAAGTACGATGATCAGCAAGCCGACGAATATCCTGTAATAACCAAATACCCTGAATCCATGCCGGTTCAGAAAAGAAATGAAGCCTTTTATTGCCAGCATGGCAACAATAAATGCCACAACATTCCCCGCAACCAGCAATGTAATATTGTTCATATCGAGCAGATTGAAATTGCTGTACATTTCCCATGCGGCAGCTGCCAGCATGGTGGGAACGGCAAGAAAAAATGAAAATTCAGCAGCTTTTCTCCGGGTAAGTTTCTGGGTCAGTCCCCCGATAATGGTGGCTGCCGAACGTGAAACGCCGGGTATCATGGCTAACACCTGGAATAGCCCGATCTTGAAAGCTCCGGGATATGTTATGGTCTGAATTTCATTTTCTTTCCTGAACCACCCATCCACAAAAATAAGGACAATGCCTCCGATCACCAGTGATACGGCCACAACGGCAACACTTTCAAGCATTTTGTATATCTGATCCCGCAACAACAATCCTATAAAGGCAGCCGGCAAAAAAGCCACAAACAATTTCAGGTAGAAATCATATTTGTACCGGCAACGGTGAAGAAAATTTCCTTCGACTTTTAGTCGTTTGACAGGTTCGACAAATCTTTTCCAGTAAAGTACAACAACCGAAAGTATGGCTCCGAACTGTATGTTCACGATATAAAGACTGATAAAGTCGCTGCTTTCAATACCCAGCAACTGTTGTACAATGATCATATGACCCGTGCTGGAAATGGGCAAAAATTCCGTAATACCTTCAACGATGGCTATGATGATACTTTGTAAAAAATTCATTTAATATGAATTAGATAATATAAACAGGATCCGGGAGAACAAATATAAAGATTTTGGCCGATCATCAAAGAAAGGCATTAAAGAAGTCTGTCTGGTTGAGGCATCCCCTGATATTTTGTTAAAACTCTGCAATTACTTCATTATGGAAGGGGAATAATCCTTATTCTTCTTCCCGTATGATCCGGTTCTTCCCATGTCATTGGAACAGTCTATCCCGAAATAATGATTAACGATACGATCAAAAGCCTTTGCATTAATTTCTTCATGTGTGTTTCAATTTATGTTTGGCATGACTTGCTCATTGCTGGGTTTTACAAATGATAAGTGTGTGGCTGATGCCAATGTTCTCAATTATTTCCTGAACCTTTAGTCCGGATCTTTTAATAAGGTTGAGAAGGTCATCTGAATGGTACATCTGGCTGCAGCCATTGGCAATATTTGTAAAATAAAGGGATGTGGCATGCAGGCAATAGGTGGAAGCCTCATATTTTTGCTTATCCCAATATGTTTCCAGGATAAACAACTCCGAACCTCGATGCATTGATTCCTTCGACCTTCTCAACAATTCCAGAATGTCCTTTTGAGAGAAACAATCAAGAAACTGGCTCATCCAGATTGCATCCGGATTTCCGGGTATTGGTCTGGAATGATCAAGCAAATCAATCGGATAAAGGTCTATTCTTTTCTCAGATCCGGCATTTTTGATGTTCTCTTCAGCTTTTCGCAGTTGACCGGGCAGATCCAGTATGGTAACGTTCACATGCGGATCATATTCCACGCATTTCAGGGCAAATTTCCCGGTATTTCCTCCAACATCAAGAATATGAGCAGGCTTGTTTCTGAAAAGGATGGGTATGACCTCGGGGAAAGCCTGATCAGAATAATAATGATCAAAAGCAAACCAGCTTTTCATTGCAGTATGAGGCAACTCCGACAATCCTTCGTAGACAGTATTCCAGTCACCAAACACTTTTAATCCTTCAGGTTTACCGGTTTTGACGGACTCTGTCAGGTAAAACATGCCCAGATAATTCACATCGTTGGTAAAATCCATGTTCACACGTGTCAGCGCATCATTCAGTATGTGCCATCCTGTTTTGGTAAGAAAGAACCTGTCGTTTTCAACCCTGACAAGTTCGAGGCTAAGCCCTGCTTCCAGCAATACCTTTACTCCATATTCCTGCAATTCAAGTTGTCTGGCTACTTCAGCGATGGTAATACCTTCAGGTGCCTCATTCACACATTTCAGGATATCCAGATCCCGAAGGGCCCGGGTTGCCTGAAACATAACCGGTGCAAAAGCGATCTTCTGTGCATCAAATTTTGCCTGAACGGCTGACTTTTTATCCGAACCATAATTCATTGCCATATTCTCAATCTTCGTTAATGCATTTGTATACTATTCCTGCCGCCTGAAACCGGAAGGGCGAAAAATCCGTCAGATCATTTCTTTTTGTTGTTCCTTTCAAATTCAGCCACAATCTGACTTGCCAGTTCAAAATCCGATTCGGACACGACAACCTTTACCGCACCGGCTCCGCCCGGACCGACATACCAGGGTGCCAGTGAACCAATCGCTTCATCCTTTAAAAAAACTTCTATGCCTGCGTCCTCCAAAAGGCTTTTTAGCAACAAAGTTTCCCATGTTTTACCGGCAAATACGGTAACCGGAACGGATTTGCTTTTCCTGCCCATATTTTTAAA
>JAFGRC010000158.1 GCA_016935355.1 Bacteroidales bacterium
CATTCGATGCTTTCATTTACAAAACCGATTTTAATGGCAATGGCCAGTGGGTGAGGCGGATTCGCGGATCTGGCACGGAGAATTTCCGAACCCTAACAACTGATGAATATGATAACGTATATGTATTGGGTAACTATAATAGCTCCACTATATATGTAGATTCGACTGCCTCAATTACCAATACTTATACCGGGAATTCCGGCGGTTATGATACGTTTATCGGCAAATACAACCGGAGCGGGGTGTTACAGTGGTTTCTCCGGAAGGGCAGTACTGCTAAAGATATTTACAATGATTTTGTGATCCGTAACAACCTGATTTATGCAACGGGGTATTTTGCCAATGAGATTGTTTTTAATCAGGACACGCTGCGGACTGATGATCCGCTGAATGAGGATGCATTTCTTGCGGCATTCAATGAGATCGGGGATCCCATTGCCGGGGTGAGTGTTGTTGGAACAGGTAACTATAACGATGCGGGCACTGTTGTGAATATGGATGATGCATCACGGGCATATGTTTCGGGTTATTACAGATCCCAACAGATACAGATTGGAGATGAGATCTATACAAGTGATAACATCAATAAAAGCGACCTCTTTTTTGCCATTTATGAACATCCTTTCACAGCTGTTATTACGGACGAAAGAAGTGTATCGTGTAACGGGCTGAGTGATGGGATGCTGGAGGTGACTCCTTATTTCGGCAAACCTCCGTACACATATTACTGGAGCCATGATCCCGGACTCCATGGTTCCGTGGCCAATGACCTGCCGGCGGGACCTTACTCGGTTACCGTGACCGATGATAATGGTGAAGTTGCGCAGATCTCCACCAGTGTTCCGGAACCCGATCCGATCGTTATCAGTGAGACGATCACCGATGTTTCATGCTATAATGGTGATAACGGATCCATTGATATAATGGTAACGGGAGGGACGGTGAAAGGTGATTATAAATATTACTGGACATCGCTCGACGGTTCCGGGATTGAACCACTCGATCAGAATCAGAGCGGCCTAACTGAGGGTAATTATAATCTCGAGGTGAAGGATGACAACCTGTGTACGGCATCAGAGATCTATTATGTACCCCAGGCAGATAAAATAATCTATGCCGGTTCCCTTGTTATGGATATCACCATTCCCCCCGGTGATAACGGAGCTGTTAACCTGTCTGTTTCAGGCGGTAATGGTCCGTACGATTATAGCTGGACCGGTCCTTCAGGTTTTGCTGCCGCGACACAGGATATTTCAGGTCTGGAAACAGCAGGACTGTACCACATTTCCATAACCGACAGCAAGGATTGTACATCGGATACAAGTTTTGCCGTGATTGACAACTTTACCATGATTGCACAGATCACTGCTAAGACTGATGTGACCTGCTACGGATTGAACAATGGAACAGCGACGGTTACGGTATATAACGGCCAGGGACCTTTCACTTACAGCTGGAGTGATATCGGTGTTATATTCAATGCATTTCGTTCAGGTATGGCTCCGGGTAATTACGAGGTGGTTGTCACCGATGCCCTTTTCAACACAGCCATTGATTCAGTTAAGATCCACGGCCCTGTCAGTGACCTGATCCTTACCCTGAATTCATACGACCTGCGTTGTTATCAGGATAATTCCGGTGTGGTCGACCTTTCAGTAACGGGAGGTACCCTGCCATACAGCTTTGCATGGAGTAACGGTTATACAGGAGAAGACCTGGTTAATGTTGCCAAAGATCTGTATACCGTGGAAGTTACGGATGCAAATGGTTGTTTTGCCCTGAGCAGTACTGATGTTGATGAGCCTCCTCCCATAGCGCTGGATATCGACCTCTTTGGAGAAAACTATTGTCCTGGCGACAAACTGGTTATGGCAACAGCTGATGCAAGCGGAGGCTGGGGCTCTTTTGAGTATCTGTGGAATGATCCCGGTGCTCAGGTGACTGAAACGGCTTATGATCTTGGGGCCGGAAACTATACCGTGATTGTAACGGATCAGAACGGTTGTAAAAAATCTGAATCGGCCCTGGTTACAGCGCCCAATGCATTTGTCACTACACAAATTGATTATGTTGAGCCTGCGTGTGCCGGAAATGCTGACGGGTCGATCGTCCCATGGATTACAGGAGGGACGGGAGGTTATGATTACGTATGGTCAAACAATGTTTTTCAGCGGATCAATACGAACATCCCGGCCGGAACCTACACGCTGACCATCACAGATGACAACAACTGCATATTTGTACAGCAATATATGCTGAACGAACCCGATACTGTAAAAATAACATCAGTCGAAACCACCGACCTGACCAGCTCGGGTCATCCCGACGGGGCGATAGAGATTGCAGCGGTAGGAGGTACAGGTGCCCTGTTTTATTCCGTCGACAACGGTGTGAATTATGGTTCTGAGCCGGATTTTACATCACTTGCCGAAGGTAGCTATACCGTGAAGGTCAGAGATGACAACAATTGCGAATCTGATGCATATCCGGTTGCGCTTGTGAAATCCGAAACATGCCGGATGGTAATCTACGATGCCTTCAGTCCGAATAACGATGGCTACAATGAAGTCTGGCATATCGGTAATATTGACAATTACCCGCTATGCACGGTTAAAATATACAATACCTGGGGGACTATGGTATTCAGTTCCGAAGGTTATGGAACACCATGGGATGGCACTTATGACGGGAAAGAGCTACCGTCAGCCACCTATTACTATGTGATTGATCCGGGGGATGGTTCCGGCATTCTTACCGGTGCGGTATCCATTGTGAAATAAACAGTCAAAGAAACCCGTATGAAAGTGAATTCTTACAGACAGCGCATCATTCCGTTCATTACAGTTGCCTTTCTTCTGGCTGTTATGCACGTCACAGGCCATGCGCAGCAAATCCCCAATTTCAGCATGTACAATAAGAACCACTATCTGGTCAATCCTGCTGCAAGCGCCATCAGTGAACGCATCCCCGTTTCCTTATCGTACCGTAAAATATGGGCTGGAATTGAGCAGTCGCCATCGGTTCAGTACGTGTCAACCAGCATGCTGGTGGCAAAAGATATGGGTGTCGGGGCAAGATTGTTCAATTACCAGGCCGGACCGTTGAGAAAAACCGGAATTGAAGGTACTTACAGCTATCATCTGGCACTCGGACAGAGTGGAATGAAGCTTTCATTCGGGCTTTCACTCCTGTTGTATCAGTTCCATCTGAATAAATCCGATCTTTTTATTGAAGACATTGACGATCAGGTGTTTTTCGGCGATGAGCAAATGTTTGTTCCGGATGCCGGGATCGGCACATACCTGTATCATGATGATTTTTATGTTGGAGTTTCCGTTCCCCAGTTGTTTCAGCGGAACATTGACCTGAAATCGGATGTAATCCTGCAACAGAAACAAGTAAGACACTATTATCTGCACGGTGGTTACCTTTTTGATGCGGGAAGTGATTTTCAGCTGGAACCGTCTATATTGCTGAAATTTATTGAAGCAGGCGTTTTTCAGGCCGATATCAATACTCTTGTAACTTACAGGGAAATGGTGAGCCTGGGCGTTTCTTTCAGAACGTCAGATGCTGTGGCCTTTCAGCTTGGTTACCGCACTCCGGATCTTTTTGTCGGTTATGCATATGACCTGGTGATATCCGGTTTGCGAAACAACTCATTCGGTTCACATGAGATTTTATTCTCATACACTTTTGATAATTTTATCCGGCCATAATAATGTTTTGCCGACAGGACTAAAGCCCTGCCTGGACTTATGCCGATTAATGCCTTAATCACTCCATCACATCTTCATCACCTCACCACTTTTTATTATGTTTGTCCCCTAAACACATTTTGTCATGAATATTCTTGTGCTCGGTTCAGGTGGCAGGGAACACACCCTGGCCTGGAAGATCTGTCAAAGTAAAAAGCTCTCCAGGTTGTTTATTGCACCCGGTAATGCCGGTACGGCTTTGCTGGGGACAAACCTTGATCTGGCGGTAAATGACTTTGCAGGTATTGCGGAATTTGCAGGCAACAATGACATTGATATGGTTGTGGTCGGCCCCGAAGACCCTCTGGTTAATGGTATTGCAGACTACTTCGCACAGCAGCATTCTCTGGCGAACATTCCAGTGATCGGCCCTTCAAAAAATGCTGCCATGCTGGAAGGCAGCAAGGAATTTGCCAAAGCTTTCATGATGCGTCACAACATACCTACTGCCGGATATAAAACGGTAACCGGACAAAACATGGAAGAAGGACTTGATTTTTTGTCGGCCATGAAACCCCCGTATGTTTTGAAGGCGGATGGACTGGCAGCAGGAAAGGGCGTTCTGATCATAAACCGCATTGAAGATGCCCGCAATGAATTGAACCAGATGCTATCGGGTAAATTTGGCAATGCCAGCAAAACGGTCGTGATTGAGGAGCATCTGAGCGGGACTGAACTTTCTGTTTTCATCATAACTGATGGCAAATCCTATAAGATATTACCGGAAGCAAAAGATTATAAAAGGATTGGCAAGGGAGATACCGGTCCGAATACCGGGGGCATGGGTGCCGTATCACCGGTTCCGTTCGCCAATTCCGTTTTTATGAAAAAAGTAGAGGAGCAAATTATCGTACCCACCATAACAGGTCTTCAGAAAGAGAACATAGAATACAAAGGATTTATTTTTTTCGGACTCATGAATTGCGGGGGGAATCCTTACGTTATTGAATACAACGCCCGGCTCGGGGATCCAGAGTCAGAGGTAACCCTTCCGCGCCTCGAGAACGATATCATTGATCTCTTTGATGCTGTTGCAACCCAAACACTTGCTGAACAAAATATTTCCATCAGTGAACGTACAGTGGCAACCGTAATGCTTGTTTCAGGCGGTTATCCGGGTGCATATGAAAAAGGGAAGATGATCCGCAACCTTGACAAGGTACGTGAAAGCCTGATCTTTCATGCCGGGACAAGAACCGATGGCAATGCGGTTGTAACGAACGGTGGCCGGGTTTTGGCCGTGAGTTCTTTTGGATCAGATATCCGGGAAGCCCTTTCGAAAAGTTACCGCAATGCGGAAATTATCGATTTTGAAAAGAAATATTTTCGTCCCGACATCGGGTTTGATCTTTAAATGCTTATTCAATATCTGCAAAAACTAGCAACTTAAAGAATTTTTATGACACTGATCAGGAAGTTTTATGCTAAATATAAGCTTGTATTTTTTGCGGTTCCGGTCACTGCTTTGATACTCGGATCCGTACAGATGATAACGGATCCGCCGCTGCTTCTTCTGGAAAGGTTTGTTCCGGGGTCCGGGTGGATCGAGGTTACCCTGGCCTGCGTATATGCCGCAATCGTCATCAACGGGATGAAGGATCCAAATAAAGTTGAACAATGGCGTAAAATTACATGGCTCATATTTTCAGTGGTTTTTTTCTCTCAGTTGTTGTTGGGACTGGTTGTTGATGCCCGGTTCCTGATGACCGGTAAACTGCATTTACCGGTACCGGCCATTGTTATCGGTGGTCCGTTATACCGCATGCAACTTTCCATCATGCCCCTGCTTTTCATTAGTACGGTGGTGCTAACCGGTCCGGCATGGTGCAGCCATCTTTGCTATTTTGGTGCATTCGACAACCTGGCAGCTTCTGGTAAAGGCATGCGCAACAGGCCCATTAAAAATAAAATGGCTATAAAGAATGTATTTATATTTTTGTTGATCACCGTTGCCCTGCTTTTTAATCTGTTTGGTGTCAACAGTTTTATTGCGACGGCTTCCGGAATATTTGCCGGAGTTGCAGGTGTTGTGATCCTGCTGGTTTTTTCCTGGAAAAATAAAATAATGATACATTGTACGGTCTACTGTCCGCTTGGAACTCTTGTAAATTACATAAAACATGTATCTCCTTTCAGGATGCACATCACTGAAGCATGTACCGAATGTATGGCCTGTACTTTGAAATGCAAATATGATGCACTGAACCTGAAAGATATCAGAGCCAGAAAACCCGGTATCACATGCACTTATTGTGGTGATTGCATACCCGCCTGCAGCCGTGAGGCCATCATATACCGGTTTTGGAGTATGCCTCCGCAAACGGCAAGGAATCTGTACCTTGTACTTACAATAAGTTTACATGCCAGTTTCTTATTCCTGGCCAGGATATGACCGTAGTCCGTTCCGGTTCCGTGCAGCCTTAAACCTGTAAGCAAAAAATCGGAACAACAAAAAAGAGCACGTGAACACCATCTTTCTGTATTTCCTCTTTGGCCTATTCTTTTGCAGTCCTGCCATTTTTTATGTCGTTTGTTTATAAAGGAGATTTTTATAAGTTTGGTATCTGAAAATAATCAATTGACATAAAACCCTTAGTATACTAAATAATTGTCACAAACAGAATGAATCAGATTATTTGGGTTTCCCGCTTTACCGGGAACCATAAATATTAAAATCAAACGCATGAAAAAGTATTTGATGCCAATTGCTTTGGCAGTCCTGATTGCATGCAACGCCCGCTCACAAAGTGTTCCGGAGGGATACATGCTTCAGTATGAACAGAATTTCAGCAGTACCAAAGCGCTTGCTGACTTCAGCTTCAGCAACCCCGGGGCATGGAGCATTTCTTCAAGCGGTAACAGATACTATCTGCAATTTAAAAACGATACGGCATACAAACCTGCAGTTGTGTCGCCGCGAATCATTGGCATTCTTAATAATTATATTTTCGGGGATTTCATAATGGAAGTGGATCTTATGCCTTTGGGAAGTGACAGCAATATCAGTGAGATCTGCATTTTATTAAGTATTAAGGACTCTTTACAATATTATTATATTCAGCTTGCCGATATATCCGATGAAAATATGCATGGGATCTTTCTGGTGAACAGGTCGCCCCGCGTAAAGATCGCACCGGACAGCACGGACACGTGGATTTCTCCGGGTTTTAACAAGAGTGAATGGTATAAGATCCGTATTGAAAGAGATATCGTGCGGCGGACTATTAAAGTTTTTTATAAGGACATGAAGAACCCCATACTGGAATCCAGGGACTATGAACTCGTAATGGGGCATGTTGGTTTCGGGGCATTCTCGGGTTCAGGTTGTATTGATAATGTCAAAATTTGGGCGCCTACCCATATTCCTGAAAAAACAACAATTTTCAACGGAGCAGGTGTGCCCTGAACAAATAACCGATACTTTTAATTCTTTTCACTTAGCGCAGCACTATCATGTAACAGATTTTCCGTATTTTTATGACGGGCATGAACTGAATTACTTCCATTATGATTTGCAGAAACGTACTCAGGTATTTTTTTCTTTTTTGTCTTTTGTTTTTACTTACACCACAGCAATTGACCACACAGCAGTCTGTTATCCAAATACCGGAGCTTCCGGATGAAGAGACTGAATTGTTGTTAAACAACATTAAAGATACCGGTATAAATTCTGAGGCTTTTTTTTATGCATACGGCGGATACCGTTTGCTGGAGCAGGAGGGACTTGTTGCCAATAACGGAATACTGACCGTAATTGATTATTCCCTTCCCTCTTCCGCGGAGCGCCTGTTCATTATCGATATTAAAAATCGCAAGCTCCTCTGGAAGTCGCTGGTCGCCCATGGAAAAAACACAGGAGAAAATTATGCATCCCGGTTCTCAAACCGGCCGGGTTCATATCAGAGCAGCCTGGGCTTCTTTATAACAGGTGACACCTATTACGGACAAAATGGCTATTCACTGATACTTGACGGACTGGATACAATGTATAATGAACTGGCAAAGACAAGGGCCATTGTCATTCATGGTGCCGTTTATGTATCTGATGCATTTATTGAAAATAACGGCAGGCTTGGAAGGAGTTTCGGATGTCCGGCCCTGCCGGTGCAATCCTGCAGGGAAATGATAGATCTGATTAAAAGTGGCAGTATTATTTTCAGCTATTACCCGGATCAGGAATACTTTGAAAATTCCAGGATTATCAAAGGTTTTATTCGTCCGGCAAACACAACATAAAACGGATCTGCTGCGTGAATCACTTTACTGACAATTTATTAAACTGAAACCAGTTTCAGAAAATCTTCAATTTCTTTTTTATCCAGCCCGTAAATATCCTTATAGTAATACAGGTCCCCCCGCTCATCTCCTTCACACGTGATGTACCTGATCTGTAACGGTATGGTATTTATCAGATCGATTTTATGTGTGATACCACGGTGTATCAATTCCTTTATATCGGTATATTCCGGTTGCAGCTGTTGTACAAGATAATCCGCCAGCTCGTCAAGGTTCTGAACCCTGACACAGCCGTGCGAAAAAGCCCTTATATCCTTGGAGAACAAACTTTTGCTCGGAGTATCATGCAAATAAACCGAATAAGGATTTTCGAAAACCAGCTTAACCTCACCGAGCGCATTGCCGGACCCGGGATTTTGGCGGATGTAATAATTGAACTCGTCTGAAGATACAGCATCCCAGTCGATTTCCTCATAGTTTACTGCATTCATGTTTTCATCAAGAACCTTAAAGTTGTTTCGTTTGAGATAATCCGCATCCGATTTAATCCTGGGTAGAATTTCATTCCGGGCTATTCTTTTGGGCACGTTCCACTCCGGATTGATCACGATCTGCTGAATGCTGCCGTCGATTCTGGGAGTCGGACTGTAAGTAGTGCCAACGCATACCTGGTAAACATTCTCAATTTTGTTTTCTTTTATGACCTTCAGATTGTAGGAAGGTATGTTTATAAAAATCAGTTGCGATGCAGGTTGTTGCTGCTTCCTCAGCCGGTCAAGATTCAATGCCAGTATCCTGAATCTGTATAACGTTGACTGGCTCAATGCCTCAAGCGTATTGTTACCCGGTATACCATCAGGCTCCAGTCCGTGATATCTCTGAAAGCTCTTCAAAGCATTGCACAAGCTCACATACCCGGTATCGTTGACCATATAACCCAGCCTTTCCAGCACTTCACCGATCCCGTTCCAGAGCGAAACACTGTCCTTCTTCAATTCATAAACCTCAACCCAGTTGTCGGATAATTCAACCCGTTGGATAAACTTTTCAGTTGCCTGCCGGAGGCGGACATATTCAATGAAGTCAGGCTGACACGAAAGGATGCTTTCCCTGAAATTCGAACCCGATAATGCTGCAGCCAGTGTTTCGGGTAACGACATAATATAAGGATCAGAAAACAAGCAGGAATCGATCGACCTGTAACCAGAATGCAAATGCATCATGAACTTTAAAGCAGCATCTGTTAGTAACAGTTCAATATCCTTTCTGATTTGCATGTATTCCTTTTTCAGATCGGGCTTTTGAAGTTTCTGTTGCAGACTGCTGATAATTCCTGTATGATAATGTTCCGGTTCGAGTCCGTAAAAACGGGCATTTTCAATCATCCCCAGGAGCATCACGCCCTCCTCATTCAAATCATTATAAGTGGTGAAAGCCGGATGAAAGTCACGCAAGAAATAAAAGCGTCCGGTTAGCCGCTCCATATGCAGCCTCTCTCCTTCAATTTCAATGTGAAAAGTATCATCCGCTTGTTTGAGAGATTCTTTTAAATGCACTGTGAATTCCGGTAAAATAATTTGATCCTCAATTGAATGTTCTTCATCATAACGTTTGTTATAATTCGTTCCGGTAATAAACATGACCATTATAAGAATTGACATTACGGTCGTCCTGACAATTTTCCCTGCAAGTGTCAGGTCATGGTACCCGTAAAAGGGGGAAATTGTATGAATTCCCTGATTGGTTTTGCGCTCGCCGGTGGTCATGATTTTTACTATTAACGTTTTGTTTCATATACGCAGGAACCTTAATGGAATCGGCATATATTACACCAACTTACAGCAGTATTTGACCTATAGGAATATTTCCCTGATTAAATTATAATGATCTGTATATTAGTATTTTATGATTCTAACAAATCATTATTGAAGTTCATGGTATGCGGTTGTGCAGATTAAACACACCTGATTTCACCCTGGTGATCCGGATGAGTGCCAGAAGATCAGCTCTCAGGGATCATCATTTCATACTTGTAAGTAAGGTATAACCGGCGAGCTTACCGTCATTGCCGTAAGACTCACTCTTAACCAGCCCGATATTTTCCGCGTACCATTCCACACCCTTTGTCTGGATCGTCCCCATTATCTTTGTAACAATGTTATAGGAAATTTTATAACATTCAAAGCTGCCTGCAGGAGTCGTAAGATTTTCCACAGCTTCCACCTTCCGGTCCGAAACACTGATTGTAAGGTTCATAATGGTCATTCCACCCGATGTAAGCGAGATTGTCATTTCCCCGCCTTTCAGTTCATCACCTGCTTTCAGATTGGACGGCAACTCGAGGTTGCCGCCTTTTATGGTCATTTCCATATCTTCAAAAGCCTCCATGGATTCCTGGTTCAGGTAATTCTTCATATCAAGATAATATACCCCGTTTTCACACTTTGCCTTGACCTGGGCTGAACCCTGACTTTTTCCCTTGGCGTCAAAAGTCTCGATATCAATTGTAGCTTCATTAGTGTTCGCTCCGGACCGCATTCCGGATATTTTCTGAACTGTGGACCCCACAAGGTTATCGTTGCGGTCATATTGCCTGTATTCCAGCTGTGCATTTTCACTTTCCGGAAAATACATGAAGGAACAATCCTGCGCATTAATTTCATTCAGGGAAAAAGAAACCAGCGCCAAAAAGAACACAATTTCTCTCATCGTAAAAAGCTTGTTAAATAAATTAAAATATTCTTATTCAAAGATTTTCATAGTGTCGGCAAGATTGGTCTTATTTTTTGGTTTAATTTTTGCTGTGGGCTTGCCCACTACAATAAAAGCCAGTAGTTTTTCAGGAGCTTCAATATGAAGCATTTTTTCAATTTCCTCACGTGCGATCAGGGGTCCGCTCAGCCAGCATGCTCCATAACCCATGTCAACCGCCGCCAGTAACAAATTCTGGATGCTGGCACCTGCACTTTGTATATCAGGATAATTGCGCATTTTGTTGATTTCATCATGAGAAAGTTCTGTTCCGCTTTCCATAACGGTCTGGTATGGCTTAACAACGAGAGCAAGCAAAACAGGAGCGTCTTTGAAAAAAGTGGAAAACCAGGTAACCTGCTTCTTGACATTTTTTGCGGCAATAGATTTTGATGAGGGTAATGCCTCAATTTTCGCAGCCACAACACCGGCCATATTCTTCATGAGATCGCGGTTCAGGACAGCAATGTACCTCCACGGCTGAAAATTATTGACACTGGGAGCCAGTCCGGCCAGTCTCACCATTTCCCGTATATGAAGCGGATCTACTTTTTCATCCTTAAACACCCTTATACTTGTTCTTGCTTCAATAGCTGACCGTAGTTCCATACTGTACTAAATTTTATCCAATATTAAATATTTTCAGCCAAAAATGAAACTGTGCTCTTTGAATTCATGTAAACTTCATTAAAGAATTTAAATTGTAAACGAAATGTGAACAAAAACACAAACACAAGCGTAAGAATAGTTATATATTGGTGGAATTGCTGCTGATTGATACTGTAAAAGTAAAATTTACAAAGTTCAGCCGGATCAGAATGAATTCCGGCTTCATTATGAAATACAGGCTAATTCATTTTCTATGAATGTTTCGGATCAGGATTATCAACTGTTTATATATACATTGAAGACCTTTTCAAAATATGACTTCAGTCTGTATTCCGAAAAATCAATGAAGCGAAGGTTGATTAAGGTTATGACTGATAATCAAATGAATATTACAACACTGGTTTCCAGACTAAAAAATGACCAGGCATTCGTTGACAGAGTCGTGAATGAAATTACCGTAAATACAACCGAGCTATTTCGGGACCCGCAGGTATGGCATACACTTCGCTTTTCAGTTTTACCGAACTTCAGGAACAATTCCGTGATCAATATATGGCATGCCGGTTGTTCAACCGGCCAGGAAGTTTATTCCATGCTGATTCTGCTGAAAGAACTTAACATGCTGGAAAAAACAAAAATCTATGCCACCGATATCAATTCAGATGTACTGAAAGTTGCAAAAACAGGAGAATACAGGTACCGCTTTAACCTGGCTTATCTGGATAATTTTGATAAAGTGATAAAAGAAAATCCCTTTAACTATGAAGAATACAATGACGTACCCTATGAAAATTACTTCACAATTGACAAGTCAGCTGACTCCATAAAAATGAATGATTATCTGAAAGAAAAACCGGTCTTCAAAAAACACGATCTTGTTACAGAAGACAATACCCATTATATAAAATTTGACCTGATCCTTTGCCGGAATGTGATTATATATTTCAGCTATGAATTGCAATGCAGGGTGTTTGATTTGTTTTATAAAAATCTGTACGATACAGGATGTCTTGTTCTGGGATTGCATGAGAGTATTCTGGGTACTTATTCGGTGAATTTTCACAAGAAGGGACATGTTTATGTTAAAACTCAAATGTCTTGATGATTATTACATCAATGAAAAACAACAGATTATATTCAACAGTAAGATATATCTTAATGAACATATGACGGTTCTTTAAATATTAAGAAAAATGATATCGAAAAACATCAACTTTTTTAAAGGTAAAATACTGCTTCTGATTATATTACTGGCCGTTTATACCGCTTCAATACTTTTGGTAAATGCGCTGTTCAGCATTCCGGAAAGCAGGTCAGCTGAGTACGGTAACCGGATTGAAGCGACCGGGAAAGACATATTGCGGCTTAAAATCATTCAAAGCGACCTGATGTTACATTACAGGCAGGAAATCAATTCATTTGAATCACAAGCTGATCAGAATGCAAATGAAGCTGACGCAACCATGCAAAGGGTTACAAACGAAATCAATGATCTGTCCGGCATCCCTCAATTCCGCAAAGATACTGTATTAAAAAGCCTGCATGCTTTAGTTGCAGCAAACTTCTCCGCGTATTCCCGCAATTTCAGCGCTTTGTTCAGGGCTGTCCGCGAGAGAGGAAACCTGAATACCGGCCTCATCTCACAGTGGTTGAATCTGAGCAATCAGATGGATGTTCTTTCTTCGGGTTATAACGGATACACCAGCAATCAACTTTCACGGATCCGGCAATTGGAAATAAATTACCTGCAAAGCTTCCAGTCCGGATACCTTGAAACCATATCCGGTATACTTGAAGAAGACATGAGCTTAATTGATTTTGAGCGTACCGGTGTGGCACGGGAAACTTTCTATGATTATATAACTCTGACAAACAGGCTTATTGAAGTGAACAAACGCATTCAAACACCGGGTGATGAAGGATTATTAACACAACTTTCTCTTGCTTTCGACGACACATTGAATGATTATAACCGGCTGGTGTCTGCCTTTCAGGAGGATACTGACCGTTCAGCATTTCTTTCAAGATTGACCGGATATTTGCTGGTGCTGATCATCTTTTCGGCTTGCGTGGTCTGGCTGATGAATGCATCAGTAAAACTGATCGTACAGCCTTTAAGTAAAGCCATTGCTTTTTCCGACCAGATTTCCCGCGGCATTTTGCCTGAGAAGGAATTGGAGTTGAAGACCGGTAGCGAATTGGGAATTCTGGCCGGTAAACTGAATCAGGTTGTCTCCAAAATGAAGGACAAGCTTTATTTTATTAAAGCCCTGAATGAAAAGAAATTTGATGTTTCATTAACACATATTGATGATCAGGACAAGCTGGGTAATGAATTGCTGTCGGTGCAGAAAAAGATGGTGGAAACAACTGAAGAACAGGCAAAAAATAACGCAGAGAACATGCGCAGGCGTTATATAAACGAAGGACTGGCACGGTTTGCCGAGATCCTGAGGATGAACAACAACGATATACATACCCTGGGGGATAACTTCATTCAGAATACTGTCAGGTATCTGAATGCCATACAGGGAGGATTGTTTTTGCTTAACGAAAACCATAATGAAAAAGCAACACTCAGTCTGGTTGCAGCTTTTGCATATGACAGGAAAAAGTATCTGGAAAAAACAATCGAAATCGGAGAAGGCCTGATCGGAACCTGCGCAATTGAAAAAAGTACCCTGAATCTGACAGAAATCCCGGAAAGCTATATATCCATCACTTCCGGACTGGGAGATACGCCTCCCGATAACCTTTTACTGGTTCCGGCTTTACATGAAGATGAGCTTATTGGAGTAATTGAAATAGCCGCCCTAAAAAAATTTCAGGATTTTGAGATCACCTTCGTTAACGAAGTGTCCAAAAGTCTGGCGGCCACAATTGTTTATGCCCGCAACAATGAACGGACAACGCAGTTGCTTGCAAAATCACAGCAGCAGGCTCTTGAAATGGCCGAACAGGAAGAGGAAATGCGTCAAAATATGGAAGAGCTGAAAGCGACCCAGGAAGAATCAACCAGACGGGAAGAAGAGTACAAGGGTATGGTGGATGCCATCGGGAATTCGGTGTTTATTGTTGAATATGATCTGCAGGGATGCATTCGCAGTGCAAATGAGAAATTATGCACGTTCCTTGGTAAAAAGTCTGATGAAATAAGCGGTAAAACTCATCATCAGGTGTTTAAAGGAAATCTGGATCCCGATGAAAGCTTCTGGAAAACGTTATGTGAAAAAACCTGCAAAACCGCACAGGAAACAATCACATCGGGGAAAAGGAAAGAAATTCTGAAGGAACATTTTGCAGCCGTGTATAAATCGGATGGCGTCCCGGTAAAATTCATGAATTTCATCATTAAGGTTTCATGTGTATAAATTTTGTTTATTATGGTCACATGTAACTCGCGATGAATTTTATTCATACTTGTATATGAATTTAGCATGATAAAATTCATGCTCGTTTCATAACAACATATAATACTGGTTTCTGATACAATTTTGAATTGATATGAACGAGCTTGGTATTATCCACATCAAAGAAATTGAACGGACCATAAAAAGCATGCATGAGTATGATTTTTCCGGTTATGCAATGACTTCTTTCAAATACAGGCTCGAAAGACTTATGATGAAATATAACATACAGGAACCGGAACATCTGATTAAGAAAATACAGGATGAGCCGGATTTCTTTGATAATTTTTTATTCGACATCAGCATTCCCTCAACGGAAATGTTCAGGGATCCATCTTTGTGGAGATGGTTGCGTGAAGAGTATTTCACAGAATCCATAGGCAAAAACCCGGGGAAATTTAAAATATGGCTACCGCTTTGTGTGTCGGGAGGAGAATTGTATTCACTTGCTATTCTATTAAGTGAATTGGAATTGCTTGAACAGGTGCAGATTATAGCGACCAGTATCAGTGCAACCAGTATTGACATCATTAAAACCGGACAATATGATCTGAAAAAGATTGCCGTATCAGAAGAGAATTACAACCGGGCAAACGGAATAAAAGAGTTATCAACATATTACACCATTGATCGTTACTATGCTTACCTTGACACCTCGTTAATTAAGAACGTTGAATTTAATAAAGTAAATATTATTTTTGATCACTCACCACAAAATGTTAAGCTGATCTTGTTCAGGAACAGCCTGATATATTATAATCCAAGTCTGCAGGAAAGCATTCTAGGGTTACTGCACAGTTCACTTTCTGCCGGCGGGCATTTGATTGTTGGAATAAAGGAAATCAATTCATTTCGGGACTTTGAAATCGTCAATGAAGCGGAAAGTGTATATAAAAAAAAGCCAGGCAGGTGAAGTTATGAAATATAAAGCAGTGATAATAGGTGGATCCGCGGGCAGTTTTCAGGTTGTGACCAAAATCCTGAGTGCCTTGCCGGTTTATTTTCCGTTGCCGATGTTGCTGTGTTTCCACAGGTTAAAGCATGTCCGTTCCGGTTTTGTTGAAGCATTGTCGCTTAAATCCCAGATCCCCGTTCTTGAACCGTTCGACAAAGAGCAGCTCAAACCCGGGAAGGCCTATCTGGCTCCGGCAAATTATCATATGTATGTTGAGCTGGCAAACCGTATTGCCTTATCTACAGAAGATACGGTAAACCATTCAAGACCATCGATTGATTTAGCCTTTATCACTGCAGCCAATGCCTACCGTGATAAACTGATCGGGATAATACTCTCAGGGGCCAATAAAGACGGGGCCTTTGGACTAAAAAAAGTGCATGATAACGGAGGATTGACAGTCGTACAGGATCCCAACGAATGTGAAGTAAAAATGATGACCCAGTCTGCTTTGCAACTTACAAAGGTGGATTTCGTATATACCACTAACCAGATCATAAACCTGCTGTTACAATTGAAATAAGATATGTTTAATTTGTTTAAATACAGAAAATTGGGGATAATCATACTGATCGTGATGATCATATCATTTTTGCTTTCTCTGGTGACATTATGGAATTCTCTGCTTGCAAATGAAACACATCAAGAAGGATGGATCGCGTTGTTCATAGTTTTGTTATTCGGCAGCGGAATATCCCTGTTTCTGATCCTGCACACACTTACAAACCTGGAGAAATTTGATCTTTATGTACAGCGCCTTCTTGAAAATGAAAAAACCCTGATGGAAGTACCAGACAAAGATGAAAAAGAAAATCCTGAAAATGAAGCATCAACGGATATAAATGATGTTGAAAAATCTGTGAAAAAAATATTGACCGGTATTGATCCAAAGTCCACAGCGGAGTTGGGCGATCAGCTGCTCAGAAATCTTTCAAAAGAGCTTGATTTTGTTCAGGGCATCATGTATATCAAAGAGCAGAAAAGTAAAAAATTCATTCCTTCAGGAACATATGCACTTAACAGTCAGGAACCGGAGCCTTTCATCATTGGTGACGGTATTGCCGGGGAAGCCGCAGAAGGAAAAACCATGATCCGGATCACAGATATTCCCGAAAATTATTTCAATGCTTCTTCAGGATTGGGCGATTCCAAACCTAAACACCTCTTATTCGTACCTGTCGTGTACAAGAATCAATGTATCGCATTGATTGAAGCCGGATCTTTTAAGAAACCCGACAGGCAAACGGAAAAAGTATTATACGGTTTATCCGTTGAAACCGGTAAAACTTTGCATAAATTATTAAATATCTGATGAAAAGAATCAGGCTATATCGAATTATTCCAAACGTATTGAATTCCAATGCCGTATTAATGGCTTTTGCTGCAGGCCTGACCTTTCTTCTGGTTACCTGGATATTTGAATTCATTCATACCAGGACACAAGTTACTTTTTACGGTATCTTAGAGATCCATAAAAACAATCCTTTGTTATTGATATTCGATTCTCTTCCAGTTTTTTATGTAGTCGTTGTATATGTTTTTGAGCGCCGCATTAATAAGGAAAAAATCCTGTCTGAGTCAAGGTTCACCGAGCTTGAAGAACGCATGAACGCAATGGCAGATTTCGCACAACAGATCGGTCAGGGGAATTACCAGGCAAATCTTAACATTAAAAATGATCATGATATTCTGGCTGAATCACTTGTACACATGCGGGACAACCTGATTGAAACCACAAGGAAAGAATCTGACCAAAGCTGGATTGCTGCGGGTAAGGACAGCATATCCAATTTGCTTCGTATGCATAATAAGATCGATGAACTGGCCAAAAATATTATCAGGGATCTTGTGAATTACATCAAAGCTGTTCAGGGTGCCATGTATATTTATAACGAAGATAAAAAAACGCTGACCAATATTGCAACATATGCATACAACCGGAACAAGCATGTTTCTCAGGAAATAAATGTCGGTTATGGACTGATCGGGGAATGCGCATACGAAATGGACTATATATACCGGACTGAAATTCCCGATGATTATTTTACCATAAATTCCGGCATTCTGGGACAGCAAAAGCCACAGAGTATGCTGCTGATCCCTTTGATCACGGATGAAAAGCTTCAGGGTGTGATGGAGTTTGCTTCACTCGAAGACCGGATTCCTGAACTTACCATACAATTACTGAATGAACTCGGAGAAATCATTGCCCGCACCATTTTCAATCTTAAAGTTACGCAACGGACGGAGAAACTGCTCACGGAATCACAGCAAATGACACTTGAATTACAGGAGAATGAGGAAGAATTGCGCCAGAATGCCGAAGAAATGAGGGCTACTCAGGAAGAATTACAGAAGTCAAATGAGCAGCTTGAAAGTAAGATACTTGAAGTTGAAAATGCTCAGAAAAGGCAATATTCATTGCTGGAAAATGCTTCAGAGATCATATCCATTTATGATGAGAACATGTCCATGAAGTATGTGAGTCCATCCGTAATCAAAATACTGGGATTCACACCTGAGGAAATGATGCACGGAAAGGATATTGACAGGCTCACAAGAAAAGGGGAAGGAAGCATGCGCAGCATGTTTACCGAATTGATTGAAGATCCCGAAAAACCAGTTACCATCCAGTACACTTACATGAAGCAGAATGGACAGAAAATATTTCTGGAAACCACCGGAAGAAACCTGCTCCATGATGCTGCCATTGGCGGGATCATATTAAATTCCACTGACATAACTGAACGGAAGCGGGCTGAACGGGAAGAAAGATTAAAAAGCAAAATGCAGGCTTTATCGGAAAATTCACTGGATCTGATCATTCGCCTGAGCACCGTGGGACAATTCTTTTATGCAAATCCGGTTGTTAAGAATTTTATCGGGATCGATCCTTCCGAACTGATAAACAAAACGCTGCAGGAAATAAGCTGCAATGAAAAACTGCTTCAATATTTTAAAGAAACTATTGAAACCATCAAATCCAATCCCGATAAGACCTCGGCTGAATTAACCATTCCCGGTGTGATTGACGGTGCAGAAAGTGACAGGATCATGCAATTTGCAGCCATTCCTGAATTTAACGAAAGTGAGCTGGAAACCATTCTTTTCGTAGGCCATGATATCACTGAAGCCAAGCAAATAGAACTTGAAATACAGGATAAAAACAGAAAGATAGAAGATTCCATTAATTACGCCCAGCGCATTCAAAGTTCCATACTTCCTGAGATCAGGCAGGTCAGGGAACTTTTGCCAAAATCATTTATTTACTATAAACCAAGGGATGTTGTCAGCGGTGATTTCCCATGGTTTTTCTCGCATGGCAATGATGTGTATATTGCAGCCGTTGATTGTACCGGACATGGTGTGCCGGGTGCCCTGCTTTCTTTTGTTGGATATTTTCTCCTGAATAATATTGTGGATCATGACCGGAAGTTATCTGCTTCTGAAATATGTGACATGCTGCATCGCGGCGTTCGGAAAACCCTTAAGCAGGAAAGTCAGGATGCGGAAGCACGGGACGGAATGGATATCGCTTTTTGTAAAATAAGTCATACAGAAAAAGAAGTACAGTATGCAGGAGCGCACAGACCGCTTTATCTGCTGCGTAATGGTGAACTGACCGAATTCAAGGGTAACCGTAAAGCCATCGGCGGCATACCCCACAGGAAAAAAGAGGAGGAAGATTTTACAAATTATGTCATCAAATACAAGCGAGGAGATAAAATTTTCTTCTTTTCCGATGGATTACCTGATCAGCTTGGTGGTCCGGAAAGCAAAAAATACTCACCAAAGCGCATTCGTGAAATGATCCTTGAAAATAAAGATCTTCCCATTGAAGAATACAACCGTCTATTTTCCAATGATTTTGAACAATGGAGAGGAGACGGAAAACAAATAGATGACGTACTTTTAATTGGAATCGAATTTTAATAATATAGTAAAACCAAGCGAATATGGACAAAAAACCAGATGTTAAAGGCTTTCTTGAGTTTGTATACGAGTTTTATAAAACCATGAAAGCTCACGAAATAACCCTGGTATATGAGGGTGAAATTACGCATCAGATTACTAAAGCTTTTACATCGCTCACGGAATCAAACATGTCTAAAGATGATGAACCCAATTCAGTGCAGCGGCGGGTATTTCATGTAATGGTCGAATGCCTGCAAAATATAAGCAAACACGCTGATGATTTTACTTCACATGATTATTTGTTTTCGGGGAGGGGCATATTCCTGGTAAGCAAAGGTGAAAATGAATACAGTGTTACAACCGGCAATGCTGTGGAAAACGACAAGATCGGATACCTGACCGATTTGTTGGAGAGCATCAACACAATGGGGAAGGAAGAGCTTAAAGAGCTTTACAAAAAACAGATGAAAGAAGGGAGGCTTTCGGAAAAAGGCGGTGCCGGACTGGGATTCATCGACATTAAAAGAAAAACCAACAGAGAGCTGGAATATCACTTTTTACCCATTACAAATGATACTTCGTTTTTTCTGTTAACATCAACCATTTCAAGATCTGATATTTAAAATTATGAGAGATATGGAAACAATTAAAATTCAAGGTACGGAAGATACACCAAGAATTATACTGGATGCTGAAAATGATATTTTGGAAATTTCCGGACGATCATTACCGGAGGATGTGGCAGCATTTTATGAACCGGTGTTGAACTGGCTGAAAGACTATGGTGAAAATCCAAAAGATAAAACCATATTCAACTTTAAGCTGACGTACTTCAATACGGCTTCTTCCAAACTTCTCCTTGACATCCTGATGATTCTGGAAGAGCTGAAAGAAAAAGGGAATGATATACTGATCAGATGGCATTATCCTGAGGAAGATGAGGACATGGAAGAAGCCGGTGATGAATATGCGGATATCGTGGATGTCCCATTTGAAAAAGTATCTTATTGATCCGGGTCATATCATCTTTTTCAATCCGGTTGTTTACTTCCTAAATAAATCTGCCGTCTGAATGAGCGAAGAGATTCTGAGAGCGTTAATGCAACTTTTTGCAATCATTGCAAAACAGGATGAAGGCGTTGAATCGACTCAGGAAGAGTACGTAAAAAATTTTTTACATCAACAACTTAATGATGATGCCGTTAAAGAATACTTTGCGCTTTTTCAGCAATATGCCGGTCTGAATGGCCAGGATAATGATGTTGAAAATGAAGAAGATAAAGGATCCCGTAAATTAACTTCCGTAAAGGATTCTGTACGTATACTCGGCCTATGCAAAAAAATCAACAAAACCTTAACCCAGAAACAGAAAATTGTTGTTCTTGTCAGACTGTTTGAAATAGTAAATGCGGATCGTAAGTTCACCGGCCAGCGCATGCAAATCATCAATACTGTTGCAGATGTATTCAAAGTCAACAAAGAAGAATTTTCCAGCATTGAATCGTTTGTAGTCCACAATGAACTTGAATATCTTAACGATGTCAATGTTTTGATTATTAATGATAAGAACATTGCATACAGACATGCAAAGAAAATTAGTACGAAACAGCTTGACGGGAATATATACATACTGCGAATAAACAGTGTCGATCTTTATTTTCTAAAATATTCAGGTACTGAAGATTTATTTCTGAACGGATTACCGGTAAGGAACGACCGCGTCTATCTTTTTGCCAACGGGAGTGCGGTCAGGTTGCCCAAGGCATCGCCCGTTTATTACAGTGATGTGGTCTCCCATTTTCTTGCCGATCTTGTTACGAACCAGATCTCCTATGTCGCCAGGAATCTGCAGTTCACCTTCCCGAACGGAAATATTGGATTGCACGATATCAGCTTTTCCGAAACACACGGTCGTCTAATCGGAATAATGGGAGCCAGTGGTGCCGGCAAGACAACATTGCTGAATGTGCTCTGTGGAGTTGAAGAGCCCTCAAGGGGGGAAGTCTGGATCAACGGAATAAACCTGCACAAAGAAAGGCAAAAGCTTGAAGGAGTAATTGGTCTTGTACCCCAGGATGACCTGCTTATTGAAGAGCTTACAATATATCAGAACCTTTACTACAACGCTAAACTTTGTTTCAAAGACAAATCGGAACAGGACATTGATCAATTGGTTATCAAGACATTACAAAACCTGGGACTGTATGATAAGAAAGATTTAAAGGTAGGTTCCCCGTTGAAAAAAATTATCAGCGGCGGTCAGCGAAAAAGGCTTAACATTGCCCTGGAGCTTATTCGCGAACCTTCTATATTATTTATTGATGAGCCGACATCGGGCCTTTCATCACGTGATTCCGAAAATGTGATGGACCTGCTTCGCGAACTTGCACTTAAGGGCAAGCTTATTTTCGTTGTCATTCATCAGCCTTCCTCAGAGATCTACAAGATGTTCGACAAAATGATCATTCTTGATGCTGGGGGATATCTGATTTATTACGGAAATCCGGTTGAGGCCGTTATGTATTTTAAGCGCAAGGACGCCCAGATCAACAGTGAATTCGGAGAATGTCCCACATGCGGTAACGTTAATCCGGAATTGATCTTCAATATCATTGAAGCCAAAGTAGTCGATGAATTCGGTAATTATACGGACACCCGAAAGGTTACTCCGGTCCGGTGGGAAGAACATTATAAAGACTCTTTTCAGTACTCAGAAATAAAACCTGTTACAGATTCTCCTCCGAAAAACCTTAAAATTCCGGACTGGATTAGTCAGTTGAAAATATATACACTGCGTGATTTTTTATCAAAAATCAGCAACCGGCAGTACGTATCACTGAGTTTGCTCGAAGCCCCGATTCTGGCTTTTATTCTTTCAATTATCATCCGGTATATCGAAGATCCCAAATCCTCCCAATATATTTTCAGACTGAATGAAAATATACCCATATTTGTTTTCATGGCCCTGATCGTAGCGCTTTTCCTGGGATTGACCGTCAGCGCCGAGGAGATTTTCAGGGACCGGAAGATTCTGAAAAGGGAAGCCTTCCTGAACCTGAGCCGTTCCAGTTACCTCGTATCCAAAGTATTCATCTTGTTTGGCATATCAGCGATTCAGGCTTTTCTTTTTGTCGTGATAGCCAATAGTATTCTCGGGATCCGGAATATGGGTCTTTACTACTGGCTGGCACTATTCTCAACGGCTGCTTTTGCCAATATGCTCGGACTTAACATTTCAGCTTCCTTCAATTCCGCTGTGACCATATACATCCTGATACCATTGGTTATGATACCGATGATGATACTTAGCGGGGCAATGTTTAGTTTTGACAAGCTGAACCGCAATTTCAGCAGGGTCGATAAGGTTCCTCTGATTGCTGAGTGCATGGTTACAAAATGGTCTTATGAAGCCCTTATGGTAAACCAGTATAAGAACAACAGGTTCCTGAAATCAAAACTTTATGAGATTGATAAAGAAGAAAGCCAGGCTGATTATAAAAAAGTTTACTGGCTTCCGGAGCTTTATGAGCGTCTGGAAAGAATAAATATGGAACTGGCCAGCAAGAACAGCATTGAACTGTCCGCAAATGACGTGATCCTGATTTCCAACGAAATCATAAAAGAATCTTCTTTAAACAAAGAAGTGGCTGCTTTCAATAATATTGATGACCTGAATCCTGTAAATTTTGACCTGCAGACTTCGGATGCCGTGTTTGAATATCTGCAGGCGCTCGATCAATACTATGGAGAAAAATTCCAGAAAATCATCCGCGTTAAGGAGAACTACATTAATTACTGGCTTGAAAATGACCCTGAAACATACAATAATACCAGAGACCAGTACCACAATGAGGGAGTTTCCGACATAGTCAGGAAAGTATATGAAAAAAACAAAATTCTTGAATTTAACCACCAGCTTATCCAGCATTATGACCCTATTTACGACGATCCATATGTGGTAAACCGGTTAACGGTCAGGACACACTTTTATGCTCCTGAGAAGCCTTTTCTGGGCAGGACATATGATACCTTCTGGTATAATATTATTGTAATCTGGCTGTTGACTTCCATTCTTTATCTTTCATTGTATTATTCATGGTTGAAAAAGATAACCGGTCTTTTTGAGCGATTTAAACGCAAAAGTTGAATATTATTAATAACTAATTTTTAATATGCACATTTCAATCATTATTTTTACAGAAATAAACAAAATATTGACCATGCTGAAAAAAATACTGTATTTCTACATTCTGTTACTCTTTGTAGTCGCCTGCAAATCAGGCGATCAGGGCAGGGATACCGGCCTGGCCATTCCTGATTCAGTATTAAATGAGGGACTGGAAATTTCCCAGGATGTCATGCAGAATATTGTACAGAACATTTCCTCACCTGTTGAGATGGCTGCTTTAATAAAAGAGCTCGGTGTTGATTTTTCAAACAGGTATATTTCCACGACCGACAGGGTCGACAATCTTTCAACCAGCTTTCAACAGGCCCTGAACCTTGGCATATATGGAGCTGATCTCGGTTATCTGAACATGTATAACAAAACTTCATCCGTGATCGACTATATATCGGCAATAAAGACGCTTGCCGATGCGATCAAGGTAGGTCAGTTCTTTGATTTTACAACACTGAAAAGACTCGCCACCAACAGCAAGAACCTCGATTCCCTGATGTATATCTCGGTGCATAGTTTCAACCAGATGGACCAATATCTCCATAATAACAACCGTACAAACCTGAGCGCTCTTATTATCACGGGTGTGTGGATTGAAGGTTTATATCTGGGCACACAGGTTTACCAGAGTGCACCAAACGAAATTCTGGCAGAAAGGATAGGCGAACAAAAGCTGACGCTTGAACAACTGATGCTTATCCTTGAGAACTATACAAGGGAAAGGCAATATGAAAACCTGTTGAACGAGCTTAAGCTCATAAAGAATATATACCAGGGTGTAACCATCAGTATTGAAAAAGGAGAACCTGAAATGATCGAAGAAAACGGTATGCTGACCATAGTTCAAAACGACAAAAGCATTATCGATATTACACCTGAGCAGCTTACTGAAATCGCTGAAACCACTGAGCAAGTCCGTAACAGAATAATCACCCTATAGCATGACATACAAGAAATTTATCGCAGTTTGTACAACGTACATATTTTCTGCATGTATGCTGATCCATGCGCAGGACATTTCCCAGCTTACAGCGCAATGTGCAGCAAATGCAGGTGATGTAATGTATTTGAAAGACTTTGTTGTAAAACTTGACCCGGGCACCCCTGGCGGTGCTCCACCGACAGCAAGATATGCCCTTCTTCTGAGTAAAAATGTTGTCTACAGGTTCTCGATCTGTACCGCTCCCAATTCCGAAGGTGAAGCAGTGCTGCAATTGTTTGACATGAATACGATGCTCGGAAGCACTTTTGTCACTTCCACAGGAAAAGATTACCCGTACTTTGACTTCAAATGTCAGAAGACCGGGGTGTACCATGTTTTTATTTCCTTTAAGGAAGGCAAAGCCGGCGAGGGAGTGGGCATCATGTCATACGTCAAGAAACTGTAAGAAATCCCTGTTGTTTCGCTTCGACTTCTTTTTTTATCCAAAAAGCTTCACAATTATTATACTGAGAAAATAAAGCATTAAAAGTGCATTGTTCGCCCAGTTCTGTCTGCAATGTGCAAAATAATATGCCAGGAGAAAGGAAACGGGCACAGCGGTAAAACAGATCATTTCAACACCTGAAGCAGGGACTGCAAAGAATATTACAATTGTAACAATAAACATCCAGAAAAAGCTGATAAAGATTTTTCTATATTGTATTTTTATATTATCAACTACCCTGATCATGCGTACACTACTGATCAGGATCAGCAACGCAACATACCCGGCAAAAACCTTTGAACCCATACCTGCGTCCGCAAACTGTTCAACTTTAAAAGCATCAGACATGTCATCTGCAAAATTTGCAATACTCGCATCAGCAAGAAAATAAGCTGCAAAAAGGAACAGGAAAGGGAGTAACAGTCCTATCAGCGAAAACACCCATTCACGCCATACAAAAGGCCGTATAATATTCATGGCTATGAGGAGAAAGGGATAAAACAGGATGGCAGGAACATAAAAAAAACCGGCCAGTGAAATTAAAAATCCGGCATCCAGAAAATTATACGACAGGGATTCTTTTTTATATGCGGAAAAGATCCTGAATAACAGCAGTATGAGTAAAGAAGAGGCGATGAGTGCAGGCATGAATCTTGTACCTGAAGGCAATGTGGAACACAACAGCATATAAAATAATGCAGGGATTTGAGTGCGGGTAGTAATAAAGAAATGTATGGCATTTAACTGCAGGAGCATAAAACCATTGATCATTACAATGATCATAGCAGTTACGTTGGCAAGAACCGTGAAATCCTCATTCAGTCTGATGACATATTTGCCGAATATTCCCGCAGCGGCATAATCTGCTGCTGATGGTTCCAGCGGGTTCAATAAGTCAGGTATCCAGCACAAAACAACAAGTACAGGAATAACGACAGATATACTGAGCCGATTACTGTTGAAATATTTTAGTAACATGTACTGGTATCAAATTACTGAACAAGGCATCCCCGACAGCATTAAAACAATCCCTCCAGTTTGTTAACCAGATTGGCCTTGGGAACTGCACCCACCTGTTTGTCAGCTATGTTTCCATCTTTAAAGAACAGTACCGTCGGAATGTTCCGGATGCCGTATCTGGCAGGAGTGGATGGATTGTTGTCGACATCCATTTTACCAATAATTACCCGATCCCCGTAATCTTCACCAATTTCACCAATAATGGGCCCGATGATTCTGCAAGGGCCACACCATTCAGCCCAAAAATCCACTATTACAGGCTTATCAGCACTTAAAACAATTTCATCAAAATTTTCGTCGGTTAATTCAATTGCCATGATACTCAATATTAAAATTATTTATATAAAGGATGTTTCTTGTTTGTTTCGCATTTATTACTTACCCTGTGCTAATACAGTCTGTATTCCAGTTCCCTGTTTTCGGTCAGGTAATCAAACAGCTCATTTGAAAGGGCAATTTTTTTGTACCGGCTGAACATTTCCACACTGACGTTTTCAGTCTGGTCATACACCAGAACTTTCATATTCGCGTTCCCTTTTTCTTTGCCAACAAATTCGCTGATCTCAGATACCAGTTCGTCATTAAGTCTTTCAATTGGTATTCTGATCTGTATGTTATGGATCAGTTCATCCCTCACTGAGCTCAGCATGAATATTTCTTTTATTTTAAATTCCAGCTCCACGGGTTTTTTCCATGTATTATCCTGAATTACTCCTTTCAGCAACAAAGAATAGCCTTCATACATGTATTTCCTGAAGTTTTCATAATCCTTGTTAAATAATGTGAAGGTGTAATAATCGGTGTAATCTTCAATGGTAAATGAACCATATGGTTTGCCGTTTTTTGTCGTTGCATGCTTTACTTTGGTGACCATGCCTGCAGTTTTAAGTTCTTTATCCCTTAATGGCACAAGGTCACGCAGTTCAGCAAGAGATACATCGCAGAACTGCTGCATTTCAATTTTAAAATGATCCAGGGGATGGGCTGACAGGTAGATTCCGATCACTTCTTTTTCCTGATTCAGGGTGACCAGCGGAGACCATTCTTCCGTTTCAGGTGGCTTTGGCTTCAGCACTTCAATTGTATCAAGGTCTCCGAAAAGTGTAGGTGTAGACACATTCTGGCTCTGAACCTTATTTCCATACCGGATCAGCTGCTCAATAAAGCTTGAACCGTTTTCCTGACTGTCAAAGTACTGATAGCGCTTAAAATCATGGAAACTGTCAAAACCTCCGCTCACAGCAAGTGCCTCCAGACAACGCTTATTTACAATCGTCAGGTTCACCCTTTCAACAAGGTCGTATATGTTATTAAAGAGTCCTCCCTGCTTTCGGACTTCTATGATATGCTCTACCGCAGATTCTCCCACACCCTTAATCGCTGCAAGTCCAAAACGTATATTTCCATCAGTGTTAACGGTAAATCTGGCATAACTTTCATTTACGTCAGGCACCAGTACGTTGAGTCCCATTCGCTTGCATTCATCCATGAAGAAACCGATCTTTTTGATATCGTTAATATTCCGGCTCAGGACCGCTGCCATGAATTCTGCAGGATAATGTGCTTTCAGATAGGCTGTCTGATAAGAAATATAAGCATAACATGTCGAATGCGACTTGTTAAAGGCATAATGTGCAAATGATTCCCAATCCTTCCATATTTTTCGTACTATATTCGGATCATGTCCGTTTTTAACGCAACCTTCTTCAAATTGTGCCTGTAAATCAGTCATCATGGCGACTATCTTCTTTCCCATAGCCTTTCGCAGTGAATCTGCCTTACCCTTGCTGAATCCTGCAAGCAACTGGGAAAGCAGCATGACCTGCTCCTGATAAACGGTTATGCCATAGGTATCTTTAAGATAAGCCTCCATTTCAGGTATGTCGTATGCAATCTCCTCTTTACCGTGCTTCCGGTTTATATAGCTCGGGATGTAATCCATTGGACCCGGCCGGTATAACGCATTCATTGCGATGAGATCTTCAAAACGGTTGGGTTTCAGCGATTTCAAATACTTTTTCATGCCTTCGGATTCAAACTGGAATAAACCCGTAGTTTCGCCTCTGCTGTATAATTCATAAGTTAACTGATCATCCAGAGGGACTGAATTGATGTCGATCTCTATATTTTTTGAGATTTTAATGTTTTCAAGCGTATCCTTAATAATGGAAAGCGTTTTCAGTCCCAAAAAATCCATTTTAAGCATTCCGACAGATTCAATATGTGCCCCCTCATATTGAGTTACATTCAGTTCCGCATCTTTGCTCCGGCAAATCGGAATATATTCCTCCAGATTGTCCCTTCCTATGATAATGCCGCAGGCATGAACACCGGTCTGACGTACCGAACCTTCGAGCACTTCTGCATATTTAAGTGTAGTTGCAATAAGTTCATTTGAAGATGTTTTTTCTTCCTGCAAAGCCGGTACTTTCTCATATGCATCGTTGAAAGTAGTTCCCGGTGTGTCCGGGATCAGTTTTGCAAGCCGGTCAGCTTCAGCCAGATCCAGCCTTTGTACACGGGCAACATCGCGAATCGCCATTTTAGGAGCCATTGTTCCGAATGTTATGACATGCGCAACCCGGTCAGCACCATACTTTTTCACCACGTACTGAAGCACTTTTTCCCGCCCGTCTTCGTCAAAATCAATATCAATATCGGGCATTGAAACGCGGTCGGGATTTAAAAATCGTTCAAACAGAAGATCGTACTGGATCGGATCAATATCAGTGATCTTTAAACAGTATGCCACTACCGAACCGGCAGCTGAACCCCGGCCGGGACCAACAGAAACACCCATTTCACGCGCTGCTCTGATAACATCCCATACGATCAGAAAGTAACCCGGATACCCCATTTTGCTGATGGTCTCAAGTTCAAAATCAATTCTTTCCCTGATTCTTTCGTTTATTTGAGGATAACGGACATTTGCGCCCTGATAAGTAAGAAAATGCAAATATTCATGTGCGTCCCTGAATCCCTCAGGTATTGGAAAATCAGGCATAATAGGATCGCTGTTCAGCTCATAATACTCAACTTTCTCCTCTACTTCACGGGTATTGGCAATGGCTACAGGCACATCTTTAAAAAGCTCTTTCATTTCCTGCTGAGTTTTCAGCCATTCCTGGTGCGTATACCGCATTCTGGTCGGATCATCCATGTCCTTACCCGTACTGATGCACAGCAAACGGTCATGCGCAAGGGCATCCTCCTTATTTATAAAATGCACATCATTGGTAGCCACGCATTTAATACCTGTTTCGGCCGATAATTCCAGCAGACTTTTATTCACGAAAACCTGGTTTTCATATACTTCGCGATCAATTTCCGGACTTCCCGAAGGATGTCTATGAAGTTCGAAATAAAAATCTTCCCCGAAAATTTTTCTGTATTTTTCTGCTGCCTCACGGGCAGCTTCAATACCGTCATGAAGCAACAGCCAGGGTATTTCACCATGCAGGCAGGCAGTCAATGCAATGAGTCCTGTTTTATGCTGTTTTAATAATTCTTGATCGATCCGGGGCTTATAGTAGTAACCTTCTGTCCATCCATATGAAACAAGCTTAATCAGATTTTGATAGCCCTGCCTGTTCTTTGCCAGCAATACCAGATGAAAACCACTTGCGTCAATTTTTTCTGTTTTATCATGCCTCGATCTTCTTGCAACATATACCTCACAACCTAAGATCGGTTTTATGCCCATTCTGGTTGCTTCATTATGAAATTCCTTGACTCCAAACATGTTCCCGTGGTCCGTAATGGCCAAAGCCGACATGTTGTCGTTTTTCACTTTTTCCAGTAATGTTTGAATATCCGAAGCACCGTCAAGTATTGAATACTGTGTGTGGACATGAAGATGTGTAAAAGAAAAACGATCCGTTTCTGCCTCTGATTGTTCGGATCCAATCTCAATGTTGGTTGTTTCTGCTGATTTTTTTTCAGGCGGGGTATACTGATCATGAATCGTGACAGGAGGTACTATTTCGGGAAAATTCTGTTTAAACTGATGCACATCATCTTGTTTCATGCGCAGATCCACTCCTGATATGAGTTCCAATCGTACCATTTCAAGAAAGCACCTTGCTGTTGCGGCAACATCAGCCACAGCGTTATGTGCTTCCTCAAAATTCTCCCCGAATAACCTGGAATACAACTCTGATAATGTCGGCCATTTGAATTTGCCTCCCTTTCCTCCCGGGATTGCACAATAATCGGTTGATCCCTCCTTTGTACAGAAAGCCGGAACTTCAAACAACCTTGTGGGAATTGCAGTGCGAACAAATTCAGCACCAACTATTTTTAAATCGAAATCGATATTATGACCAACAATGAGTGTGGCTTTCTTCAGGGTCTCAGTAAAATATTCCAGGACGGCCTTCAGTTCCTGTCCTTCTTTCAGTGCCCTTTCCGTTGAAATGCCATGTATCTTTTCAGCTGCAAACGGGATGGTAAAACCTTCAGGTTTTATTATATAGCTACTTGCTTCAATGAAACTGCCCTTATGATCATAACACATCCATGCAAGCTGAACCAGTCGTGGCCAATTATTTACATCTGTTACGGGAGCATTGTAGATGCCGGGTAAACCTGTAGTTTCAGTGTCAAAAATCAGGAACATATCAATCGTACGTCAGAATCATCCAACAAATTAAAATACAGTCATTTGATTTTTGCAGGAATCATTTGCCAAAGTATTGTAAAAATAAGGCAGTGAAGGATATGTTTGATGCAATGTTAATAAAAAAAGGAAAATTAATCTATTTTAAGCAGGAACGTCACAATTACAGCGCGGATAAAGAAGAATTAAATAAAATTTCTTCTATTTGCCGTCTGAACAATATTCTGGTTTCTTCAGGAGTCTGTGCTATCCCTGAAGAAATTGTCGGATTACCTTCCATTGGGCAAAATAAAAAGGTAGGAATACTCTGAATACCGAAAACAGATGCCAGCTCCTGCTCAACATCTACATCAACCTTATATATGTTGATCCTGCCGGCATATTCACCTGCCAGTTCTTCCAGTATGGGATCCGATATCTTACAGGGAGGACACCAGTCAGCATAAAAATCCACAATGCAGGGTAATTCGCCTTCATATACCCACTCTGCAGTGTTCTTTTCATAATCCATGATGAATTTCAAAAATTCTGCTTTTGTTATATGGATCGGAGCAACGTTCTGATCACCCTCCGCATTCTGTATCATTGCAACCGACCCGTTTGATGAATCGGCTGGATTTTGTAATGCCGGTTCACCTTTTTGTCCCTTACAACTTTGTAATGTCATCAGGGTAATGCTTAATATTAAAATGATCAACTTGTTCATGGTCTTTTATTAAATTGGTTCTTGATTATTGTATATACAAAGAAACTAATAATTTGGATAAAAGTTTATAGAAATTACGTAAAATTCTATATATTTATATATCTATTTTATTATATATATTCAAAAATGATGCCAGTCTGTTAATACCAGTTCTTTATTGGCAACGATATCTCAGATGCTTCCGGTATCTGATCCGAGAGCTAACGAAGTATTCGCTTCAAGGGCCGGTCTTTCTTTTAAAACTGACAGGTTGACCGGTTGCGTTCATCTCAATTACATCCATCAGAATGAGATTTACCAGAATATGCTCCGCCTGTTCCGGACTGATCCTGGCTATTTTCAAAAATTTTGAAAAAGAGATCTCATCATGATCTTCCAGGTAATCAACAAGTGCTTTCTCTTCCTTATTATAACTCAGAAATGCGCTCCTCTTCTTACTTGTGTTCTTCCATACGGACACCATTACCCGGTCTGCCTGCATATTCTGATCTCCTACCCGCATATATGCAATCCATTTGCCTTTTTCATCCTGTGCATAATGTGGCCGCAATGTACTTTGGGGTATTTCAACCTCAAGTACCCATTTGCCTTCTACAAACCACTTCTTTATGCGAAATGAAACCTCCGGATGACAATAGATTCGTGCAGCGGTTTCAACCATGTATGCTTCCTCATCACTTTGTATCCCGCTGATCTTGCCATTATCCTTAACGCCGATCAATAATTTACCTCCGGTGGTATTGGAAAAAGCCGATAACGTCCGGGCAATTTTTTTTGCATCACTGATTTCAAATTTAAAATCAAGCTGTTGTCCCTCCCCTGAAAGAATCAGTTTCCTGATATACCGGAGCGATTTATGGGGATCAGGTTTCATGATGATTTGCTATAGACCGGACACTTAAAGCAGGTTCGGAAAAGATGATATTCAAAGAGCAAACGCACAGGAATATTCAGCTTTTCTTTACCGTCAGAATTCACCTGCGAATCATTTAATCTGAATATCTTTCAGGTCAATTCTTTCCAAAAATAATTCATTTTTGCTTTTTTATGAAAACAAATGATCGGTTCAAACTGATATTGCACGGAATCTTACAACACGAATAAAATTCATTCTTTCCGGTTGATACTTTAAAAAAACGCAACAACAATTAAACCTATGCATTAAAAATCCGTAGAAGTCTGAAAGTATGATCAGTATTGCGAAAACAAGTATATCAAAAGGAAATCCATCCAGTGGTAATTTATATTTCAGTATGTAATATTATACCGTATCCGGATTGATTTTTGCCAAATTAAATCGAAACCAATGAAAAGCATGAAGCTGGTATCTTTTATAATTATAACGGTCATCTTATTGATGATTCAAATGGCAGATAATGGCAGATCTCTGGTTTATGGAATACCAAATCGCCAGGTAAATCAGCCTGATTATAACCAGACCTTGTATCGGGAGCATTTGGCAAGGGGCGACCGGTATCTTTCAGAAAAGAATTATGCTGAAGCAATGCTTGAATATGAGAAGGCCTCCGCAATAATGCCTTATGAAGATGAACCCCGGCTGAAAATGCAAAGCATCGAGGCTACATTAGGCATTAACGAACTGGCAGAGGTAAAGAGGAAAGTCGAGCTGGCCAGGAAACAGGAAGCTGAAATGCTTCAGAAAGCACAGGAGGCTGAAACATCAAACAAGCAGGCAGCTTCAAGGGACAATGCAGCTTATGATCAGTTTGTCCGGGACAGGGAAGCGCAATCCAAAAGAGACAGCCTAAGAAAGGTAATATTCGATACATACTCAGAAGAGCTCCAGAAGGCTGAACAGGGAACGGATATGCTGCTGCGCTCACAGGTATACCGGAAAATAGCCGACGCTTTCAATAAAGTCAGGGATGAAGAAATTGCCCTGAATTATTATAATAAAGCGCTGGCAATCGAAGAAAAATACGGTCAGCCGGCAAATGTCTCCAGGTTATATGAAGAGATTGCCGATGTTTATTGCAATACCGGACATTTTCAAAATTCCATCAACAGTTACCAGAAGTCCCTTGAACTTAAGCAAAAAGAAGGAGATCAGGCAGGTGCTTCAGCCGTCATGTCAGATCTGGCGAATATTTATGAAACAACTTATGATTATTCAAAAGCAATTGACTATCTGGAACAGTCAAAAGAAATAAAAGAAAATATTGAAGATGAACATGGTCTGAAAGATGTAATGGACAACCTGGGGGATGTGTATTACAAGCAGAAAGTCCTGACCAACTCCATTCTTTCCTATGAAAGAACCGTTGAAATCATCCGCAACCTGGAAATGGAAGACGCTCTTGGACCGGTATACAATAAGCTTGGTGTTGCCCATTATGAAATGGGTAATTATTCTGAAGCAGAAAAGTTTTTTAAAGTATCCATGCAAAATCTCTATGAGTCCGTAAATCGAAAAGAGGCATCCATGAGCCTGAACAACCTTGGCAACCTTCTTTTCATCAACAACAAATACAATGATGCAATTTCATATTATGAACGCTCCCTGGCGACAAAAATTGAAGCCGGCTATGACTATGGTAAAGCTGTTACATTATTCAATATCGGTAATGCATACAGAAGGTCAGGGAATCAGGAGGAAGCATTGAAATATTATAAACAAAGTCTTCACATAGCTGACAGTCTCAGCATCGTCTCACTTTCAGCCAAGAACCTTAAAGCTCTTGTGGCTGCATTTGAGGCTTCGAAGAATTTCGAACAGGCTGCAGGAGTTCAGGCAAGACTCGATTCAATTGGCCTGATTTCTATAAGTATTGAGATACCCATTTCGGAAAATGAAATGGATCTTGAGATGGAAAAAACCCAGGAAATTTTGTCAATGTTGAATGAAGAAGCGCTGAAAAGATAAGACCTCTCGGAATCGGAAGCGAACAGAAAGGTTACGGATCTCTATATCAGCAACCTGAACAAAAAGTATGCAAGCGAACAAAACAAGAATAAATATCTCATTTTCATCTCTATTGGTCTTGGTGTTTTACTTGCAGTTGTTATGGTGTATTTCAGGATGCTATTAAAAAAAAGAAAACCGGCCTGAGTAAGGTGACCTGGATACGTGTAAAGAAGTATCCTGTGGTTCCATGCTACATACATTTAATTACTCAACAATTCCAAGTGCAAACACGCAGTGTAATTTCCCTGTCTTGTACTAAATCAGTGCATTTTGTGGAGAATAGGGGAGTCGAACCCCTGACCTATTGCATGCCATGCAATCGCTCTAGCCAACTGAGCTAATTCCCCTACTTGGGTGTGGGTGTGGGTGTGGGTGTGGAAGAGCAAGAGACTTGGGTGTGGGTATTTGGGTGTGGGTGTGGGTGTGGGTGTGGGTGTGGGTGTGAAAATAAAAAGAATGCGGGCAAAAGTATTAAAATATTTTCAGGTTTTCAATAATTTTGTATTCTGAAAGCGTATAAAATGGAGACCAAAAAATCAAAAAAGGCAAGTCTCGAAAACAAGAGGTTCATATTTTTTGAAATCGGACTGATTGTTGCTTTATTGCTGACTTTGCTGGCTTTTGAATGGAAAAGCCGTCCTTCAGAAACAACCATGTTTTACGGGAGAACGGGCGATTATATCGATGAAGAACAAATTCCGATCACGCGGCAGCAAAAAGAGGAGCCCCCTCCGCCGCCACCGCCAATAAACCCCTTTGAGCTTAATATTGTGGACAATGAAACAATTCTGGACATACAACCTGAATTTGATAACGTAGAGGCACATATAAATCAGGAATATGATTTTTCCGATTTATCCATGTTGCCTGAGGAAAGTGTCACTGAAGAAGCCTTTTTTCTCGTCGAGGAAATGCCCAGGTTTATGGGGAGGGATGCCAACACTTTCAGCAGCTGGATACAGCGCAATATGATATATCCGCAAAGTGCGGTCCAGAACCGTATCAGCGGCAGGATCCAGGTATATTTTGAGATCAGTTCAACTGGTGAAGTGGTAAATGTAAAAATGTTGAAAGGACTCAATCCGGAACTCGATAAAGAGGTTATTCGCGTAATACTATCGTCAAATGGTTTATGGACACCGGGACAGCAGCGCGGCAGACCGGTGAAGGTACAGTTTAATTTTCCGATAAATTTTATTCTGAACTAGATCGGATGAAGGTTGTTTCCTTAATTTATTTCAACAAAGTATAAAATTATCAGGTATTTTGTAACTTTTTTTGAAATCTTCCGAATATCTAATAAATGAACTCTTTTATAAGAGGTTTTATTGCTATTTAAACCAAACAATATGGTCATGAAGTGGTATTCATTTCTTTTTACCCTTTTAATACTGTCCGGTTGCGCATCATCAAAAAAGCTTTTGCAAAAAGGTGACTACGATTCTCTGATAGACAAATCCGTTAAAAACCTTATTAAAAATCCGGATAGTGAAGACGATGCCGAAATGCTTGACAAGGCCTATAACCTTGCCAATGAAAGAGATCAGGAACGGGTCAGGTACCTGAAACTGGAAGGCAATCCGGATACCTGGGATGAAATATTCAGTCTTTATAACAGCATGAAATACAGGCAGACAACTGTCAGGAAAGTGTTGCCTTTACACATTAACGGAAGGACAGTTGAGTATGAATTTGTGGATTATGATGCAGAAATCGTTGCGGCCAAGAGGAATGCTTCCGAATTTTTTTATGCACATGGTAAAAAACTGATGGAAAACAATAATAAAGAATCCTACCGGCAAGCCTATAACGAACTGACAAGGGCCAGGGAATATTCCGGAGGATCATATCCGGATCTGGACGGTCTGATCGATGAGTGCAGGTATAAAGGCATGAGCAGGGTTCTTCTTAGTGTTGTAAACCGCACCATCATTAACCTGCCACAGGAATTTTCCGACGGACTGGTCGCTGTTAATGCTACTGAGCTGAACAGTCAATGGGTTGAATACTATACACGCAACTATGATAAGCAAACGGATTACGATTATTACGTTGATATCATCCTTCAGGCGATCAATGTCTCACCTGATCTGGTGAAGAGCACCGACTATATCGAAAAAAAGACCATTGAAGACGGCTTTGAATATGTGCTGGATGACAGGGGAAATGTAATGAAGGATACTGCCGGAAATGATATTAAAATAGCAAAGTATAAAGAAGTTCAGTGTGCTGTTGTCGAGCAACTGCAACAAAAGGACTGTAATATAACCGGAGAAATTGAGTTCAATTCTGCCAATCCGCAATCCCTGCTAAAAAAACAGCCCATTGCAGCAGTCACGCATTTTGAGTATGTCTCTGCACGGGCAATAGGTGATCTGACAGCCCTTTCACCGGAAAAGAAAAGTCTGGTTGACATTGAGCCAATTCCTTTTCCTGACGACATTCAAATGATCGTGGATTGCACGGAAGCGTTGAAAAATTCCATCCATGATGCGATACGTTATAACCGCAATCTTCTGAGATAATTAATGTGCCCGTACTTTAGCAGTAAGAATTAATGTCAATAATTTCCTAGTTTTGTTGTTGTTTTGAAGACTGAACATGGCAATACAGACAAGGGGGATTTAATATTTTGGATATCTTACCGGAAAAAGCTGTTTTGATTGGTGTAGCTGTTAATGATCAATCTTTACCTCAAATAGAAGACAATCTAAATGAGCTGGAACTGCTAACTGAAACCGCCGGTGCAGTGCCGGTCAGGAAGTTCATACAGAAGCTCGAAACCCTCAACTCACGGACATTTATCGGAAAAGGCAAACTGGAAGAGATTCATGATTTTATCCGGAACAAAAGCATTGATCTGGCCATTTTCGATGATGAATTATCTCCCAGCCAGATCAGAAATATTGAAAAAGAGTTGGAAATCAGGGTAATTGACCGGACCAATCTGATTCTGGACATTTTTGCCAGCAGGGCAAAAACCGCCTATGCCAAAACCTAGGTTGAACTGGCACAATATGAATATCTTTTACCGCGACTTTCAGGTATGTGGACACATCTTGAACGGCAGCGGGGTGGGATTGGTTTGAGGGGGCCCGGTGAAACAGAAATCGAAACCGACCGCCGCATCATCCGAACGAAAATAGCCAGCCTGAAAAATCATTTGCAGAAGATTGACAAGCAAATGATAACCCAGCGTAAAAACAGGAAAAAGCTGGTGAGAGTGTCACTTGTGGGATATACAAACGTGGGCAAATCAACGATTATGAATCTGATCAGCAAATCGGATATTTTTGCAGAAAATAAGCTTTTCGCTACCCTTGACACAACCATACGTAAGGTAGTGATTGGCAATCTTCCATTCCTGTTGTCAGATACAGTTGGTTTTATTCGCAAGCTTCCCCATCATCTTGTTGAATCATTCAAATCAACTCTTGATGAAGTCAGGGAAGCGGATCTTCTGCTGCATGTTGTGGATATTTCCCATAACGGATTTGAAGAACAGATTGACGTGGTAAACGAGACGCTAATGGATATTGACGCTTCCGATAAACCTGTACTGATCGTCTTCAATAAGATCGATGCATATGCCTATATTGAGAAAGATGATGATGACCTCACTCCCCGTACAAAACAAAACCTGAACCTGAAAGAATTGAAGAACAGCTGGATGGCTAAGAACAACAGTCCCTGCATTTTTATTTCTGCCTTACAGAAACAAAACCTGGAGGAACTTCAAAGGATGTTATACGGAATGGTAAAGGACATTCATATCCGCAGATATCCGTATGATAATTTTCTCTATTAAATAAGTCCTTTATCCAGTAAATGCCGGGCTATTTGCACGGCATTGGTAGCAGCACCCTTTCGAAGATTGTCGGATACAACCCACATGTTCAACGTCTTAGGTTGTGATTCATCACGTCTTAATCTTCCCACGAATACTTCATCGCGATCCTGTGCATTTATGGGCATGGGATAAACGTTATTCCCCGGATCGTCCAATACAATCACGCCCGGGGTGTTTTCAAGAATTTCAACCACTTCCGTTATTTCATATTCCTTTTCGAACTCAACATTGACCGATTCCGAATGTCCTCCGATAACAGGGATCCTGACGGTCGTTGCAGTAATCCCGATGGTATAATCATTAAGGATCTTCCGGGTTTCATGCACCATTTTCATTTCTTCCTTTGTATACCCGTTATCCAGAAAAACATCAATATGTGGCAGCGCATTGAGATCAATTCTATGAGGATAGGCCATTTCACCTTTGATTCCATTCCTTTCACTCATGAGCTGATCAACTGCCTTTTTCCCGGTTCCGGTAACGGACTGGTACGTAGAAACCACGATTCGTTTGATTTTGTATGTTTCATGCAGTCTGAACAGGGCAACCACCATCTGTATGGTAGAGCAGTTCGGATTTGCAATGATCTTGTCATTTTCCGTCAGGACGTGTGCATTGACTTCCGGCACAACCAGCTTAATTTCCGGGTCCATTCGCCATGCTGATGAATTGTCGATTACCGTTGTTCCGGCTTCGGCAAATTTAGGAGCCCATTCTTTTGATGTGGCTCCTCCGGCTGAAAATATTGCGATGCGGGGCTTCATACCAACAGCAGTTTCGAGTCCCACAACCGTGTATTCATTTCCTTTGAAAGCAATTTTTTTGCCAACTGATTTTTCCGATGCAACGGGGATAAAAGTTGTTACAGGAAAATCATACTCTTCAAGCACTTTGATCATTTGTGCACCGACAAGTCCGGTAGCCCCGACAACTGCAACTTTCATAACAATGGGTAATTTAATGAACAACTCGTTTTTTTTTGAAAAAAAGGCTGAGATGAAAAGCCCCCTTGAATAATAATGAATTAATATTTAATTTAGTACACACGTTCAGGTGCAAAATTCGCAAAAATAATGATATATGAAAACCTCTCATTTTATTTTTTTACCGGTGCTGTTATTTCAGCTGCAGCATGCCGTACCCATTTTATGCAATGAAAATATCACGAACGGTATATTAAAAACCAGTAGCGAAGATCTTACAAAACCCTGTCAGGTTATCATCAGTGAAATTATGGCCGATCCGTATCCATGTGTATTACTGCCTGATGCAGAGTATGTTGAATTATACAACAGGAGTGATCAGGCCGTAGATTTAACAGGATGGTATATCGTGATTGGCAACAGAAGCAAATCATTTCCTTATGCAATCATGGATCCCGGTTGCCGTGCCATACTTTGTGATTCGGAACGGGCAGAAGATCTGGGTCAATACGGGAATACCATCCCGGTTAACGGACTGCCTTCCATTTTAAACGGAGGCCAGACTCTAATATTAAAAAACCAGCACGGTACTATCATACATTCGGTATCATTCTCAAACAAATGGTACGCATCATCCTTTAAAAAAGAAGGAGGCTGGTCACTTGAAATCATCGACCCGGATAATCCCTGTGGAAAAGGCGAGAACTGGTATGAATCAGACGATTACAGAGGAGGCACACCCGGTACAGAAAATTCAGTTTATGCTGAAAATCCTGATATTCTTCAACCTGTACTTTTACGGGCAACTTATGTCACCCCCAATACCGTCAGACTGCACTTTAATGAGAGCATGGACAGTGCTTCCATGATGAACCGTTACAACTATTCAGCAAACCATGGATTGTTGCATCCTGAAGTCGTAGCGCCCATTCCCCCGGATTATGCATCCGTCATACTCAGTTTTTCAGCAGATTTTAGTCCGGATACAAAATATAGGATCATTACACTGGATTCTCTAAACGATTGTGCAGGAAATCCCCTTGAAAAAAATGCCATGGTCGATTTTGCACTTCCACAGGAGGTGGATAGTTTCGATATTGTTGTAAATGAGGTTTTGTTTGATTCCAATGATCATATTGATGAATTTATTGAATTGTATAACAGGTCTTTAAAAGTAATAGACCTGACTGCTCTTTCGGTTGGTCTGCTTGATCCGTTTGGACTGAAAATTAATAAATTGATTTCATTGAAGGATCATGCCCACCTGCTTTTCCCTGACGGGTATCTGGTCATAACGCCCGATAAAACGAACCTGCCGGACATAACCCTGACCAAATGGCAGCAAAATATCGCTGAAGTACAGGATTTGTTTTCACTTCCTGACGAAGAAGGCATTATTGGTTTATATGACAGGCAAATGCATTGTATCGACCGGATGACATACTCCCGGCATATGCACATTGATCTGCTGAATTCGGTTGAAGGTGCATCTCTTGAGAGGATCCGCGCAGAAGGTAATTCACAGGATATTGGCAACTGGCATTCCGCCTCGGAAACATCTGGATTTGCTACCCCGGGTTACCGGAATTCACAGCAGCTTTTACACAACCCGGAGACAGGAGATCTGCTGATCATCCCCGGGATCTTTTCTCCCGATAATGACGGATGTGATGATTACGTCACTATTTGTCTGAACAATAATGAGTCCGGATTTATTGCCAATATTATCATATTTGATGCATACGGACGGGAGGTTAACACGCTTGCATCGAATACATTGTTTGGTCCGGGAAGTTGTCTTACCTGGGATGGCAGGGACAACAACAACAGAATTGCCGGAATGGGAATATATTTATTATATGTTGAAATGTTTGATGCCGATAAAAATTTGAAAATCATTAAAAGGGCAATAACACTGGTAAAAACTTTGAATTGAAAAGCTATAAATAGTGATTTTGTTAAGAACTTTTTACCATTATCACAATAAGATATTGTTTCATGAATTTATTTTGAACATCAATTACAATTTCTTCTCAATATCAAAGCGATGTATATTGAGCATGAATACCAGGATAACGCATTAATATTATTCCAGGGACCGGTCACTGTGAACCTGATTTCTTATATGGGGAATTATATTCAGTCCTTTTTGGACCACAAAGCTAAATTCCTTCAACAGGTATTCAGGATATTCGTCGAACTTACACAGAACGTATCCTATTATTCGGCAGATACTCAAAAAAGCAGAAATGTTATTGACTGCGGTAAAGGCTGGTTTTCACTTCAGGATCTTACCGGTTATTATAAGCTGACAACCGGAAATTTGATAAAATCAGATGACGGACCCAAATTGACTGTTTATTGTAATGAGATCAATTCATTACCGCATGAAGAACTGCGTAAACTCAAACGGGAGGTGCAGTCTAAAGCACTTATGCAGGATGTCAGTGCCCGGGTGGGAATGATCCAGATCAGCCTTGCCAGTCAAAACAAGCTTGATTTCAGGATAGAAGAAGTAAACAAAACGCATTCATTCTTTATCCTTTCGGCGTATTTAAATAAATCACAGAAGTTTCGCAGCGAAATACTCCCGGTTTAGTCTGGCGATATGAGTGAGAGAGATCCCTTTCGGACATTCGGCTTCACAGGCTCCGGTATTTGTACAATTGCCAAAGCCCAGCTCATCCATTCTGGCAACCATTTTCCGTACCCGTTCCTTTGCCTCGACAATACCCTGAGGCAATACAGCCAGCTGTGATATTTTTGAAGCGACAAACAGCATGGCTGAAGCATTTTTGCATGCTGCAACACATGCTCCGCATCCAATGCATGCTGCAGCATCCATGGAAATCTCTGCTTTTACCTTCGGAACGGCAATGGTGTTCGCTTCGGGAGCACTGCCCGTATGCACAGAAATGTAGCCTCCAGCCATGATGATTTCATCAAATGCGGAACGGTCAACAACCAGGTCTTTAATTACAGGAAATGGTTTTGCACGCCAGGGCTCAACGATAATTGTATCCCCGTCCCTGAACCTGCGCATATGCAACTGGCATGTAGTAATTGCTGAATCGGGGCCATGCGGTCTGCCGTTAATATACAACCCGCATGATCCGCAAATACCCTCCCTGCAATCATGATCGTAACAAATTGGCTTCTCAAACCTGTCGATCAACCGGTTGTTCAAAATATCCAGCATCTCCAGAAAGGAACAATCAGGTGATATACCTGTCACCTGATATGTTTCAAATTTTCCCTTTGCTTGTGAATCCTGCTGCCTCCAGATCTTCAAAATGAAGTCCATATTATTTCCGTTTTATATGATTTCCCTGGATACGGCTCCTGTAATCCATGTTATGTCAATGCTTGTAATCACGTGTCTGAATTTTTATGTTTTCATAACTCAGCGATTCTTCATGCAATGCCGGTTCATGGTCAGGTCCCCTGCATTCCCACACGGCAACATGCATAAAATCATTATCGTTGCGCATTGCTTCACCGTCTTCAGTCTGGTATTCGGTTCTGAAATGACCCCCGCAGGATTCCTCCCTGGATAATGCATCACGCACCATTAACGCACCAATCTCAATGAAATCAGCAACACGTCCGGCTTTTTCCAGCTCCGGATTGAGTTCATGGTCATTGCCCGGTATCCTGATATCGCTCCAGAACTCCTCTTTAAGCGCTTTAAATTCCTGTATGGTTTTTTCAAGATCCTGTCTGTTTCTTTCCATACCAGCCGTTTCCCACAACAACAGGCCAAACTTCCGGTGTATCGTGTCAACAGATGTTTTTCCCCTGATCTGCATCATTTTGGTAATTTTTTCCTTTACACTCTTTTCGGCCATTTCAAAAGCATGGTGTTCAAGAGGAATCTTTGGCGTTAAAATGTCATCAGCAAGATAATTCTGGATGGTATAAGGTAAAATGAAATATCCGTCGGCAAGACCCTGCATCAAAGCCGAGGCTCCCAGCCGATTGGCCCCGTGATCAGAAAAATTGCATTCTCCAATGGAATATAGCCCCGGAATGGTGGTCATCAGTTCATAATCAACCCATAAACCACCCATGCAATAATGAATAGCAGGATAAATCATCATGGGATTCTGATACGGATCCTCATCCACAAGCTTATCATACATCTGAAAAAGATTACCATACCGCTCTCTGATCGTATCAATCCCAAGTCTCTTAACCGCATCTGAGAAGTCAAGATATACTGCCAGGCCGCTTCCGACTCCATATCCTGCATCACATCTTTCTTTCGCTGCCCTGGAGGCAACATCCCTCGGCACCAGGTTGCCAAAAGCAGGGTATCTTCTTTCGAGATAGTAATCCCTTTCAGATTCAGGTATATCCCTGTGGCTTTTTATGCGATTTCTGATGGCTTCCGCATCCTCCTTTTTCTTGGGTACCCATATCCGGCCATCGTTTCGAAGGCTTTCACTCATTAACGTCAATTTCGACTGATAATCACCATGAACGGGTATGCATGTGGGATGTATCTGAACAAATGAAGGATTGGCAAAGTATGCCCCTTTTTTATATGCCTGCCAGATTGCACTGCCATTAGATCCCATGGCCATGGTTGACAGGAAAAAAGCCCTTCCGTAGCCCCCTGTGGCCAGGACTACTGCATGACCAAAATGCCTTTCGATATTTCCTGTCAGCAGATTGCGTGTGACAATACCGCGTGCCTTACCATCTATAATCACGATGTCAAGCATTTCCATCCGTATGTATAAGGCAACCGTTCCTTTGTTTATTTGACGCATCATTGCACCATACGCTCCCAGCAACAACTGCTGTCCGGTCTGTCCCCGTGCATAAAAGGTACGTGATACCTGTGCCCCGCCAAAAGAGCGGTTTTCAAGCAACCCTCCGTAATCCCTTGCAAAAGGCACACCCTGTGCAACACACTGGTCAATGATGCTGCCACTGACTTCAGCAAGCCTGTAAACATTAGACTCCCGCGAGCGATAATCTCCTCCTTTTATCGTATCATAAAAAAGCCGGTATACACTGTCCCCGTCATTTGTGTAATTTTTAGCAGCATTGATGCCTCCCTGGGCTGCAATGCTGTGTGCCCTTCGCGGACTGTCCTGATAGCAAAAGACCTTTACATTAAATCCCAGTTCTCCCAGGCTTGCCGCTGCTGAAGCCCCTGCGAGTCCGGTACCGACAACAATAATATCAAGCTTTCTTTTGTTTGCAGGATTTACCAGCTTCTGCGTTGCCTTATAATGTGCCCATTTCTCTTCTAGTGGTCCCTTCGGAATTTTTGTATTGATTTTTTCCATAGAGATGGTTTTCGGAATATTATACCAGGAAATATATATAGATGGGGATCAGGATAAAACCTACGGAAACCAATAATGTGTAAAGCCAACCAAGTGATTTGATCACAGGCGTATAAACTTTGTGGTCCAGTCCCAGGGTCTGAAAAGCCGAGTGAAATCCATGAAGCAAATGAAATGCCAGGAACAGGAAACAGCCAATATAGAACCATACAAATCCGGGAATTTTAAATTTTTCGATCACGAGGATGCCAAGATCATGATAAGCTTTTCCATCGTAAATCACAATAGGAACTTCTCCGAATATCTTTGACTTAAAATAAAAATTACTCAGGTGAATTACCAGAAAAACTGCAATTATTGCTGCGGTATGGATCATGAATTTTGAGAAAAATGATGTTTGTGAGTAATTCTCTATTTTGTATCTCACAGGTCTTGCCATCCAGTTCTGGATCTGAAGGTAAATACCGTAAAATATATGCAATATGAGACCTGCAAATAAGAAGATTTCAATTACTTTTATGATCAGGTTGTTACTCATAAAATGAGCTGCCTTATTGAAAACCTCCCGTGTATCGTACAGGATCAGACATAAATTAATCCCCAGGTGTACCGGCAGGAAGGCAATGAGAAACAGGCCAGCGAGAGACATAATTAGCTTTTTGCCGATTGATGAGTTAAAGATGATACTCATATAAAAGAAAAATTGTATCGAAACCTCCGTGTTATTGAAACCACTGACAAATATGTATATAATTTTTCACAACATGAAGGCAGGATATGTGACGATAAAGAACAAAATTATTTTTATATAAAAAATCAAAGAACTGCAAAACTGTTAACAAATTTAACTTTCCGGCCATATATTTACAAAGCTTTATGAATGTTTAACATATGTTTCTACAAATCTTCAACAAAATATGAAAATCCAAAAGATACCTTATCAATTGTTTGAAACCAACAGAAAAAGACTTTATGCCCTGCTTGAAAAATGCTCACTTGTCATTCTGCATTCAAACGATGAGATGAACCGTACAGCGGATCAGTTCTTCCCTTTCAGGCAAAATTCAGATCTGTTTTATTTCTGTGGCATCGATCAGGAAAGAACCATACTTTTGCTTGCACCTGATCATCGCGATCAGAATATGCGGGAAATCCTCTTTATCAGAAAAGCGGACAAAAACCTTGAAATCTGGGAAGGTCAGAAGCTGACCATTGAAGATGCACAGGCAAGTTCAGGCATAAAAAACGTAAAGTATATTGATGATTTTGAATCCATACTGGCAGGACAGATGATATATGCCAACCAGGTATACCTGAATACACCTGAACAACCAAAGTTTATTCCCGAAATTCCCTGTCGAAATGCGCGCTATGCAAATGAATTGAAAAGCAAATATCCGGCCCATACTTATTACAGGCTTGCCCCTTTAATGCGCAAACTGCGCACAATCAAAAGTGATATTGAGATCAACCTGATCCGCGAAGCATGCAGCATTACAAAAGATGCTTTTAAAAGGGTACTTGAATTCCTGAAGCCAGGTGTCATGGAATATGAAGTGGAAGCTGAAATCATTCATGAGTTTATCGTTAAAGGTGCCAATGGTCATGCTTTTCAGCCCATTGTCGCATCCGGGATAAATGCCTGCTCCCTGCATTATGATGCAAACAATAAACAATGTCAGGATGGCGAACTTTTACTGCTCGATTTTGGTGCTGATTTTAGAAATTATACTGCTGATTGCTCAAGAACCTTTCCGGTAAACGGACGTTTCACGGACAGGCAAAGAACCGTATATGAAACGGTGCTGGATGTCTTTAAATTCGCCCGTTCTTTAATTAAACCGGGTGCATGCATCAACAGTGTTCACGATGAGGTGTGCAAGCGTTTTGAGAAAGAACATGTAAAACTGGGGTTGTACACCCGGCAGGATCTGGATCACCAGGATAATAAATCCCCGCTTTATCAGAAGTATTATATGCATGGTACTTCGCATTTCATGGGACTGGATGTGCATGATCCGGGAGATAAGGATGCTGTATTCAAACCGGGAATGGTACTTACCTGTGAACCCGGGATATACATACCTGAAGAAAAACTGGGCATTCGGATTGAAAATGATATTTTGATCACAGGGAACGGGAATGAGGACCTGATGGAGGATATTCCCATTGAAGTAAAAGACTTGGAAAGACTGCTATGAAAACACAAAATTTGAAATTCGACCCGATTAACATGCGTTATGCGGACACCGGAACGGGTACACCTGTGGTATTGCTCCATGGTTATCTTGAGTCCCTGAAAATCTGGTATCCTTTTGCGGACATACTATCGGAAAACAACAGGGTGATTTGTCCCGATCTGCCCGGCCACGGCTATTCCGGAATTATACAGTCCGTTCATACAATGGAACTCATGGCCTCCTACATTAAAAAGCTACTTGACAGGCTTTCTGTTGACAGTTGTATCCTTGCCGGACATTCCATGGGAGGATACGTTGCGCTGGCTTTTGCAGAAAAATACCCGGAATATCTGAAAGGGCTGGTATTGTTTCATTCAGTTCCTTTTGCCGACACCGACGATAAGAAAATAAACCGTGACAGGGAAATTGACCTGGTATGGGGGGGTAAGAAAAAGCTTCTGATAACCTCGAACATACCTAAAGGATTTTCTGACACGAATCTCGTCCGTTTAAAAACGCAAATATCAAAAGCAAAGAAAATAGGCCGGAACACACCTGACGCAGGAATCGTAGCCCTGCTGAAAGGGATGAAATGCAGACCCGACCGCACCGCTGTTATTTCAGAATGCCCTGTACCTATTATGTGGATCCTTGGACGCAAAGACAACTACATCAATTTCGACCAGGTGCATCAAAGAGCTGTGTCCCTGGGAAAAAACCTGCAAATGGTTACGCTTGAAAATTCCGGTCATATGGGATTCATTGAAGAACCTGAAAGATCCCTTGAAGTTTTGAAAGAATTTATTGATCAATGCGTTTCAGGATCATAACATTCAACCACCTAACATATTTTCCAGTTCATCAGGAGCTTTAGGTATGGGTTTGCCGATGACATGATGGCCTTCCCTGGTGACTGCAACGTTATCTTCAATCCGTATTCCGCCAAAGCCTCTGAATTTCTCCAATGCCTCATAATTTATAAAATCATTGAAGCGTTTTTCTTCCCGCCATTTGTCGATCAGCGCATCTATAAAGTATATGCCGGGTTCAACGGTGACCACATTGCCTTCCAGCAGGCGTTTGGCCATCCGCAGATAAGCTGTGCCAAATTGCTCCGATCTTTTAAATTCACGATCATAACCCACATAATCCTCTCCCAGATCTTCCATATCATGCACATCCAGTCCGATCATATGTCCCAGTCCATGCGGAAAAAACAATGCATGGGCGCCAAGCTGAACAACATCATCCGTGTTACCTTTTAAAAGTCCAATGTCCTTTAATCCTTCAGCAATGGTTCTTGCAGCCTTAAAATGGATATCCCGGTAGGAAATTTCAGGTCTGATTGCAGCTATCGCTTCTACCTGGGCATTCAGGACGATGTTATAGACATCTTTTTGAATCCTCGTAAATTTGCCTCCCACCGGATAGGTCCGGGTGATGTCCGTGGCATAATGCATTTCCGATTCAGCTCCGGCATCAATTAAAAGAAGCTGTCCGCTTTGCAGCAAATGCCCATAAGAATTATTGTGCAAAATTTCACCGTGAATTGTACAGATGACCGGATAAGCCATTCTGCAATTATGCTGCAGTACTGTTCCTTCCAGTGCACCTGCCACATTGTATTCATGATTTCCGGGCTTAATGACCTGAACAGCCTGGTAATATGCCTTACAGGTTACATCGGACATGGTTTTTTCCATTTCCTGTAACTCAGCATGATCCTTAACAGAACGCTGAGATACAATAGCTCTGATGAGTTGTGCCGATGCATTCCGGTCAACCTCTTCATATTTCATTCCACCATAACGGGCAAGCTGCAACCTCCTTTGTTCACGGTAGGGAGGTAAATAATGCAGCTTTCTGCCAAGGGATCTGGCTTTGCCGACATCCTGCTCAAGCTGCCGGAAAGGCCTGATCTGGTGCACACCCGACCTTTCAGAACGGATGCTGAGTATTTCTGCTTCACCCATCCATATAATATCTTCTATTGAAGCATCATTTCCGTATATAATTTCGTCTCCCGACTCAGCATCAATTATAGCTGCCAGATCAGGTATGTCCAGTCCGAAATAATACAAAAAAGTACTGTCCTGTCTGAAAGGATAGTAATTTGCCTTATAATTCATGGATGTTTCCGGGTTCCCGGGAAGAAGGATTATTCCCTTACCCATGAACTTCTTCAGGGACGCTCTGCGTTCAATGTAAATTCTGGAAGGAAACATCATAATTTAATTTAGGTTAGACCAAATGCTTTAAGAATTTTTGACTATACAAAATCACAGGACTAAATTAAATTCTATTTTTATTTTTATGTAAGGAAAAGCACTTTATTTTGTTTTCGGTTCATGGATCAGCTATTTCTCTTTCACACTGTATGCCTGCGAATAGGCATGCTGTCAGATAAAAATTCTTACCTTCGCATTCATAGCCAATGATCACCTATGCCTTACAGACGACTGCCCAATACGGATCTGGCCAGGTTCAGAGCTTTGAGGATTGCTTACGAAAAAGGCAAGGAACTGCCGCCGTTTAAGCTTGCATTTTCGCAGGAGACCCTTCAAAGATTAAACTCCAGTCTTCCGGGGTTTGAGAAAATCCTGCTTGAGTGTCGCCAGGCATTCAATAAACAGGTAAACAGCAGTAAGGAATACAAAAAGAGCCTTCAAAAAGTAAAATTGTACATGTCCCATTTTATCCAGGTTGTTAACATGGCCATTGCCCGGGGAGACTTGCGTTCAACCGACCGTGAATATTTTGGCTTCAGTCATGATCAGAAAAAGGTACCTGCATTTCAAACCGAAACCAGTGTAATAAAATGGGGTGAAAAACTCATTCAGGGTGAATCAAGGCGGCTCATGAATGGACTGACACCTGTCTCAAATCCCACAATAGCACTGGTTAAGGTAAAATACGAGACTTTTTTGGAAACATACATATTTCAAAAAATGCTGCAAAAGAATTTACAACGTTGTCAGACAAAGCTTTCAGAATTAAGAATAACAGCCGATGATATCATTGTAACAATCTGGAATGAAGTGGAAGATTACTACAAAGATCTGCCCGAAGAACACAAAAGGAATAATTCCAGGATTTATGGTGTGGTATATTTTTATCGCAGAAATGAGCTTAGGAAAAAAAATGAAAACCCTGCATTACCGGTCTGAACTTTTCTTTGCTTTTTCAAACCTGAAGGTAGCGTATATCAGTGCCGTAGCAAGAATCGAGCTGATTATCAATATATAAGGACTTTCGCCACTGGTTCCGATACGGTCAAGCATGGTTTCTCCCATTTCTTCTGATGAGAAGTGATAATAAATCACTGCCAGACCATTGTTAATGAAATGCCCTGCTACCGGCACCCATATCGTACCGCTCCACACAAAGAGGTACCCGAAATAAATACCAAGGATAAAACGGGGTAAAAAACCAAAGAACTGAAAATGAAAAAAGCTGAAAATAAATGCCCCCAAAAGCACTCCCCAATGGTGACTCCGGGTCCATTCTGAAAAAAGCCGCTGAAAAACACCCCTGAATAGGAATTCTTCACCTACAGCAGGCAATATTGCGATCATGATCAGGTTCAAGGCAAGGTCCTTAAATTTATCTCCATCGAGAAACAGTTTTGTCAGCCGGCATGCACTTTCCTCCAGTGCAATAATTTCTTTTTCTACATTGCCAAGCCAATCCGGTAAATCAAGTTGCGAATTGAACACTGTCAGAACATTCAGGATTGGTATTGCCAGTATGATTGACCCCAACACCATCAAAACCGTTAGCATATAAGGTTTAATGTTGGCTTTAATATAACTGAATGTATCGCGGCTGAATAACCAGGCCACAAAGATTGCGGGAACGATAAACACAAAGACCGACTGTACGATCTGAAAATACTTTATCACTGCCAGGTTTTCTTGACCCGGATTACTGATGGCTTCAAGGATACCGGTCAGGGTAAGGCCAAATATCGGTATCGCCAGCACTGCTGATAACACTGAACTTATGAACATCAACAGAAATACGATGAGGCAAACAAGAAGAATTTTTGCCATAGGTGACATTCCGTGAAAAGACTGACGAAAACCTTGTGTGTATTCTGTTGTCATGCAGTTGTTTCTTAAACCCGTAAAAATAATAAAAATTAAATCAAAGCGATTCCGGTTTTTAGCGCTTCATTCACATCCATACTCAATTTGAATTTCATTAAAATCTTAAATTTCCTATCTTTGGGCACTTCACAAAATATTGGTAATTGGTTCATATAGGGACTATATCGCTCAGACCGGAACCGCTTTTGCTCGCGCCGATGGAAGATATCACCGACAGGTCATTCCGTTCCATATGCAGGCAAATGGGAGCTGACATGGTTTATACCGAATTCGTCCCTTCGGACGGCCTGATCAGGAATATCAACCGAAGTCACAACAAGCTGATTCTTACGGACGAGGAAAGGCCGGTCGGTATTCAATTATACGGCCATTTGATCGAAAGCATGGTAGATGCAGCCAAAATTGCTGAAGAAGCAAAACCGGACCTGATCGATATTAACTTTGGCTGCCCTGTGCGAAAGATATCCAGGCGCGGTGCAGGTGCGGGTATGCTATGCAACATCCCGCTCATGGTAAGCATGACCGAAGCTATTGTGCGTTCCGTCAACATCCCCGTAACCGTAAAAACCCGCATCGGCTGGGATGAAAAAAATAAAAATATTGTTGAAATTGCTGAACGTTTACAGGATACCGGAATCAGAGCCATTACAATTCATGGAAGAACCCGTGAGCAATTTTATAAGGGCAATGTGGACTGGAACATGATCGCCGCTGTTAAAAACAATCCGCGTATGAAAATTCCGGTTATCGGAAATGGTGATATTATCAGCCCGCAAACCGCAAAGGAAGCATTTGACAAATTTGGGGTGGACGGCTTAATGATCGGACGGGCAGCAATAGGAAAGCCCTGGATCTTTCGCGAGATCAGACAATACCTCGATACCGGAGAATTACCTCCTCCGTTAACAGTTCAGGAAAAGGTTGAACTGGCCAGATTTCAATTCAGAAAATCAATTGAAGTAAAAGGTGAAAAAAGGGGTATTCTGGAAATGCGCCGGCATTTTTCAGCTTATTTCAAGGCGTTACCCAATTTTAAGGATATCCGCATCAGGCTGGTGACATCCCTGGATGTTCACGAAATAAATACAATACTGGACCGGATAAAGATCACGTATCCGAATTATTGATAGGATTTTTATGCTGATAGTCAAGTGTATAGTGTAATCCCCTGCTTTCCTTGCGTTGTTGGGCTTCCTTTATGATCAGGTAACCGACATTGATCATATTGCGCAATTCACAAAGCTTTATGGATAATTTGGACTTAACAAACAGTTCCTCCGTCTCATTATATATTATTGCAAGCCTGTCCATGGCCCTTTTTAACCGGAGGTTTGAACGGACAATACCCACATAGTAGCTGAATATTTGCTGAACTTCCTTGAAATTCTGTGTGATCAGCACCATTTCTTCCGTATGCGCGGTCCCTTCATCATTCCAGTCAGGTATCTTTTCCTGAATTCCATAGTCGTTTACTGCTTGTAAGCTGTGTAGGGCTGATCGGTCAGCATAGACCATTGATTCCAGAAGCGAATTGCTTGCAAGACGGTTGGCGCCATGTAAACCGGAATAAATGGTTTCACCGGCAGCATAAAGCCGCTGAATTGAAGTGCAGCCGTTCACGTCAACCCTGATCCCGCCGCACATATAATGGGCAGCCGGAACAACAGGGATTAAATCGTTTGCCATATCAATACCAAGCGATTTGCATTTTTCAAATATTGTGGGAAAGTGCTGCTCCAGATCTATGTCCCCAAGATGCCGGCAGTCCAGAAAAACAAACTCATCTCCGCTGGTCTTCATTTCATTATCAACTGCTCTGGCGACAATATCGCGCGGAGCAAGTGAACCCCTTTCATCATAACGTTTCATAAAATCTTCGCCCTTATGATTGCGGAACACAGCACCAGAACCCCTCACAGCTTCAGTAATCAGAAAATTGGGACGTTCACCCGGATTATATAGTGAAGTCGGATGAAACTGTACGAATTCCATATGGTCAATGATCCCTTTTGCACGGTAAACCATTGCAACACCATCACCTGTGGCAATCAGAGGATTGGTGGTGATATGATATAAATTTCCAATACCTCCTGTAGCCATCATGGTAATACGCGATAAAAACTTATGGATGATGCCGGTCTCCGGGTCCAGTACATATGCCCCGTAACACTCAATATCAGGAAAATAACGTTTGATCAGTTTTCCCATATGATGCTGGGTGATAATTTCGATGGCGAAAAAGTTTTCGTAAATGTCAATATTGGGATGTGATCTGACAATTTTGCTTAATGTGTTCTGAATTTCAAAACCGGTATTATCTTTATGATGCAATATCCTCTTTTCTGAATGTCCTCCTTCTCTCGCCAGATCGAAGCGACCGGCGGAATCCCTGTCAAAATCCATTCCCCAGTTTATAAGCTGCTCGATTTGCCTGGGACCGTCCCTGACCACCATCTCTACTATTTCTCTGTTGCATAAACCGTCCCCTGCGATAATCGTGTCTTTGATATGCTTATCAATATGATCCGGTTCATACATCACAGTCGCAATCCCCCCCTGAGCGTAACTTGTATTGGTATGGTCCAGAGATGTTTTGGTCACAATGGCAACTTTTCCGTATTCTGCAACTTTCAGTGCATACGCAAGACCGGCAAGCCCGGAGCCGATTACGAGAAAATCATATAGATGATTCATAACTTCCAGCTTATTTTCTAACAGTGTTATTTAACATTGAAATTCAAAATTAAGAGAAATAAACAAATAAAAGCCTTTATGATATCATATTACCGGTGGCTGTTTGAAAATGACTTAAATTTTCAATTACATTTGCCCTTTAATTAAAATAAGCTACATTTCATGATAAAGGAAGATATTTTTAAGAAGATCATTGCCCACAGTAAAGAATACGGTTTTATATTTCCATCCAGTGAAATCTATGATGGACTGAGTGCAGTTTATGATTACGGACAAAACGGCACTGAATTAAAAAACAATATACGCCGTTTCTGGTGGGAGGCAATGATCAGATTAAATGAAAACATAGTGGGCATTGACGCTGCCATTTTTATGCATCCGAGAACATGGGAAGCTTCCGGACATGTTTCGGCCTTTAACGACCCGCTCATCGATAACAAAGATTCCAAAAAAAGATATCGTGCAGATCAATTGATCGAAGAATTCCTGCAAAAAACAGAGGATAAAATTCAGAAGGAGGTTGAAAAAGCAACAGGAAAATTCGGCGCCGGTTTCGATGAGAACATCTTCAGAACAACAAATCCACGTGTCATTGAGCAACAGAACAAATATGATGAGATCCGCAAGAGATACTTAAAAGCACTTGCTGACGATGACCTGAAAGAATTTTACCGGATTATTGTCGATACAGGAATTGTATGTCCGATTTCCGGATCAAAGAACTGGACGGAAATACGCAAATTCAATCTGATGTTCAGCACACAGCTGGGCTCTGTCAGTGAAGAGGCCAACACCATCTACCTGCGTCCCGAAACCGCACAGGGAATTTTTGTCAATTTTCTGAATGTGTTGAAAACCGGAAGGATGAAAATTCCTTTCGGTATTGCACAGACCGGAAAGGCTTTCAGGAATGAGATCGTAGCAAGGCAATTCGTCCTTCGGATGCGTGAATTTGAACAAATGGAAATGCAGTTTTTTATTCGTCCCGGTACCGAAATGCAGTGGTATGAGCATTGGAAGGAAAAAAGAATGAAATGGCACAAGGCCTTTGGATTCGGAGATGAAAAATTCCGCTTTCATGATCATGATAAACTGGCTCACTATGCAAATGCAGCCAGTGATATTGAATTTGCATTCCCGATCGGATTCAAGGAAGTTGAAGGAATTCACTCCAGGACAGATTTTGATCTGGCCAATCATGAGAAGTATTCCGGAAAGAAGATCCAGTATTTTGATCCTGATACCAATGAAACCTATACGCCTTATGTGGTTGAAACTTCAATCGGGCTCGACCGCATGTTTTTTGCCGTTTTATCCAATGCTTATACTGAAGAAAAGGTGGAATGGGAAGGAAGCGCAAAAGAAGAACGTGTAGTGCTGAAACTTCCTCCTGCCCTCTCACCGGTGCAGCTGGCCGTCCTGCCACTTACAAGAAAAGACGGACTTCCTCAGAAAGCACGTGAAATAATTGACCGCCTTAAATATGATTTCAACTGTCAGTATGAAGAAAAAGACTCCATCGGACGCCGATACAGACGGCAGGATGCCATCGGTACGCCCTTTTGTATAACGATCGATCATCAGTCACTGGCGGACGATACAGTTACCATCCGTTACCGTGATACCATGCTGCAGGAGAGAATTAGCACTGACCGGCTTCCGGAGATCATGAGGGATAAAGTCAGTATGACTGAGTTGTTGAGAAAGTTATAGCGTTGCATGGTTAAAGAACACCAAACCTGATTTTTTAATTATGTTGAAATTGATGCGGTCAATTATAAATTGGTGGTATTTTTAATTTGTAATTTTCCTGTTTATATTATTTTAATGGTCAATTGGCGTGTTCCGGTTTTTCGGGAGAACTGTTCTGTTTGTTTATTATGTTCAGGCCCGTTACTCCCGTCGTTTCCATAATTTTTCATCGGAACAAGGTGAAAGATCATTGAACCAGGTTGTTTTAATAATCATTGAGATCGCAAATTACTATCAGTTTATTACGCATATATGCATAAAGTGTTGATTATTACATATTACTGGCCACCATATGGAGGATCTGCCGTTTTAAGATGGCTGAAGTTTACAAAGTATCTAAGGGAATTCAACTGGGAACCCGTCATCTACACGCCATTAAACCCTGAACCACAGGTAATTGACACTTCTCTGCTGAATGATATACCTGAAAATCTTACAGTAATCAAATCAAAAATATGGGAACCTTATACAATATATAAATGGTTGACAGGAAGGAAAAAAAGCGAAAAACTTGGTGTTGCCCTGATGTCAGAAAATAAAACACGGAGTGTAATAAGCTGGATATCACTATGGATCAGAAGTAATTTTTTCATCCCTGATCCCCGTATTTCATGGGTTGGTCCTTCCGTAAGGCTTTTAAAGAACTACCTGCATAATAATCTTGTTGATGTAATCATCACAACGGGTCCGCCCCATAGCATGCATCTCATTGGACTCAAGCTTAAAGAATTAACCAATGCAAAATGGCTGGCCGATTTCAGAGATCCCTGGACCAATATTGATTTCTATAAGGAGCTTTTGTTAACGAAATGGTCTGACCGGAAACATAAACAGCTTGAAAAAAATGTGCTTACACATGCAGACCATATCATAACCGTCAGTCCTTCCATGACCACTGAATTTCAAACTATGGGAATCCATAATATTTCCACAATTACAAACGGATTTGATACGTTGCCACATAGAAATTCTTCCCGAATGGAAAGGGGTTTCACCATGATGCATCTGGGTTCAATGCCTGCCAGCAGAAATCCCGTTAACCTCTGGAAAGTCCTTTCCGAATTAATCAAAGAAAATCATTTATTCGCAGATAAACTGGAAGTTATACTCTCCGATAAAACAGATATTAAAATAGTTGAAACGATCAGGCATTTTGACCTGGATAAACACATTAAATTGCATCCGTACACACCTCATGAAGAAGCAATGCAAAAGATCCGTGATGCCCATGTTTTGCTGCTGTTTGTCAACAACAGCCCAAATGCACGGGGAATCCTGACCAATAAGCTTTTTGAATATCTGTCAGCAAAAAGACCCATACTTGCTATCGGACCAGAGGATGGAGATGTGGCGATGATTTTATCAGAGACCCATGCCGGCAGAATATTTGATTTCAAGGAGCATAAAGCATTGAAACAACACCTTCTTTCATTATTTGATCTATATTCGCATAACAGGTTGCAGATATCGTCCAAGGGGATTGAAAAATATCACCGTAAAGATCTTACGGGCGATCTGGTTCGATTGCTAAACAGAATGATATCATGAAAAAAATACTTACAATCATCGGGGCACGGCCCCAGTTTATAAAGGCCGCGGCAGTAAGCCGGATCATCCGGAATGAGAACTCAATACGGGAAGTTATTGTTCACACAGGGCAGCACTTTGATTTTAACATGTCGGATATTTTCTTCACAGAAATGGATATTCCCCGGCCACATTATAACCTTGAAATAAACAGCATGAGCCATGGTGCAATGACAGGTCAAATGCTGGAAAGAATTGAGCAAGTCCTTATGGATGAGAAACCGGATATGGTAATGGTCTATGGTGACACCAATTCAACGCTGGCCGGGGCCCTTGCTGCCAGTAAGCTTCATATCAGGGTTGCCCATGTTGAAGCCGGACTCAGATCTTTTAACATGCTCATGCCTGAAGAGATTAACCGGATCCTTACAGACAGAATTTCTTCACTCCTTTATTGCCCGACTGATACTGCTGTCAACAATCTTGAAAAAGAGGGCTATAAAAATTTTGATTCCAGGGTGCTGCTTGTGGGTGATGTCATGTACGATGCAGCTATTTTTTATGGAAAACAATCAGCGCAAAAATCAAATGCAATCAACCGTTTAAATCTGCAAAATAAAAGTTTTGTACTGTGTACAGTGCACCGTCAGGAAAATACAGATGTGCCGGATCGCCTTACTTCCATCATTTCGGCCTTGAATGAAATACACCAGGTATCCGAGGTGATTCTGCCACTTCATCCGAGAACCCGTAAAATTATACAGGATAGACATATCAGCCTTTCCTTTGATCCGATCGAACCGGTAGGGTATTTTGACATGATCGAATTGTTGAAACATTGCAGTCTCGTTATTACGGACAGCGGAGGGATGCAGAAAGAAGCCTATTTTTTTAATAAATATTGCGTAACCATGCGCGATCAGACTGAATGGACCGAACTGACCGATTACGGCTTTAACCGGTTAACCGGATCCGATACCAAGAGAATAATTGAAGGATTCAGGAATTTTTCCGGCAGAAGTATTGAAAACGCAATTAGCCTTTATGGGCGTGGAGATGCCGGTGAAAAAATTGTAAAAAGCATAATTGAGTATTTGTAAATGAGGGTATTGATGGTTCTTGACCGGGAATTTCCTCCTGATCTTCGGGTGGAAAATGAAATTGGTACGCTCGCTAAAGCTGGTTATAAGATACATCTTGCCTGTTACACACGAAAAAACAGACCCGCATTTGAAAAATCAGGACATCTTTACATACACAGAAAATCCATATCGCCATTTATTTATAAATCAGGTATCGCTGTCCTTACGTTACCGTTTTATAAGAATTTCTGGATGAAATTCCTGCGATCGATACTCAATCAACAACATTTTGACGCCATTCATATTCACGATTTACCTCTTGTTGGCATTGGCACCTTTTTGAAAAAAGAATTCTCTCTTTATTTAATTGCAGATCTTCATGAAAACTGGCCGGCCTTCGTAAAGATTTCAAAACATACACGTACCCTGGCAGGCAGGTTGTTATCTCCGGTTTTACTCTGGCGCAGCCATGAAAAAAAAGTATTGCCGCAGGCAGATGCCATTATTGTTGTTGTTGATGAGGCAAAAGACCGGTTAATCAGACTGGGAATACCGCTACAACTGATCACGGTCGTATCGAACACAATAAATTTAACAGAATTCGGGTTACCCGCAGACAAATCTGAACATAAAGAAATCCTGCTTTTTTATGCAGGTGGGATCAACCGTCACAGGGGACTTCAAAATGTGATCCATGCAATTCATCGTATGAAAGATCCGGGGCTCAGATTCTGGATTCTGGGCGAAGGCAGTTATCAACATAAATTGAATCAGCTTGTTGCAAAACTTTCATTGCAGAAAAATATCCTGTTTAAAGGATTTCATCCCTTTCAAAAGATGATGGAAATGCTTCAGGAAGCAGATTTTGCCATAATCCCCCATTTAAAAAATGAGCATACCGATTTCACGATACCCCATAAGCTTTTTCAATACATGTATTTGAAAAAACCCGTAATTGCAAGCGATTGCAATCCCGTTAAAAGAATTCTTGAAACAACAGGTTCGGGAATAATATATCCGTCAGATAATATCGGTCGTTTAACGAAAATACTTGACCAGATTGAAACGATAAACCGCGAAGCTATGGGCGGAAATGGCAATAATGCCGTGATTGAAAAATATAACTGGAATCAGGATGGTACAATACTATTAAATTTGTATATGAAAATCATACCGTTGAAAACAATAAACCCATAATAAATATGCTGCAGGTATTAATCCGCAAAGGTAAAGTCAATACCGAAGAAGTCCCGGCACCTTCTGTTAGTGAAGGGAAAATACTGATCAGAGTAGTGTACAGTTGCATTTCTGCCGGTACAGAAATGGCAAATGTTGCCGCTACAGGCAAGTCCTTGGTCAGTACCATGCTAGAACAACCTGAAAAGATCAGAAAAATACTGGGTTTGATTAAATCAGAAGGATTGACCAGGCTTGTGGAACAATACAAATTCATAAAAAGATCCGGACAGCCGACCGGATATTCCGTCAGTGGTATTGTAATAGGTGTGGGTGAAAACGCAAAAAATTTTGCCCCAGGTGATGCAGTTGCAGCTGCCGGCGGAGGATATGCCTTTCATGCTGAATTCGTTGAGGTACCTGTTAACCTGGTGGTAAAAATCCCTTCCGGTCTTGATTTTAAATATGCTTCTACCGTTGCTATCGGCGCCATTGCTTTGCATGGTGTCAGACGCGCTTCGCTGGAAATCGGGGAATACTGTACTGTTATGGGTACCGGCGTTTTGGGACTTATTGCAGTTCAGATACTCTGCAGGTCCGGAGTCAGGGTTATTGCTGCAGACATTGATCAGGACAGGTTGAAATTAGCCCGCACACTGGGTGCTGAGTATTGCATCAATCCGGTTTCGGAAGATCCGGTCAGGGCAGTGGAAAACATAACAGAAGGTAAGGGTTCTGATGCCGTCCTTTATGCTGCAGCATCTTCCGACAGTAAGATCCTTTCACAGGCATTTCAAATGTGCAGGCGAAAAGGAAAAATGATTCTGATGGGCGTCTCAGGGATGGAAATTGACAGACGGGATATTTATTCCCGGGAAATTGATCTAAAGATTTCTACCTCCTATGGTCCCGGTCGTTATGATAAAACCTATGAAGAAGATGGTATAGATTATCCTTATTCATATGTACGCTGGACCGAGGGCCGTAATTTCTCAGAATACCTGCGCCTGTTAAGCACCAGACAGGTAGATATCGGACCCATGATCGACAAGGTATTTCCTGTTGAACAGGCAGAAAAAGCTTTTGACTCGCTAAAGGACACCAAAAATAAACCAGTCATGGTAATTCTTGATTATGGATTGCCGGCTGACATCACCCATGTGCCTGTTAGCAGCAAGCTTATCTTGAATGCGGTAAGATCACATAAGAAAAACCTCATTAACGTAGGAATTATTGGCGTAGGAAATTTTGCCCAGTCAGTCCACCTTCCCAATTTAAAAAAACTGAATGATAAATTTTTTATTTATGCGCTTGCCAGTCAATCCGGTGTTAAAGCCAGAAATGTTGGCAATTTCTATAATGCACAATATGTCACAACCAGCTACGATGACATTATTCTTGATGAAAACATCGATCTGGTCATGATTTGCACCCGGCATGGTAATCATGCATCACTTGTTTTAAAAGCGCTTCATGCAGGTAAACATGTTTTCACAGAAAAACCGCTGGCCACCAGTCTGGATAATTTAAATTTGTTGCAGGACTATTTCGCGACCCATTCCGAAAATGTTCCTCTTTTGATGGTAGGATTTAACCGACGATTCAGCCCCTATATTCAGGAGATCAAAAAACATACCGATGCACGCATCGGTCCTTTGTTCATTCATTACAGGATGAATGCCGGATTTCAGCCTGCTGATCACTGGACGCATCAGGATGGTGGCCGTATTGTTGGCGAAGCATGTCATATAATTGATCTTGTAAGTGCCCTGACAAACTGCAGTATTGTAGAATTTTCCGGAGAAAACATTGAAAGTCATAAAGGAAAATTTCTGTCAATGGACAATAAATCAATTTTACTGAAATATGAGGATGGTTCCCTGGCCACCATTGAATATGCCAGTATGGGCAGTAAATCAATGGCAAAAGAATATATGGAAATTCATTTTGACGAGAAGTCAATTGTACTGGACAACTACAGGCAATTAAAATCCTTTGGATTTACCATGCAAAATCTGACTTCAAAACAAAGCAATAAAGGACATCTGGAAGAATTGATCGTTCTGTATGACAGCCTTAAGGGCAGAACAAAGAAGTGGCCTGTTGACCTCAACTGTCTCATTGAAACAACTAAAACAGCTGTTAAATTAGCTTGAAATCGTAATTTATCAATGCATAAGGCTGCATTTGTCATATTGCACCATGAAACCATCTCAGATACAATTGAATGCATAGATTCTATTGTTTCGAAAATTGTATATCCTAACTGGCAGATCGTTGTCGTTGATAACGGCTCTTCCAGCCATCCCCGGGAGATGCTTCAAAAAAGGTATTCCAACGATCCCCGGATTCATATCCTCATCAACAAGAAAAATCTTGGTTTTGCCCGGGGGAATAATACGGGTTACCATTATGCCAGGGAAATTCTCAAAGCTGATTTCATTATCATCATTAATAACGATACCATTTTGCAGCAGCGTGATTTTGTCAGTAAAATTTTAGCACGATACAAAGAAAGCAAGTATGACATACTGGGACCGGATATTATCTCAATAAAGAATGGTTCGCACCAAAATCCCAGAAAAGAAGTCCTGATCAACGCAAATGTTGTAAAAAGCTATATCCGGTATTTTAAAATATCTTTATGGTTGAACTACTTTTGCATTGACAATCTTGTGATCAGGATCAAGAAATTCTTTTTCCCGGCTTCCAGACTTCCGGTCGCAAACAAAGAGCATATCAATCCTGATAACTCAGAAATGGAACAGGTAAAACTGCATGGAAGTGCTATGGTATTTTCTCCGGATTATCTTAAAAGATATGATTATGCTTTCTTTCCGGAAACATTTCTGTATTGCGAGGAATCCATTCTTTATTATATTGCACGCAGAGATGGACTTATTACAGTGTATTATCCCGGTGTACAGATATATCATAAAGAAGACGCAACCAGTGATTTTCTGACCAGGAAAGGCCTTCTAAGAAGACGTTTTATTTTAAGGCATAATATTCATTCACACAAGGTTTTTTTAAGAATATTAAAGGAAGAATGAAATGACATGCAGGATTTGCAATAATGCAAAAGATAATAAAACGTATATCGGGCGGGAAATGTATTTTGGATTCAGGGACAAGTTTGAATATTTCCAATGTTCCGAATGCGGTTGCCTTCAAATCTCGGAAATTCCGGAAAATCTTTCCAAATATTATCCTGAGCATTACGATGCTTATAAACTGCAGGAAAAGATTCATGAATACAAATTAATCCGTTTTTTAAAAAAGAAAAAGCTTGAAGCCGCTTTCGGAATTAATAGAAATCTGTTCGGTACTGTGCTAAATCTGTTTATGAAGATGGGGTTTATTGAATATTTGATACCGGCCAATATCAATCTGCATTCCAAAATACTTGATGTGGGGACAGGTCATGGTTCAAGGCTTATTGGACTCAGAAATAAAGGTTTTACAGATCTTACCGGTATTGAACCATTCATTAAGGAAGATATCAAGTATGATAATGGAGTGAAAATTTACAAAAAGCATATTTCTGAAGCAACAGGCCAGTATGATCTTGTAATGCTGAATCATTCATTTGAGCATATGCCGGATCCTCTGCAATCTTTAAAGGATGTATACCGCCTGTTAAAAAGCAATCGTATGGCACTTATCAGGATTCCTGTGGCTGATTCATATGCCTGGAAACATTACAGAACGAACTGGATCGCTATGGATCCGCCAAGGCACTTCTTCCTGCACACCAATAAAAGTATGAAAATCCTTTGTGAAAAGACAGGCTTTATAATATCTGATGTAATTTATGATTCAAAGGATTTTCAAATAGCCGCAAGTGAACAACTTAAAAGAGATATACCGCTTCAGGCACCAAATTCCTATTATCGCAATCCAAAACTTTCAATTTTCTCAGGATCTGATCTTAAAAGGTTTAAAAAAATGGCTAAAAAGCTGAATGAGAACAAAAAAGGAGACACTGCCTGTTTTTATTTATATAAGAAATAACTTGTTATATGCATTACAAAGCCCGGTCAGGTTTGTCAAACCTTGAAAAATGGATCTCGGAGAATGGCTATTCGGGTTATGATCCTTATGATGTTAAAGGCAATCCTTTTATCATTAAGCTAACCGGTTTGGGTAACCATAATGTCGCCGTTTCCATTTTCAGGGAAATTGTCTTTGAACTTTTCTATACCTTCCCTTCGTTGTCAAGAAAGATTTCAGGGATAAAACCGACCGTTAATGCCAAAGCAATGGGATTATTCGCTTCATCCTATTTGGATCTTTATTTTCATAATAAGGACAGGCAGTATTATGATAAAGCACTGTATTGTCTGGACTGGCTGAAGAAGAACAACGCTCCGGATGTTCAGGGTTATGGCTGGGGTTATCCTTTCGACTGGCAATCACAGAGATTGATACCGGCCGGAACACCAAATGGTATTGTCACAACTGCAGTGGGTGATGCTTTCTGGAAACATTATAAATTGTCTGGTGATAAAGAGTCCCTGGATTTTTGTACAGGAATATGCACTTTCTTATGTACACTTCCCGTTGATAAAATTAGCAGTGATCAGATCTGCTTCTCCTATACACCGCTTTTCATCAACCATGTTCACAATCTGAATTTATTTGTTGCAGAATTCCTGATAAAAACGGGCACGGAAATCCGCAATAATGAATGGATGTCCATGGGCCATAAAGCTCTTCAATATACGATTTCAAATCAGCTGGAAAATGGAGCTTTTGATTATAATGGGCCCCCTGAAAAGCCTGCCGATCATTTCGACAATTACCATACCGGATTTGTACTGCGAATGTTATATTCCATCTGGAAGCTTACTGGAAGAGAGGATGTTTTGGCTTCACTGACGAGATGTTATCGACAATACACCTCTCATTTCTTTGAAGACAACAGGATACCCAAACTGATGCCTGATAAAAAGTACCGGATCGACATTCATTCATGTGCTGAAAGCATCAACTGCCTTTCCGTTTTGGGTAATGTTTTCCCTGAAGGTCTTGAGCTTGCGGAAAATATTCTTGAATGGACCGTCCACAATCTTCAGGATGAATCAGGTTATTTTTATTATGGTATTGTAAAAAGCCGGTTCACAGGAACAACATTTAAATCGAAAATACCTTATATTCGCTGGGGTCAGGCCTGGATGTTTAGAGCACTAAGCAGTTACCTGATCTCATCCGATCAAAAAAAATCCTGAGATGCTGGATGTACTCAGATCAACGTTAAAAAACACATTCATTTACAGTATCGGGACTTTCTCTTCGCGACTGGCCGGTTTTATTCTCATACCCCTTTATACGAGCCATTTTAGTGTTGACGAATACGGCGCGCTCGGCATTATGGAAATTTCAGCCCAGATGCTGCTTTCCATGATGGGCTTCAGCCTTTATAATGCATTTTTCCGTTGGTATTGGGATAAGGATTACATAAACAAGCAAAAATCCATCCTGTTTACCATTTTGGTTTTTCTTGTTTTTCAGTTGGGGTTGTTCCTGATTTTAGGCCTGTCGTTTCAACAGGAACTCTCTCAACTGCTTTTTGATTCCGCACAATCTTCCTACCTGATCAAACTGTTATTGCTCGTTTGCGGGTTTGAGACCATTGGAGTTCTAATTTCCACATTATTGAGACTAAAAGAAAAAGCTGTATTATATACATTTTTACAGGTCGGTAAACTTGCCATTGGCCTTTTCATCACCATCTTTCTGATTACCAGCCGCAATAAAAACATAGAAGCCGTATATGAAGCTCAGTTAATTGCCAATATCATATATCTCATCCTGATATTAAACTTATTGCGAAAGAACATCGTCATCAGGTTTGAATGGAAAATTCTGCGTGATATGCTTTCATTCAGTTTACCGCTGGTCCTGACTTCTGTTTCCGGAATAATTTTCAATATTACAGACAGGTTTACTTTACGGTTTCTCTCAGGCATGGCTGATGTCGGTGTTTATAATTTAGGATTCAAGGTGGCAAACACCATCCGTGTATTTGTGATCGCATCGGTAAATCTCGCCTTGCAGCCAATGATCTTTAAAATGATGAATGATCCGGATAATAAAAGGTTTTATTCAAAGATAATGACTTATTTCACTTATGGACTGATGTTTTTTGTCTTGTTCTTTGCATTGTTTGCTCCTGAAATTGTCAAAGTAATATCAAGGCAGAACATGCAATACTGGGATGCATATAAAATTATCCCCCTTCTTTCATTCTCCATGCTTTTCAGCATGCTCAGGGATGTAGCGTATACAGGACTGAATATTACAAAGAAAACCCGAATAATCGCCATGTTGATCATTTTGGCTGCATTATTTAACATCATGTTAAATTACCTGTTCATTCCAAAATGGGACTTTTATGGCGCTGCCATGGCCACAACTATATCCCAGATCGTTTTCTTTATTTCTGTATACGCATTCGCACAAAAATACTATCCGGTACCGTATGAAATAAGAAAGATCATTCTGATGGTCCTGACCGGGACCGCTATTTGTCTTTCAGGTTTAATTTTTAATCATTGGTCGCTTTTGTTAAGGTTTATTATAAAAATACCCCTGATTTTGAGTTTCCCGTTTATTCTTTATTTGTTCGGTTTTTATGAACCTGTTGAACTTGAAAGACTGGGGCAATTCTGGCGAAAATGGTACAATCCTTTAAACTGGCGCGAAAACTTCAGGAAAATAAAATTGATTTGATACAATTTGGATATCTTCGTTCTATAAAATAATCCCTGCGTTATGGAAAAAAAATCTGGCATCTCCATAAATTATGTGTATCCTGTAATTATTTTCTTCTTTATTTCACTGGCCTATTTTGTGCCCGATTCGGTGCAGGGAAGAAAGCTCTATCAGAGTGATATCATGCAATATAAGGGTATGTCAAAGGAAATCAGCGACCACCGTGAAGCGTTTGGAGAAGAACCCTTATGGACCAACAGCATGTTCGGGGGAATGCCTGCCTATCTGATATCAACACAGTATAAAAGCAATATCCTGAGACAGGTTCACAGAATTTTCACACTGTTTAATTTCAGGCCTGTTTGTTTTATTTTTTTGTATTTACTGGGATTTTATATCGCCTTGCTTTTGTTTGACATAAAACCGTGGATCAGTTTTGCAGGTGCCATTGCATATGCTTTTTCTTCTTACTTCTTCATCATTATTGTGGCAGGTCATGTATCAAAAGTTCTGGCACTTGGGTACATGCCCCCGATAATTGCCGGAGTATATGTGGCTTTCAGAGGCAAACCGCTTATTGGCAGCATGGTTACGGGTATTTTCCTGGGATTGCAAATTGTGGTAAATCATCTTCAGATCACCTATTATACATTGCTCATCATTCTGATATTTATAATTTTTGAACTGACCAGATTGGCGAGACACCACAATTATCGGGAATTCTTCAGGCCTGTGCCATGGCTTTTTGCGTTTGGCATTTTGGCCGTGGGATTGAATTTCAGTACTTTATGGACAACCTATGAATACGGTAAATATTCCATACGCGGTAAATCCGAACTTACTCTAAATGCAGAAAATCAAACCTCCGGACTTGATAAGGATTATGCCACACAATGGAGTTATGGTATCGGCGAAACCTTTACTCTGTTGATCCCCAATTTCATGGGAGGAAGTTCAAGCGGTGAATTGAAGACAAATTCCGAGACATACGATTATATCAGGAATAATTACAGTGCCGGGGATGCCGGTTCTTTTATAAAAAATGTCTGGCTGTACCGGGGATCGCAGCCTTCCACGCAAGGGCCTGTTTACGTGGGGGCAACCGTAGTATTTCTTTTTGTACTGGGTATGTTTATTCTGAAAGGTCCTGTTAAATGGTGGCTTTTCACGGTAACAGTCGTTTCAATAGTTCTTTCATGGGGTAGAAATTTTCCTGCCCTGACCAATTTCATGCTGGATTACTTTCCGGGATATAATAAGTTCCGGACCGTGTCCATGATCCTCATAATGGCACAATTCGCAATGCCGATGCTTGCAATATTGACAATCCGGGAAATCCTGGAAAATGACCTTGCAAGGAAGGAATTTATGAAAAAATGGAAATATGCCCTGTATGGAGCAGGGGGTATACTGATTCTTATTCTCATTTTTGCAGGATCATTCGATTTTAGTGCACCAGTCGATGAGCAGATGCGATCCCAGGGTCTTGACCCGATGATTATTGATGCTATCCGGAATGACCGGCTGGCATTGCTCAGGATGGATGCTTTTCGTTCACTGGTTTTTGTATTGTTAACAGCATCTGCGGTTCTGGCAATTTTCCTGAAAAAAATAAAGATACAAACAGCAATTGCGGCACTGAGCCTTTTGTTCCTGGTTGATATGTGGCCGGTTAATAAGAGGTATTTAAACAGTGATGATTTTGTATCAAAAAGAGAAGATCTGAATCTCTTTACACCTACAACTGCTGATCAGATAATATTACAGGACCGGGATCAGGATTTCAGGGTATTGAATCTTACTGTCTCAACATTTCAGGATGCCAGTACATCTTACTTTCACAAATCCATCGGTGGCTATCATGGTGCCAAAATGCAACGTTATCAGGAACTTATTGACCATCATATTATCAATGAAATGTCTGCACTGATCAATACATTTCAAACCAGTCCGACAACTGCAGCGCTTGATAGTGTAATGTCTGATATGCATGCCCTGAATATGCTGAATACCCGTTACATCATTTATAGCGGTGAAGCTCCTCCCCTTGTGAACAAACATGAACTGGGCAATGCCTGGTTTGTGAATTCGTATAAACTTGTTAATAATGCGGACGAAGAAATAGCTGCTTTATCAGACATTGATCCCTCAACAGAAGCTCTGATAGATGCAAGATATGAGCCTGAAATTCAAAATCTTAATTTGAAACCTGATTCAACAGCAACTATCAGAATCACTGAATATAGGGCAAACTATCTGAAATACACGACATCTTCATCATCTGAACAGCTGGCTGTCTTCAGCGAAATATATTACGACAAAGGATGGCAGGCTTATATAGATGAAAAACCTGCCTCCCATATAAGGGCAAATTATGTGCTGCGCGCAATGCGTATACCGGAAGGAAATCATACAATTGAGTTCAAATTTCAACCTGAATCATACTTTACAGGTGAAAAAATCTCCCTGGCAAGTTCGATCTTTCTTTTACTTATGATAGCCGGAACTGGTTGGTATTCTCGGAATAAGAACAGGAAAGCAATTGATGATGATCAATAATGTTATAGTATTTGCCTGATATTTATGAACCTAATATCTGTCCAGCCACTGGTACCTTCTTGCAGTATCTCCGAATTTGACGCTGAGTGATATTTCATGAGAGCCGTAAGTATATGATGAAATACCATTAAAGCCATAATCATAGGAATAGCCAAAATAATAATTGTGGAACTTCAGACCCAGCATGACGATAAATTCACCGGTAGTCCTTCCCGATAATCCAAACCAGTATTGCCGGTTATAATAGGCTTTAACTGTCAGATCCGACTGAACTTTCAGCATTTCATTGAACATAATGACTGTGGAAGGTTCTATTTCCCATCTGTTATTTTGAGGAATACTGAAACGGTAATCAGCCAGAATAAAATAGTGCCTTTTCAATTTGATGTCTTCAGAACTTTTGTACTCCTCTGCATTGCCAATTTTAAGCCTGGTTTGAAAGATCTGAGCAACGGCCACACCAATGTGCCATTCCCCGGTCAGGTAATTTATACCGATACCTGCATCCGGAACAATGGTGGATTTGCCTATGAGTCCGTATAACGGATCAATCTCAGGATATTTCAGTTGTGCATAATCCTCGTCGATACGATATTGAAATACATTACCGGTGAGGCCAAAAGAAAGCTGTGAATTGTAGATAAAAATATGATATGCATAGCTGAATTGTGCACCGGTCCGCTGAATTGCTCCGTTCTGATCGTGATAGACGATTCCACCAAGACCCACCCTTCCTGTATTGCCACTTCTGTACCTGTTGTCCCCTGATACACCGGCTCTTAGACTGTAACTGCTTTTCAATATTCTGCCCTGCATGCTCAACATGTATGATCCGGGCGTATTGGATGAGAATCCCACCCACTGTTTTCTGGCTGCAAGATTGATAACCGTCCTTCCGTCAAAGCCCGCTAATGAAGGATTAATAAGAAATTCATTAATGTAATACTGGCTGAATCTAGGTAGCTGCTGTGCTCCTGATGCTATCGGAAGCAACAAAAACAACGGTAAGATGCAATATTTTAATTTTAAGAGCTGTTGCATTAGAATGACCGAAATATTTCATATAAAAGGAAATGCAGCCAATATAAAATTGACTGTTCACCATTTATTTATCATACGTAACTCAATACAAAATGTTTCTACAGGCCTGAATTATCGCAAGCTATATAAAACCCGACTGATTCATGGTTCATTATTTAGACTTTATTCTTATCTGATGATGGTCACCGTTCCTTTCAGGGGAGGGAGATCCTTACCTTCATTCAGTTCAATAATGTAATAATAGGAATCCACAGGCAATTCACGGCCTTTCAGATCCTCTCCGTTCCATGGATTCGGGCATCCTCCGGTGCAGCGGAAAACAAGCGTGCCCCAGCGGTCGTATACCTGAATGACACCGTTCGGATACACTTCATGGAATGGTGCATCCCCACCGTCCTCATTAATGTAGCTGAGATCCCAGGTGTCATTCGCATGATCATAGTTTGGTGTAAATGCCGTTGGAATACCCAGACAGGTATTGTTGATCGCTTCAATGTGAAATGTGGCATCAGCAATACAACCATGCTCATCAATTACACGAACGGAGTACCAGTCCTCCCTGATATCTGTCAGTATGGAATCGTGTTCTTCCGGAAAATCCGTCCATATATACTCGTATTCAGGTGTTCCGCCTGTAACATGAACCGCTAGCGTTCCATTTGCCCAGTCCGGACAGAACGGAACGAATGTATAGCTGTCATTGCGATGGATTACGATGGGTTGCGGCTGATCAATAACAACTACAGTATCAACGTTGCATTCTTTTGAATCCGAAATATCAAGCACGTAAGTACCGGCAGACAGACCTGTCACCATTGCATCAGGTAACAGACTGCCGTTCCAGTAATAGCTGTAATTGCCTGCCCCACCTGTCGCATCCAGTATAACCGTTCCATCGGCTGATCCGAAGCAGAGCGCATCCGTTGCTGAAAAATCAGCCCTGATCTTTTCCGGATCCATTACCGGAATGGTATCGACATTGCTGCATCCGTCCTGATCAGTAACCAGTACGGAGTAAGTCCCGGAACTCAATCCGGAAATTGTTTCAGTAGTGCTGCCATCATCCCATAAATAAGTATACGGTTCCACACCGCTCGATGCCACAGCCATGACAATGCCATCCGATCCCTTATAACAGGAAATTTCTTGAACAATCTGCAAATTCAGAGTGATGTTCACATTCTGTTCAATATTTACTGTATCAATAACCTGACAGGCATTCATATCCTGTACCGTAAGAACATATGTGCCTGTATCCAGATTGGCAATATATGCCGTTGATTGTCCGCTGTCCCAGCTATAACCATAAGGACCTACACCACCGTCGACTGTGGCCTGTGCCGTCCCCAATCTCGTATAGGTGCAATTTGCATTTTCTGTTTCGACAGACAGGCTGAGTTCAACCGGTTCATTCAATGTTCCGCTCCAGTTTGTCGAGCAATTGTTGGCATCCGTGAGGATCAGGGAATAATTTCCGGCACGGAGACTATCTATAAATATCGTATCCCGCGACAAAGGTGTATCTTCCCTGTACCAGTCATAGCTGTATTCCTCTGCACCTCCGTTTGGATATGCCAGCATCGTCCCGTTTGAAAGACCAAAGCAGGATATTTCATATCCGTGATAATCCGACAAAGCAACTGAATCAATCAATAAAGCAGATGGTTCAGTAAGTTCTATGGTATCGGTCCTACTGCAACCAATTCCATCTGTAACCTCAATTGTATATGAACCCGCAGTCAGATCATGCAGTTCAGTAGCTGATGGACCGTGCCGCCATTGATATGTATAATTACTGCCAATGGTATCCCCTCCTGAAACATGAAGTATAATATAACCGTCATGATCACCTTCACAATTCAGGTTATACATGCCGTTCACGGATTCTGACAAATCCGTGTTAATTTCTATCCGGTCAGGTTCTTTCAATTCAAACGTATCGGTTGCAGAACAATTGAAAGAATCATTAACCTTAACTGCATAAGTGCCGGCGCTAAGATTTACCTGGTTTCTTGAAACAGGATCAACAGTCCCGCTACCAGATTCAACAGTCCATGCATAAGAATACCCCGCATAATCGTGTCCGCCTGTTATTTCATTAAGGCTTATGCTGCCGTCCCCTGAACCATAGCAACTCACGTTGTACCTGTCGTGGTATTCCGAAATCGTATAATCGTTAATTACCAGCGAATCCGGTTCGTATAAATTTACAGTCTTTGACCCTGAACATCCTGCAGCATCGGTATAAAAAAGTGAATACTGACCTGCATAAAGGTCCTCATAATAGATAAATCTTTCATTGGTGGTAAATGTTGTATCAAAGCCATTCGGGCCCGTCCATTCATATGTCAGCATTGAAAGGCTGTTATTAAAGGTAATCATCCTGCCCGAGTTTTCGCCATGGCACCGGATCTCGTAGTCACCATAAAGTTCGGTAACGTATCCCACATATACCGGCAGGGGCTGGGAAACATCAAATGCAGTTGTATAAGCGCAATTGTTTGTGTCAATTACCTGCAAAATATAGTATCCTTCAATTACATTAAACAAAGTGTCTGTATGGACCGGAGGATCCAGATGATAATCAATCGGAGGAGTCCAGGTATAATTATAGCCTTGCATGCCGCCGGTCGTTAAAGGTGCAATGGTTCCGTCCGCACCGTGACAACTTAATGTATCAATTACAATAATTTCAGATATTAGTTTCTGAGGTTGAGTAAGCACAAATGTACTGTCATCAATACAATTAAATTTATCATTAATGATTACCGAGTAGGATCCCGCAGGAAGACCGGAAATATCTTTTGTTGTCCTGCCGTTGCTCCATTCATATGTCAGATCAAAAATATTGTATTCATCAAATGCTGTAATTCCCCCTGTTGGCCGCAAATATATGCTGCCGTTGTTTTGTCCGAAACACCTGATATTATTACCTCCGATATAAGTCGAAATGGTATCTACTTCGACTCTTAGTGTCGGGGCCACCCATATGTGACTGGTATCAGATATGCCATAACATTTTCTTTCTCCGTATGCATCCATCAGGTAAGGAGACACTACAAAAGCAACCTTTTGTGGTACACTGCTGTGGTTTACGATGGAATCGGCGATAACAGATCCCTTTATGAGGTTGGAAGTATCCTGCCTGTAAAATACTTCAACATCCGGAACCGGATAGAGCGCTTCATAGTAAAACCTTAACGGATGCAATGATTCTGTTACAGAAGATATGGTTATTGATGAATTCAAAGATGTGCAGATCGTATCCTTTTCCGGATCCAGGGATACTTTTGCTGTGGGATCTACCCATACATCAATGTCGATCGATGTGCCCGCGCACGCATTGTCATCGTTCTCATCAACGGTCCACGGCGTGATCGTA
>JAFGRC010000159.1 GCA_016935355.1 Bacteroidales bacterium
AAAAGGCTGGCGAGAGAAAAGAAAAACACGGGTGAAGAAAAAGAGTAGTACAAAATTCACTCCCATCAATTCAGTTTTCAATCTACCTTCAGAGAATAATTCTTCTGGTTTCTATTAACCGGCAGGAATATTTTATAGCCAATTCCCGTTATAATATTCCGGGTATTGCATCTGCCCGTGGCGGATGAACCATATCGGACAACACACATTAAGAAACTTACACATTATGATAACAGGCACTGTCTTATTACTTCTGATGTTTTTTGCCGGGATCCGTTTCTCAAAGAAATATCGGAGAATCCGGCACCAGCAATGGCATGTAAGAGACTGGATAAGAACCATGAAAGGCAATTTAATTACCAGTAAAAGCAAAAACACTTAAGAAACCCAAAGGTCATATGGTTATTCCAGTATTCTGGCAGAGGCTTCATCAGCCCATTTAAGCAAGGCTGAAATCTCTTCAGAATTCAACTTTGCGTCCCTGTGGATCAGCACATAAGACTTCAGCGGCATTTTTCCAGACCCCACTTCATCCTTAATCGCTTCGAGCAATCCTATTTTTTCACGATTGCTGTAAGCTTCCCATTCGGAAAAGTTCAAGTGTGACTTCCCTTCACTGATATGAATTGCGAGCAACCATGATGAAGGCGCAAGCCGTGAATACCATGGAAACTTAACCTGGTTTGAATGGCAGTCAAAACAGGATTTATTTATCTGGTCCAGAACAGGTCCTGCTGCCAGGCTGCTGTTTGCAATGCTATTTTTATCCTCGGGAATATTTTCAGGAATTCCTGATGGGATAAACTGTATGGCAATGAAAACCACTGCCAGAGCGATCAATATTTTCTTAACTGCTTTCATCATGTAATTTAAGATGAATTAACTAAAACCTCATTTCAACAGGCTGTCAGCCCTGGATTCAGCCCATGACCGGAGAATCTGTTTTTCCGAAGGCAAAAGCCTCATTTTCGGATTCTCTTTAATAACTCCCGCCGGTGGCATTTTGTTTTTTTCCACTACCTTGATTATGTCATCAAGGGTCGCCACGAGCTTGCCTTTCGGGAGACCGGGCAAACTATCCCATATAAGAGCATTTCTGGCAAACCTTGATTTGCCGGTTGCACTATGGCATGTGTAGCATTTTTCATCAATTACTTTCTTTACCCCGGCAGTGTAAATCGATCCGGACTTCAGTCCGGCCTGGTCGCGAGGCGAGCTTTGAATAAAGAAATAACCTGCTATTATCACCAGGACAATAATTGAAATTGATTTTTTCATGTTTTAAGGAATTTATTCAAATATAAACAAAATATAAATTTCTATTATAAAATGAACAGTCCAATCTTTTATAGACCAACCCGTCAATTCCTTACAGAATGGAGCACCGGCGTTTTCATAAAAATATCTGATCCCCAACTGCAAGTTTATTTGAACTTTTTTGAAACCATATTGTTTTTAAACTGCTTATCCCCTTGGGTCAAGTTCATTTAATTAATTCTTTAAACGGCTGTGGCCCAATATCTACTGCTTGTTGCGTTAGTCGATTTAACAACCTGCCTCTATACTTTGACAGCTTTTGTTGATATGAAACACAATACTTATAGCTTGGATAATTCTGGAATTGATTTTCTTCGGTACCCCGGCCCCAAGGGGAGCAAAGAAAATCAATTTACTGCTCTTGGGGCCGGGGAAGATAAATTGAAAAGCGAGCACCTCGTAAACATAAGCTTATCATTGTAAACAGTTGTTTAAAGCTAATATTTATGCATTAATCATTTCATAATTAAATAGTTAAATTAATATTGTTTACTTGAGCGAATGGGATAAGCTGTAATTTTTTACCCAAAACGAAAAGAATTTTATAAACTGGACTGACGGCTCACACCTAAGGACTCACGCTTCCTCAGCTTAAAAGCTAACGATGCGTTTCCCGGCATGGTATTATTTCACACCATACTTCGGCTAGTCCCGTCAGGGGCGTAATGATTTAGAGCAGGGCAACGCCCCGTATTTCAGAAATACCTATATTTAAACAAACCTGAAAACATGACAAGAACTCTATTTACCATTCTGATATCCATCGCATTAGGTCTTAACATTGCAGCGCAGGATAAGCTGTTTACTGCCGCGGATTACCTTAACAGGGAGCTGACACCAAAATCAATTGCCGGTCTTTCGTGGAGAACGGGTACCGATTCATTTACTTGGATAGAAAACCTTAGCCTGATCCAGAAGACTGTAAAAAACCCGGCCTTAGCCGACACAATTCTGAAACTTGAATCCCTTAATTCAAAAATGAAGGAATTGAAGCAGAATGAACTCAGGCAGTTTCCTGCCATTTCATGGATTGGCAGGGACAGTTTTTATTTCAGGGATCAGAACAGGATTTTCCTGTACGACCTTTCAACTGCGAAGCTTACGAAAGTCAATGAATTTGACAACTCAGGGGAAAATGTGACTATCAGCGACAAGAGTTTTAACGTTGCCTGGACCATTGAGAACAACCTGTTTGTAGCTGTTGACGGAGAACCCATTCAGGTAGCCGGCGGGGACAACAAGGACATTGTTTACGGTCAGATCCCGTCGCGGAACGAATTCGGAATTGATGCCGGCCTTTACTGGTCGCCCGACGGAAAGAAAATCGCTTTTTACAGGATCGATCAGAGCGAGGTTACCGATTACCCCCTTGTTGATATCTCAAGCCGTATTGCAGAATCCTCTCTCATTAAATACCCCATGGCAGGAATGAAAAGCGAGAAGCTAAAACTGGGTATTTATGATCCGCAACAAAATGAGACAGTTTACCTTCAGACAGAAGGTCCGGAAAATCAGTATATCACTTCAGTGACATGGGATCCATCGTGCCGGTTCATTTATGCCGGGATACTGAACCGCGATCAGAACCACCTGATGGTGAATAAATATGATGCTGTAACAGGAAAGCTTGTAAAAAACCTGTTTGAGGAAAGGAACGACAGATATGTGGAGCCCTTGCATGAACTGTATTTTTCCCCTGACGATGATTCAAAATTCATCTGGCAAAGCCGACGCGACGGCTGGAATCATCTATACCAGTACGATACTGATGGCAACCTCCTGAAACAAATTACAAAAGGAAAATGGGAAGTGTTGAACCTTATCGGATCCGATCCGCATGGCAGTTCGGTATATTATGAATCAACAATGGAAAGTCCGCTTGAAAAGCATCTTTACAGAACTGAAATAAAGTCAGGAAAAACAGAAAAGATCACCTCAGGAGAAGGAGTTCACAGCATAAACGCCCCGGCAGACATGAACTTTTTCCTTGATATGTTCAGCGGGCTGCAGATGGCAAGAGCATACTATCTGATCGACAATAAAGGGTCAAAAATCTCTACGCTGCTGGAAGATCAGAATCCATACAAGGACTACAGAACAGGGGAGATGTCAATATTCACCATCAAGGCCGACGACGGAATCACAGATCTGTGGTGCCGTCTTATCAAGCCTGTGAATTTTGATCCTGCACTTAAGTATCCGGTATTTGTTTATGTATACGGAGGACCTCATGCCCAGATGATAACAAAGTCATGGACGGGCGGTGCCGGATTTTTCCTGAATTATATGGCTCAGCAGGGATATGTGGTATTTACCCTCGACAACCGCGGCTCCGCTAACCGGGGAAAGGATTTTGAAAGCATCATTCACAGGCAGCTTGGCGAGACTGAGGTGGAAGATCAGATGACAGGGATCAGGTATCTGAAAACACTCAGTTATATTGATCCGGACAGGATCGGGGTAAACGGATGGAGCTACGGAGGATTTATGACCATTAATCTGATGCTTCGCAATCCGGGGGTATTCAAAACTGCCTGTGCAGGCGGACCGGTAATCGACTGGAGTTGGTATGAAGTGATGTACGGTGAGCGCTATATGGACACACCAATGAAAAACCCGGAAGGGTATAAGAAATCATCTCTTTTAAACCATATTGGCAATCTTGAGGGCAAATTGCTGATAATACATGGCACCAGCGATCCCACGGTGGTATGGCAAAACAGTCTGGCATTCCTTGATGAATGCATTAAACAGGGGAAGCAGGTCGATTATTTTGTATATCCGGGTGCCGGGCACAACATGACCGGCAGGGCAAGAGTCCATCTTTTTGAAAAGATAGCCGGGTACTTCAACGATTATCTTAAATAAAAGCCGGATAAGCTTTTTGAGTGCTGGCAGTAAAGGGGGAAATTGGTGATTACTGCAAAGTAGTCCGGCCAGTAAAAGGATCCCAATGCCTTGTTTGATTTTCAACTGTAAAGGAAATTATTACTTTTACCATCGCAGGTTTAATTTTATGGAATATCTGTCTTATGCATAAAATCAATGATTTTCTTGTTATGCTCGACGGTTATATCGGAGGGCATGAGTGGTTTGTAATTCTTCTTCTTGGAACAGGTATATTTTTTACTTTCTATCTCCGTTTCCCACAGATCAGATACTTCAGGCATGCAGTGGATGTTGTCAAAGGCAAATATGATCATCACCTTGATGTAGGCGACACCTCTCACTTTCAGGCTCTTTCGACTGCCCTTTCGGGAACTGTGGGAACCGGCAATATTGCAGGAGTGGCCCTCGCAATACATCTGGGCGGACCCGCTGCCCTATTCTGGATGCTGGTAACGGCATCGATAGGAATGTGTACGAAGTTTGTTGAAGTCTCCATATCGCACAAATACCGTGACATTTTACCGGATGGCACAGTATCGGGCGGCCCGATGTATTA
>JAFGRC010000039.1 GCA_016935355.1 Bacteroidales bacterium
AATTCCTCAGTAGCTCAGTTGGTTAGAGCATCTGGCTGTTAACCAGAGGGTCCAAGGTTCGAGTCCTTGCTGAGGAGCCAGACCAGGGTATGAATTTATCCTGGTTTTTTATATCTTACAACATTGTTTTGGTTTATCCGGTCTTTTATACTTAAACATTATGAAGCGAATATTAGGTATCGGCAATGCACTGGTAGATGTCATTACGTTTCTTAAAGATGACAGTCTTCTTAAGGAATTATCATTGCCAAAAGGCAGCATGCAGCTTGTGGATGCCCTGGTATCTGAAAAAATCGGATTGCTGACTTCAAAACTTAACAGGCATCTGGCATCGGGGGGATCAGCAGCCAACACAATACACGGATTGGCAAAACTGGGGGTGGAGACCGGGTTTATCGGTGCAGTCGGTACCGATAAAATGGGTGATTTTTTTCAGGAAGACATGAAGAAAGCCGGTATAGCGACATTCATGCTGAAAAGCCGGCAACCAACCGGTCTTGCAATATCACTTGTAAGCCATGACGGTGAACGTACTTTTGCAACATACCTGGGTGCCGCTACAGACATTATCAGTAAAGAACTGAATTCTTCCGTATTTCTGAAATATGATCACCTGCACCTCGAGGGATATCTGGTTCAGGACCATAATCTGATCACTACGGCTGTCAGGTTGGCCAAAAGTCACAACATGACCGTATCGCTTGATCTTGCCAGTTATAATGTAGTTGAGGCTAATCTTGAGTTTTTACATGATCTTGTCAGCAGGTATATTGATATTGTTTTTGCTAATGAGCAGGAAGCACGTAGTTTTACTTCCCTGGAAGATCCTGTTGATGCCCTTCGACAAATCGCATCCATTTGCCGGACTTCAATCGTTAAAACAGGGGGAAAGGGTTCATGGATCATGCATGATGGGGCACTTTACCGTGCAGGGATCATTGATGTACGCTGCATCGATACGACAGGTGCGGGAGACCTTTATGCGACCGGATTCATTTATGGTATCATAAAAGGCTTTAAACCTGATTTATGCGGAGAAACCGGAGCACTTCTGGCCGGAAAAGTAATTGAAGAACCCGGCGCAAAAATCAGTCCGGCAGGATGGGATTATATTTATGAAATCCTTGATAAGGAATTTTTAGAAGGACCGGAGGGTTAAAAAAGACCGTGGATTTCAGCACTTACCTTGTCAATCACAACACTCAGATCTTCCTGTTTGTCAATGAAATTGTAACTGTCAACATCTACTATCAGCATTTTGCTCATGTTATAGGTTTCGATCCATGCTTCATAGCGTTCGTTCAGCCTTTTGAGATAATCAAGCCTGATGTTGTCCTCATATTTTCTTCCCCTTTTCTGAATTTGCCTGACAAGTGTAGGAACCGAGGCCCTGAGGTAAATGATCAGATCGGGAGGTTGTATCAGGGAACTGAGCATCGTGAATAATGTAAAATAATTTTCAAAATCACGTGTGGACATGAGTCCCATTGCATGCAGATTGGGAGCGAAAATATAAGCATCTTCATAGATGGTCCGGTCCTGCACCAGTGTTTTTCCGGATCGTCTGAACGACAGGATCTGGTTAAACCGGCTGTTCAGAAAGTAAATCTGAAGATTAAACGACCATCTTTGCATATCATTATAAAAATCATTAAGATAGGGATTGTCATCCACATCCTCATAATGCGCTTCCCATCCGAAGTGTTTGGATAAAAGGCTTGTCAGGGTTGTTTTTCCCGAACCAATATTACCCGCAACTGCAATGTGCATACTCATAGAACTTATTTGAATCTATTAAATCTTAAATTTAATTTATTTTTTATTTGTTTTAAGCCTTTTATGTATTTCATAAAGCTCTTCAATATATTTTCTTTCATTTGACAACCGGGGCACTTTATTTTGGCCCCCAAGTTTGCCTTTATCATGAAACCACTGATAAAATGTGCATGGTTCAAGCTGATGGACAAGCGGTTTGTCAAGAGTCAGATTTTTATATCGTTTGGCTTCATAATCCGAATTAATTGACATCAGGGCCTGATCGAGCAATGCGGTGAAATAGTCCAGGTCAGCGGGAGGAATGGCAAATTCAATCATCCATTCATGGGCACCTTGTTTTTCACTGCTCATATATACAGGTGCCGCCGAATAATCGGTTATTTGCGCACCTGTTTTTTCACATGCAATCTTCAGTGCTTTATCTGCATTATCAACAATTACTTCTTCCCCGAAAACATTTATAAAATGTTTGGTTCTTCCTGTAATAACGATCTTGTGGGGGATGAGAGATTTAAACTCTACGGTATCACCGATCATGTAACGCCACAAACCGGAATTGGTGGAAATAACAATTGCGTAATTCCTGTTCTTCTCCACATGTTCAACTGTCAGTGCACCAGGACTTTCATGATTCAGTTCCTCAACAGGAACAAACTCATAGAATATTCCATAATCCAGCATCAGGAGCATATCAGATGCAGCCGGATCATCCTGTATGGCAAAAAATCCTTCAGATGCGTTATATGCCTCCAGGTAGTGCATTTTTTCAGATGGAATAAGGTTTCTGAATTGTTCAACATATGGAAGAAAACTCACGCCACCATGAATAAAAAGCTCAAGATTTGGCCAGATCTCCAGTAAATTTTGTTTTCCGGTTTGCTTTAACAAATATTTTAACATGACCAGGTTCCAGGAAGGTACACCGGCAATGCTTGTTACGTTTTCCTGAATTGTCTCACGGTAAATCCTTTCAAGCTTCTCCTCAAATTTTTCAAGAAGTGCAACATCGTGACTCGGAGTGCGGATAAACTCCGTCCAGAAAGGCAGGTTTTCAATCAATATTGCGGATAAATCCCCGTAATAGCTCTGGTTGCTGTAATTGTCAATTTTATGACTTCCTCCCAGGGTTAGTGCTTTTCCTGAGTATATCTTTGACTCCGGATAATTCTGACAGTAAATTGCATGTACATCTCGTCCTCCTCTGAAATGGCACTCTTCAAGAGATTCTTTGGTTACCGGAATGAATTTGCTCTTTTCGTTTGTGGTTCCGGATGATTTTGCAAACCACCTGATCTCCCCGGGCCACAGAATGTTGTTCTCCCCCTTTCTTACCCTGTCGATCAAAGGTTTAAAATCTTCATAGGTACGTATCGGCACCCTGTTCTGAAAATCAGCTATGTTCTTTATGGATTTAAAATCATATAATTTGCCATACTCCGTATCTCCTGCTTTCTTAATAAGCTTGACAAATGTTTCCTGCTGGGCTTCAAACGGATGTTTCCTGATCAGTTCCAGTTGATTAATCCGCTTCAGATTCAACCAGTTAATAATAGAGGTCAATAAAGGCATATCGGTATTAATAGGACAAATATAAAACAAAGTTATCCAAACATCATTCCATGACAAATTTTTGCCATCGTACCTTGACTGTCAGGTAATTTTTATACCTGGTTCAGTTTCCATTTGCCCCTTACAAAAACATAAAGTCCCATAACTGCCAACAAAGATTCTGCAATGACAACTGCAACGAATACCCCTTTTTCAGCCATTCCGAAATGACGTGCCAGTATGAATGCCATCGGAAGCTCAATGAACCAGAAGCATATCAGATTAAGCCATGTAGGTGTCAGGGTGTCGCCGGCACCATTAAATGACTGCAGCACCACCATGCCAAATCCGTAAAACAGGTATCCCAAACTGAGTATGCGCAGGACCTGTGTCCCAATCTCCATCACGACCTGATCAACATTGAAAAACCCTATATACCGCTCTGGCAAAACATAAAAACTGATCCCGAGCAATACCAGGTATACAGTATTTACAAGACCAGTGATCCAGATCGACTTTTCTGCCCTTTCAGGTTTACCGGCACCCAGATTTTGACCTACGAGTGTTGCAGCCGCATTGCTGATTCCCCATGCCGGGAGCAGGGTAAATATAATCAGTCTCAGCGCCACCGTATAACCTGCAATCACATATTCACCATAAACCGCCATGATCCGGTATAAGCCTATCCAGCTTGCCGTCGCGATCAGAAATTGTCCGACACCTCCTGCAGATAACTTCAGGATCTTCTTAAAATGCTTCAAATCAGGTATGAAATATTTCCAATGCATCCTGATCCTTTTACTTCCCCTGATCAGGTGGTAAAACTGGTAAACAATACCCAGTCCCCTTCCGGTACTGGTTGCGACAGCTGCACCCATGAGCCCCAGCTCGGGGAAAGGACCCCATCCAAATATCAGACAAGGATCCAGTATGATATTAATTCCGTTTGCCAGCCAAAGTACTCGCATTGCCACTGCTGCGTCACCGGCACTTCGGATTACGGCATTGTTAATGAACAAAAGCATGATCATCGCGTTGCCCCCAAGCATAATTGAAGTGAAACTCCTGCCCTGTTCAATGGTTTTTTCTGTTGCACCCATAAGCCCGAGAATGTCCTCTGCCATTGTAAATCCCGGAACAGCTATAAAAACTGAAACAATCAAACCCAGCATTAAGGTTTGTGCCCCGGACCATGAAGCGTCCGTACTGTTTTTTTCTCCTATTCTTCTTGAAACCAATCCGGTTGCCGCCATGCCTAACCCCATTCCAACAGAGTAAATAATGGCCATCAGGCTTTCTGTCAGGCCAACGGCAGCGATGGCCTCGGCACCCAGTGAAGAAACAAAATAAATGTCTACAATGGCAAAAAGCGACTCCATCACCATTTCCAGTACCATTGGGACAGTGAGTAACAGAATTGCCCGTCCGATCTTCCCGGTGGTAAAATCCTGTTCAGATCCTTTGACGGATTCAATTAAATCCTTCCAGATTTGTGACAAACCGGTATTTTATCATGATTATGGAACCCTTTTATGACAACTTCTTTACAAAGTTGTCTGCATTCTTGTTCCCGATAAAAATGAATGTAAATTAAAGCATTATTTCGTTAACCTGAATAGACCTATTTGTTTCTTACAAATGCGTTAACCGAACTGGCAAGATACCGTCCCTGTGCAATAGCACGGACAACCAGACTTGCTCCGGTTACAGCGTCACCGGCTGCAAAAATCCCGGGTTTTGTGGTCATAAAATCCTTATCTACCAAAATGTTTCCACGATTGTCGAATTTAAGAGCGAATTCACCGACGATACCTTCATGAATGCAATGACTAAAACCCATTGCCAGCAAAACCAGGTCGGCTTTGATGATCCTGCCGCTGTCCGGGATTTCTTCCATTTTCATCCTGCCTTTATTGTCTTTCAGCCAGATGACGTTTACAACTTCCAGCTGTTTAACCCGTTTGAATTCCCCGTTGCATTTCTTTGTTAACACGCTCCACAGTCTTTCACATCCTTCTTCATGTGAACTTGACTGTCTGAGTATATTTGCCCAGTATGGCCATGGATTATCAGAATTTCGCTTGTCTGGTGGCTTTGGCATGATTTCAAGCTGAGTTACACTTTTCGCACTTTGTCTGATTGCTGTTCCCACACAATCTGAACCCGTATCACCACCCCCGATTACAACAACATCCTTATCCCGTGCCAGTATATGTTCATTCCCGGTGATGTTCAATCCATGGTTGATCCTGTTCTGTTGCGTTAAATACTCCATGGCATAATGAATCCCATCAAGGTCCATCCCTTCAATATCAAGACTTCTTGGTTTCATCGCTCCGATAGTAAGGCATACTGCATCAAATTGTTGTAGCAGATCGGTCCCGGTAATATCATGGCCAACATGGACGTTTAATTTGAACTTTATACCTCCCTCCTGCAATATCGAAATTCTTCGGTCGACTATTGCCTTGTTCAGTTTAAAATCCGGTATTCCATATCTCAGGAGACCTCCCACCGCATCATCCTTCTCAAACACGGTCACATAGTGCCCCCACCTGTTCAGAAGATCCGCACATGCCAGTCCGGCCGGTCCCGATCCCACAACAGCAATTTTTCTTCCCGTGCGTGGACCTGGTGGTACAGGTCTTATATATCCCAATTCAAATCCTTTTTCCGCTGCAAAAGCCTCGTTTTCTCTTATGGTAACGGGCTCTTCATGAATGTTCAGGGTACAGGCATGTTCACAAGGGGCAGGACAAATCCTTCCGGTAAATTCGGGAAAATTGTTCGTGACATGCAACAGATCTATTGCATTTTTCCAGTCACCCCGGTATATGGCATCCTGCCATTCCGGCATATTATTCGTCACCGGACATCCCCACTGACAGAATGGAACTCCGCAGTCCATGCATCGGCCGGCCTGATCACGCCGGTCCTGTTCATTTAATGTTTGCTCCACCTCACTGAAATCATATTTTCGTTCATTCACCGGTCTGTAACCGGCAACCTTACGTTTCACTTCTATAAATCCGTTCGGGTTTCCCATTATTCCTTGTAATTAAATTCTTCAATGCCTCATTCCGGATCAATATTGAAAATGAGGTTCGTCCTCGGTTTTTCTGATCTTTTCCATCAGTTGTCTGATCTTCTGTTCTTCGAGTGCTTTTTTGTATTCGAGGGGTATTACTTTAATAAATTTTGGCAGGTATTCATCCCAGTTCACCAGTAAACGCTCCGCCAGTTCACTCCTGGTATACAGGTAATGGTTGTTTATAAGTTTCTGCAGTTCCGTTAAATCATCATAGTCACCAACCTGACCAAGTTCTACCATGCCTTTATTACAGAAATATTCAAAATTGCCTGTCAGATCCAGTACATAAGCTATACCACCACTCATACCCGCAGCAAAATTACGGCCTGTTTTTCCCAGTATTACAGCTCTTCCTCCAGTCATGTACTCACAGCAATGATCACCAACACCTTCAATCACAGCAAAGGCACCGCTATTCCGGACACAAAAACGTTCTCCCGCAACACCTCTGATGTATGCTTCTCCGCTTGTAGCACCATAAAGAACAGTATTGCCCACAATGATGTTCTCTTCAGGCCTGAATGTTGTGCCTTTGGGCGGGACTACCACGATACGTCCGCCGGACAATCCTTTTCCAAGGTAATCGTTTGCATCACCCTCAAGTTCAAAATGAAGTCCCTTTACCAGAAATGCACCGAAAGATTGTCCGGCTGAACCGTTAAACTTACAGGTTATGGTACTTTCCGGCAATCCTTCCTCGCCGTGTACTTTGGTCACGACACCCGACAACATGGCCCCCACAGAACGGTCGGTATTTGAAATTTTTGCGGAAACCCATACATTTTCTTTACTTTTAATGGCTTTAATGGACTTTTGCTGGAGTTCATGATCAAGAATATTTTCAATTTTATGCACCTGACCGGAAACAAAGTGTGTTGGATATTTTTCTGCTTCTAAAGGCCTGTACAGTATTTTTGAAAGGTCAAGCTTTTGTGCTTTCCAGTGTTTGATATCCGTTCGCTGCCGGAGCAGATCTGTGCGTCCGACAAGGTCTTTAAATTTCCGGAATCCCATTTCAGCCATGATTTCCCTTACCTCTCTCGCCAGAAAATGAAAATAGTTGATCACGTATTGTGACTTCCCGAGAAATCTTTTCCTGAGTTCTTCATTTTGTGTGGCAACACCAACAGGACAGGTATTAATATGGCATTTTCGCATCATGACACAGCCCAGAACTATTAATGATGCGGTGGCAAATCCGAATTCTTCCGCTCCCAGCAATGCTGCATAAATTACATCGTGTCCGGTTTTCAACTGTCCGTCGGTCTGGAGGATTACCCGGCTTCTTAAATCATTGATCACCAGAGTCTGCTGTACTTCTGAAATACCCAGTTCCATTGGTAATCCGGCATATTTAATGGAACTGGCAGGACTTGCTCCGGTTCCTCCCTCGCAGCCGCTGATCGTGATGCTGTCGGCCTTTGCCTTGGCAACTCCTGCGGCTATGGTGCCTACTCCTTTTTCGGAAACAAGTTTGACGTTGATTCTGGCTCCCGGATTGATGCACTTTAAATCAAAGATCAGTTGTGCAAGGTCTTCAATTGAGTAGATGTCATGATGCGGAGGAGGTGAAATCAGTGTTATACCCGGCGTTGAATGCCTTAGTTTTGCAATGATCTTATCAATTTTATATCCCGGCAGCTGGCCTCCTTCACCAGGTTTTGCACCTTGTGCAATCTTGATCTGGATTTCATCTGCATGAATCAGATAATTTGCCGTCACCCCAAAACGTCCGGAAGCTACCTGTTTAATTGCACTACGGGCACTGGTTCCATCCGGCCGTTTTGAGAACCTTTCAGAATCCTCTCCGCCTTCACCCGTATTGCTTCTGCCTCCTATCGCATTCATGGCAACAGCCAGTGCCTCATGAGCTTCCTTACTGATGGAGCCATATGACATGGCACCGGTCACAAAGCGTTTCATGATCGATTCTGCAGGTTCAACCTTACTGATATCAATTGATTTATCAGCTTTGATGTCGATGCAACCTCTTATGAAATGAGGCTTTCGGTTATGTTGCCTTACCCGGTCACTGAATTCCCTGTATTTTTCATAATCATTTGTTTTTGCAGCCCATTGCAACAATCCGATGGTTTCAGGTTCCCATGCATGAGCCTCACCATTTACCCTGTAATGGTAAATGCCCTGAGTTGTAATGCCTTCCTCATCCTGTTCTGAAGGATGAAAAGCTTTCCGGTGTGTCATCAAAGCTTCCACGGCTAATTCATCGATTCCGATGCCTCCGATCCTTGAATCCGTTCCGCCAAAATATTCAGATATGAAACCCTCTGACAATCCAATCGCTTCAAAAATCTGTGATCCATGGTAACTGCGCAAAGCAGAGATTCCCATTTTCGACATGACCTTTAACAAGCCTTTGTTAACGGCTTTGATATAATTCTCACGCGCTGTCACATAATCCAGTCCTATGGTTTTATCCAGGCAGAGCTTTTCGATGATGGCAAATGCAGCATAGGGATTCACCACACTGGCACCATAAGCAAAAAGCAGTGCAAAATGATTTACTTCACAAGGTTCAGCGGATTCCACGATCAATCCGACCTGCATCCTTTTCTTTGATGTGATCAGATGGTGGTGTACGGCAGATACCGCTAAAAGTGAAGGAATTGCAGCCATGGCCGGACCAATTTCCCGGTCCGATAAAATGATGAAATTATGTCCTAAATCAACAGCAATTTCGGCCTTTTTGCATATTTCCTTCAGGGCTTTATCCATTGCCCTGCCGGATGCAGCGGAATCAGCCGGAAAAAGTATGGGAATAACGACATGGGAAAATTCACTCTGATCCAGATGTTTTATTTTTCCCAAATCGGTATTTGTCACTATAGGAGACCGGAACTTTATCAATTTACAATGCTGGGAAGATTCAATAAGCAGGTTGCGTGAAACCGCCCCGATATAGTTGGTCAGCGTCATTACAAGTCCCTCCCGTATGGGGTCAATAGGAGGATTTGTCACCTGGGCAAAATGCTGCCTGAAGTAATTAAAGAGCCGTTGCGGTTTATCCGACATAACGGCCAAAGGTGTATCATTGCCCATCGAACTTATCGGTTCCTGGCCTTCTATAGTCATGGGCTTAATCAGTACATCGATATCTTCTTTTGAATACCCGAATGCTTTCAGGTATTTTTCATGATGATCTCCCAAAGAGGAAGGTACACGTTGCCTGACAACAATATCATCAAGGTCAATCCGGTTTTCTTTAAGCCAGTTTGTATATGGATTGCGTTCCGTAAGCTGTTTTTTAACATCCTCATCCGGAACAATAATGCCAAATCTGGTGTCTACCAGGAGGATCTTTCCGGGACGCAGGCGGCCTTTTTCCTTGATGTTTTCCGGCGGGAAAACCTGTACCCCCACTTCGGATCCCATTACAATGATATCATCTTTTGTAATGACAAACCTGGAAGGTCTTAATCCGTTCCTGTCAAGCGTTCCACCAATAAACCTGCCGTCGCTGAATACAATTGAAGCAGGACCGTCCCATGGTTCCATAAAAGTTGAATGATATTCATAAAATGCTTTAAGGCTGTCCGGAATCGGGTTTTTATCATTCCAGGATTCAGGTATCAACATGCTGAGTGCATGGGGCAGAGATTTTCCTGTAAGTACCAGAAATTCCAGTACATTATCAAGTGAGGCCGAATCACTTTTTTCCGGTTCGATCACTGGAAACAACTTTTTCAGATCCTCTCCGAAAAGATCGCTTTTCATCAGGGACTCCCGTGCGTTCATCCACATACGGTTCCCTTTGATTGTGTTGATCTCACCGTTATGTGCAAGAAACCGGAAAGGCTGGGCCAAATCCCATGTGGGAAAAGTATTTGTACTGAATCGTGAATGTACCAGCGCAATAGCACTTTCCATCAAAGGATTGCGAAGGTCGGCATAATACTGACCCAACTGGTGAGATGTGAACATTCCTTTATAGATCATAACTTTTGAGGACAAACTCGGAATGTAGAATGCCTTTCTGTTTATGATATTGGAATTGCGAATTTTGTTTTCTGACTGTTTTCGCAAAATATAGGCTTTTCTTTCCAGTTCTTCCTGCTCACAGCGGCATGTTACAAATACCTGTCTGATAAAGGGTTCTGCATTTCTGGATATTTCACCCAATATGGAATTGTCGGTTTCCACATCAGTGAAACCAATTAATTCAAGCCCTTCATCCTGAACAGTATTCATAAGGGTTTCTTCACATTGTGCCCGTTCTTTTTGTCCTTTTGGAAGAAATACTAGTCCTGTGGCATACCGGCCCTCATCAGGTACCCTGACCCCTTTGGATAAAATCAGTTTATGCGGTATCTGAACCATGATTCCTGCTCCGTCTCCTGTAACGTTATCTGAACTTTCGGCACCTCGATGAGACATGTTCACAAGTACATCAAGCCCTTTTCTGATAATATCATGCGATCTGTTGCCTTTTATCTGTGCGACAAAACCAATACCGCAGCTGTCATGTTCTTCTGCAGGATCATACAATCCCAGTTTACGGGGTAATCCGATGCCTTTCATATATCAAATTATTTATTGTCTGCACCATAAAAAAGCCATTCCCGGAAAAAAGAATGGCTTTTCCAAAACACCACCTGCCATTCTCAGCAAAGTTGAACCTTGTTTATATATATTTCATTAATAATATATGTTTTTTTCATCTTATCCCTGTTAAAATATGGGTAAAAATAATAAATATTAATTAATATTAAATATGGACCCCATAAAAAAGCAAGTATATTTTCATTTTCTCTCTTCAATTTTTTCGTAGTCAACCCTGCCAAATACATTTTTGTATGCCGGCCGGATAATTCTTCTGGAAGAAAAAGTGACTTCCTCGAGCCTGTGTGCACACCATCCCGCCATCCTTGCAATTGCAAAAATGGGTGTAAACAACTCTTTTGGAATATCAATACATTTATATACAAAACCCGAATAAAAATCCACATTGGCAGATATTACTTTTGAGTCCCCTCCTTTAAAAGAAGCGAAGGCTTCCGGAGCCATTTCCTCAACATGCTCGTATAATTTATACTCATCTATTCTGTCTTTATAACCGGCGAGTTCCTTTGCTTTTTCCTTTAGCAATACCGCTCTGGGGTCGGAAAGCGTATAAATCGCATGTCCAATTCCGTAAATTTTGCCTGATCCGTCTCCTGCCTCGCCTTTCAATATTTTCATGAGATAATCATGGATTTCTTTTTTGTTGTTCCAGTCGTTTACATTTTTTTTGATGTCCTTCATCATCTCTTCGACCTGAAGATTGGCACCACCGTGTAAAAACCCCTTTAAAGAACCCAATCCCGCGGAAATTGCAGAATAGGTATCCGTGCCGGCTGAACTGATCACACGCGTTGTAAATGTTGAATTATTACCGCCTCCATGTTCCGCATGAAGTACCAGATTAAGATCAAGCGTATCAGCTTCGAGTTTTGAATATTTCTCTCCTTTAAGCATATACAAAAAATTCTCAGCCGTGCTTAAAGCATGAATGGGGTGTCTGAATATCAGCGATCTGCGCTGATAGGTATGGCGGAAGCCAAAATATACGTAAGCTGCTATAATAGGAAATTTTGCTATGAGGTTAAGGGATTGTTTAAGCAGATTCATATGCGAGTAGTTTTCCGCTTCATCATCCTGTGTATACATGACGAGAACGGATCTTGCCAGCATATTCATAATATTTTTACCTCTGAAGGATAAAATGAGGTTCACAAAATTATGTGGCAGATCACGTTGCTCAGCCATGAAAGTCGAAAATCTTTCAAGATCGGTTTTGGAAGGTAATTTACCTGTTAACAGCAGATAAACGGTTTCATCAAAACCATGGCGCCCGTCACTTTGAAAACCATGAACAAGCTCATTAACGCTGATGCCCCGGTAATACAATTTTCCTTCAACCGGCTTTACCTTTTCCTTCTCCTTTTCATACCCCACCACATCACCTATATTTGTTAATCCCACCAGTACACCTGACCCATCCTGGTTTCTCAGGCCCCGTTTCACATTGAAGGTTTCAAAAAGTCCCCTGTCAATTTGTGAAGCCTGCACGGTCAGCTCTTCGAGCCTTTGCAGGAACTGATTCACGTTCTCCATAGTTTTATTGTATTGCAGTTAATATTGAAAAAATCTGATCATGTTCTCACCTGACCGTTTCCGAAAATAATATATTTTGGTGCGGTAAGATCCTTCAGTCCCATAGGACCCCGTACATGAAGTTTCTGATTGCTGATACCCATTTCGGCACCCAGTCCGAATTCATTACCATCGTTGAAACGTGTCGATGCATTGATAAAACATGCTGCAGAATCCACTCTGGTAATGAATTTCATTCCGTTGGAATAATGTTCCGTGACAATCGAGTCGGAATGATGCGAACCGTAATCATTAATGTGGTTTATGGCTTCATCAAGATTTGCAACAATTTTTACAGAAAGCACCAGATCAAGATATTCAGTACTCCAGTCTTCTTCAGCTGCAGCTTCGATATCCGGTAATATCCGTATGGTTTTTTCACAACCTTTCAGCCTGACGCCGGATTTGTCAAATTCCTCTTTCATGACGGGTAAAAAGGCTTCTGCTACTGAACCATGTACAAGCATTGTTTCCATTGCGTTGCATACACCGGGTCTTTGAACTTTTGCATTATAACATATGTGGACAGCCATCTCCAGATTTGCAAATTCATCCACATAGGTATGGCAGATTCCCAGGTCATGCCGTATTACAGGGATCCTTGAATGTTCTTCGACAAATCTTATAAGCTGCAATCCCCCTCTTGGTACGATGATATCAATATAGTCTTTGAGCTGAACCAGCTGCGAAACAGACTCCCTTTCAGTGTTTTCAATGATCTCAACACATGAAGCGGGCAATCCGGCCTTTTTCAATCCTTTTTTTATCAGCCCTGTCAGCAGGATATTCGAATGTATTGCATCGGATCCTCCTCTCAGAATGACACCATTACCCGATTTTATGGTCAAAGACGACACTTCAATGCAAACATTCGGCCGTGACTCAAATATGATCCCGATAACGCCAATGGGAACCCTCATTTTGCCGACTTTAAGTCCGTTTGGCATGCTGTTCATATCGAATATCTCACCAATCGGATCATTTAACCTAATTACATCCTGCAGGACACGAATCATCTCATCGATCCTTTTATTATTTAAAGTTAGCCTGTCAACAAACGCTTTTGATAAACCCTTATGAATACCTTCAGCAAGGTCTTTTTCATTCTCGTTCCTGATTTCTTCGCGGTTTTTATCAAGTTCTTCGGCAATATACTGCAAAGCCAGATTTTTCAATCCGCTATTGACCGATGCAAGTTCACGCGAAGCCTGTTTAACATTTCCTGCTTTTTCTATGAGATCTGTCTTCAGTTTATCCATGGTTTATGATAATTTCTTTTCGGGCTTCAAAATGAGTGCCGATTTCTTTCCCCTCGAGGATGTCAAAAATCACGGCCGGATCTGATCCGCTGGTTATGATGCAATCTATTCCTTCCTGTAAACAAATTTTGGCAGCAGAAATTTTAGTAATCATCCCTCCTGTGCTGAATGATGATCCTGATCCGGTAGCCAACTGTTCAAGTTCGGGTGTAATTTCTTTAACCGAATGAATGATTTCACCGGTATTTTCTGTTCTCGGATCAGCTGAATACAATCCGTCAATATCAGAAAGCATAACCAGCAGATCTGCCCCGACCAGCGATGCAACAATTGCAGAAAGACTGTCATTGTCACCAAACTCGATTTCATATGTGGCAATTGTGTCATTTTCATTGATGATGGGGATGATTTCCATGTCTATCAATTTGTTCAGTGTTCGTTTTGCATGCAGGTTCCGTGAAGGTATGTTTACCACATCCTTGGTCAATAAAACCTGAGCGACAATCTGGTTGTATTCCTCGAAAAATTTCTGATATATTTTCATCAGTTCCGCCTGACCCACTGCTGCCAGTGCCTGTTTTTTCGATAGATCCTGGGGTTTTTCCGTAAGACCAAGCCGTCCGGCACCCACACCTATTGCCCCGGAAGTCACAAGGATGATCTTAATTCCCCGGCGTCGCAATGCACTTAATACATAAGCCAGTTTCTCAATGCTGTGAAAATTCATCCTGCCGTTTGGATAGGAAAGAGATGAAGTTCCTACCTTTACAACAATCCTCTTTTTATATTTGAATTCTTCTCTCGTCATCATTTTCAATGAATCAATCTGATACAATTAAAATACAATTTCCCCGATTGAACCGGGAAATTCTGGCTTTTCTTTCTGGTTGTCCGGAATTGTTACGGTACACAACGCATCTATTTTCTCCTGTAACTCAATTTCACCGTCCACAATGATCCCCTTATTGTAATTTTTTGGAACAATCATGTATTTACCGTTAAGTTCCATTTTAATGACAATGAAATCGGCTCTGGCAATTGTCGCCACGATCAGGGCCAGAGGATAATTATCATCGATTTCTATATCCGCAGTTGAAACAGCATCATTCTCATTAATAATGGGAATAATGTTCATGCTCAGCAAGGTTTTGAATGTGTTTCTTGTGTTTTCAACCCGTTGAGGATATGAAATGATGTCACTGGTAAGCAATACCTGAGCCACAATCTGATTATAATCATCAAAGAACTGTTGGTAATATCTTATGAGTTCCGCCTGGCCAACTGCTGCGACAGCCTGCATGTCCACAGGATTTTCCGGTAATTGCTGCAGCTTCAGTTTGTCAGATCCCAGTACAATTGCTCCGGATGATACGATCAGAACATTTTTACCGCTGTTATGAAGATTGGTAAGCACCATGGCGAGCCGGTCCATCTTTCTGCGATTGATTTTTCCGTCCCGGTTTATCAGCGTGGAGATCTCAATCCTGATGATTATTGTATACTTTCTTCCAGGCATTTTAATGTTCTAATAATTTTCTGCAAGCAGATTCAACCCTGTCGAAATTGAATTTCTCAACAACTTCTTTCATTTTCGATGTTATTTTGTCGTTTGACAGATTACCTATACTTCCTTCGTGCGTGTGGTGAACTGCATGTTCCGGTTTGAAATTTCCTTCAATGATTTGTTTTGCCACTTTTTGATATGCCTCTCTAAAAGGGGTACCCTGTAACACAAGTTTATTTACTTCTTCCACAGAAAACGCGTACCTGTATAGGTCCTTTTTCATTATATCCATAACGGGTAGTAATTTTGCGATCATGTGATCTGCAATTTCAAGGCATGTTTTCATCAGGGAAAAAGCCGGTAAAAAAGATTCCTTGATAACCTGGTAATCCCTGAAATATCCTGATGGTAAATTTCCGGTAATGTGTTCAATTTCATTAGGAAGCGCCTGCAACTTATTGCACCGGGCACGTAAAATTTCAAAAACATCCGGATTCTTTTTATGGGGCATGATGCTGGATCCTGTAGTGATTTCATCCGGCAGTTCCAGAAATCCGAAATTCTGGCTGGTAAACAAACACACATCATTGGCAATTTTAGACACCGTACATGCCAGGGATGCAATTGCAAAAGCCACGATGCGCTCGGTTTTCCCCCTGCTCATCTGTGCATACATAACATTATAATTCAGGTCCTCGAAACCCAGTAATTCTGTCGTTAACCGACGGTTCACCGGAAAGGACGAGCCGAACCCCGCTGCAGATCCTAGCGGGTTCTGATTGGCGATTTGAAAAGCTGCCAGCATGATTTTCATGTCATCTGCCAGACTTTCCGCAAAAGCAGCAAACCAAAGGCCGAAAGATGAAGGCATCGCTACCTGCAGATGGGTATATCCGGGCATAAGATACTCCTTATAACGATTACTTTGGTTGATCAGGGTGGAAAACAAAGAAGTAGTGCATATGACCATTTTTTTTATTTCATCCCGTATAAATAACTTCAGATCCAGTAAAACCTGATCATTTCTCGATCGTGCCGTATGAATCTTTTTTCCGGTCTCTCCCAGTCTTTGTGTCAGAATGAGCTCAACCTGCGAATGCACATCCTCAATCCCCTGCTCTATTTGAAATTCTCCCCTTTTTGCTTTATGGTAAAGCCGGATCAGTTCATTACGGATATTCTTGTTTTCCTGTTCCGAAAGAAGTCCGATCCCGCTCAACATATAGGCATGTGCAATTGA
>JAFGRC010000040.1 GCA_016935355.1 Bacteroidales bacterium
GGGTGAATTTATGGTTATCATCTCTTTTTACAGGGATGATCCCGAATCTGTTGAAAATCTTTTGTCAGCGCTGGCATCCCAATTCCCCGAAATTACTTCATTGTATTATGTGATTAACAACAAAGCAAATGATACCATTGGTGATCTTGAACTTGTTTTATTTAAGGGTAAAGAATGTCTGGAGGAAGTGATGGAAGGTCTTCGCTTCCGCATTTCACCAAAGTCTTTTTCACAGACGAATACCCAACAGGCATATCAGTTGTACCGGATTGCGCGCGAATATGCAGGACTTACCGGGACGGAAACGGTTTATGATCTGTATACGGGTACCGGAACAATAGCGCTCTTTCTGGCGAAATATTGTGAAAAAGTAGTGGGTATCGACTGTATTGACGAAGCAATTGCAGATGCCGGGCGGAATGCTGAAATAAATCATCGGAAAAATATTGAATTTATAGCTGGTGATATTAAGGACCTTTTAAATGAAACATTTATATTGAATCATGGCCGGCCCGATGTTATTGTGACGGACCCGCCGCGAACAGGCATGCATAAAGATGTTGTACAATCCCTCATGAACATATCACCCCGGAGGATCGTTTATATCAGCTGCAATCCGGCCACCCAGGCACGGGATATTCAGATCCTCTCACCTCTGTATGATGTTGTCAGATCACAGCCGGTGGATATGTTTCCCCATACGGCTCATGTGGAGAATGTGGCACTGCTTGAAAGGCATTTATGTTAATAATTTGCATCGGGTATTCAAAGATTTATTCCCAAATTTGTCAAAGCAAACCGGGACCATCTCAAATATCTGACACAATGGGCAATTTCTTTCAGGGTGTTTTCCAGACCTTTTTTTTAATCGGATATGTCATTCTCTTTGTTGTTACCATTCTTATTTTACGCCCCTTCAGGTATCACAAGCGACGCATTAAATCAACGATTACTCTGAAAATCAGTTATTTACTTTATCTTTTTTCATTTCTTGTGTTCACATACCTTTTGCTTTTCGGGGAGAAAATAATTGCAGAAGAAGAGCAGCCTTATGACACACTTTTCAACATCCATTTTATTTTTTTCCTGACATCGACCATTATACCCAATGTTGGCATCATGATCCGCAGGAAAATAAAGAAGGTCCGGATTGAATACAACATCCTGTTTACCCTGATCAACGTCCTGTATTTTATTTATCTGATGTACCTGAGTTTTTCACATAAATGGGCATTGATGTGATTCAGCAGCTTAACACCCATTGACTCATAAGCCAAAATACTCTTTAAGAATAGAGCTGCATGGCAATCTGAAGTTTTTCCTCCATCGGTAATGCTCCGTCAATCCAATGAATGACTGTACCTTCCCGTTCCATTTTTCTGAACCATGTCATTTGTCGCTTGGCTAACTGGTGAATGGCAGTGTTGAGTCTGCCCACCATATCATCGTAAGTCAGTTTACCGGTTATGTACAGTGTGATATACCTGTATTCAAGACCGTAATAAATCAGTTCTTCCGGAGCCAGTCCGCCATTCAGAAGTCTTTTTACCTCATCAACCAGTCCCTGTTTTAACCGACTTTGAAGTCTTTCAGTTATTCTCCTGCGTTCTTCCGTCCTTTCATACCGGATGCCCAGAAACAACGTGTTCAGGACAGGCATTTCCCGAACAATTTCAGGGTTTTTCCTGTAAAAGATTTCTATTTCCAAAGCCCTGACCGCGTGTTCTATTGTGTCAACATCTGTTTTATTATGCAGTTTCTTCATGGAACGCAGCATGTCAGCCAGTTCATGCAGCGGTCTCTGCTCCAGTTCTTTGCGCAGGGCAGCATTGAGGGGTACATGGAACAGTAAATAGTTTCGGGTGACTGCAGCGATATACAGGCCAGAGCCTCCGCAAAGGACCGGGACTTTTTCACGCGAGCGGATGTCCTTCCATGTACTGATGAAGTCGCGTTGATATTTATAAAGATTATACCTGTCTCCGGGTTCGGCGATATCAATCAGGTGACAGGGTATCACCCTGTCTTTCACCATGTAGTCCTGATAATCCTTACCGGTACCGATATCCATATTCCGGTATACCTGTCTGGAGTCGGCACTGATGATCTCACCATCCAGCATACCGGCCAGATTTGCTGCAAAAGTTGTTTTACCGCTGGCTGTAGGTCCTGTTACTGCAACGAGATTGTATCTTTCAGCGTTCATGGTGACTGAAAACTGTAAATTTATGGAAAATCGGTAAAAATCAGCTTACTTTGCAAATACGGTTAACTTTGGTAAATAAGGTTGAACTTTGATGTGATGTCGGAAATCAATATCAGAAACAAGAAAGCCTGGCACGATTATGAAATTCTGGAAAAATTCGTTGCAGGTATACAACTGACCGGTACGGAGATCAAATCAATCCGTTCGGGGAAGGTCAGTCTTGTTGATTCTTACTGTTTTTTTAAGGATGGTGAGCTGTATGCGAAAGGCATGCGCATTGCCGAATATAAGTTCGGAAATATTTTCAACCATAATCCTGATCGTGAACGCAAGCTGTTGCTTACCAGGAGGGAACTTAAGAAACTTGAAAAAAGCGTCAGGGAAAAGGGACTGACCATCATTGTACTGCGTATCTTTATTGCAGAAACCGGTTATGCCAAACTGGAGATTGCACTGGCACGCGGTAAAAAAGAATTCGATAAACGCGAAGACCTGAAAAGGAAGGATACCCAAAGACAACTGGAAAGGCTCATGAAGCATTAAAAGAAACCCCGTCGGGGGGGGCGCCGTGCTTTACTGTGAGAAGAAGAAGCTGTTCAGTTCGTAAATGTCATTTGCAGTCAGTGTTGATTCAAAATCAAAATACCGGTCAATTTCACGAAGCATTTCATCAAAGGAAATGTAGTTATCCTGATCGGTATCGATGGATTTGAATTTTTCCGGGATCTGTATGTTGCCGTTGTTCTGACGGGTATAAAATTCAGGTCTGCGGATGTAACGGTCAATTTCATTCCGTCCGACAGCCAGCGATTTATCAAGCAAAGCAATAACATCATCCTCGGTCATTTCAACTCCTTCATCATCTACATATGCACCGGGCGTACTAAAAGGTTCCTGATCGAGGTAATCGTAGATCCCGTCATTGTCCGAATCGACCGGGCAACCGGATGAATCGGTCACCACGCCCAGTGGTGTTCCCGGACAGTCGTCCCAGCCGTCCATCCATCCGTCATTGTCTTCGTCCCCGAAGAGCATGGGATCAAATTCCATTTCCCTGAAGAGCCTTTCAATGCGCAATGTCTTGGCTGAAGAGAAGAGGTCAAGGTGAAAGGAGACATATGTGAAGTTGAACATATCATTGCCCTTTTTGCCAATCTTTCCTGAAGTGTTTTTGGAGGAAACATGATCGACAACATCTGAAAAAGTATAGCAGAATGAGTTGCCAAGCCTAATCATTAGCCGGTCGGACAACATCATGTCAATGCCGAAATCAAAGGGTATTACAAATGCATATTCGGGATACTGGCCAAGCCCCCAGTCATGTTCCCTGAGCGGTGTTTCATAAGTGAAATCACGTTTCATAATCCGGCTGATGTTCACATTGGCCGCTGTTTGCGGCATATTCCTGATGGTGCCGTCGGTCCAGTAATAATATCTTGAACTTATATCAGATTCAAGAGCAGGATCGAAATAACTGCCTATGCTGTCGGTTTTTGAATTGAAAAGCATGGTCGAGAAACCTATGGATATGAAAGGGTGTATCCTGCGGTCTTTTTTCCTGTATAAATGGTCAAAATCATAGTTGATATCAAATCCAAAATTGTAAATGGAGGTCTGAAAATTGAAATTATCCGGAGGATTCGTGTAAGATCTTTCATTGCCGTTGATTTTACCTCCCATGAAATAGAAATCGGCTTTCAAAACATGTTTGTTGTCAATATAAGTCGACAGATTTATTTTATACCCCAGTGTTCCGATGGTGGGGGAGTAATAATTATTCTTCACATCACCAAAATAATTCATTACGCCCACACCAAAACCGACAACCGGCTTGTACACCGGATTGATATTTTCCACTTCCTCGTTCAGCAGGCGCTCAAATTCATCTTCCTGGGCATGCAATGCCGCAGTGAGCAGAAGAAGCAGCAAAACCACCAAAAAGGACTTCATGTGCAATTTATTTGCAACACAGATATGGATTATTGATACCATTTTTGTTCTGTTATCATCAATGCTTCCTGCACGGTTATCCGGCTTCCGCTGTTGTATGCCGTCACAAAAGCATCCTTGACCAGTGTGGTGTTCCATATGTGAACCCTGTAATCCCTTGCCTCCCTGTATGCATCAAAAGAGCCCACGGAATATTTCTGCCACCCTTCATGTTCTTCCATCCTGACCTCCATGTCAAGTTTCATATTGCGGAAATACCTGCTGATGTTCACGGGCTTATGGCCCGCAGCAACCTGGATGCGGTAATAAACACCCTGTTCCGGTTCCAGGAAGTAAGATATGCTTGTGGTTGTTTCAGGTTCAGCGGTTATTCCGGGATCCGGCCGGGCAGTTGTCTCTGATACAATCCCGGGAAGCTCTTCTGCGACTTCATCTGATTCCATGGCAAGCGGGGTTTGATCACTGACTTCCGGTTTTTGCTTGTCCGCCGGTGTTGTGGTTTCCATCACTGCAGGTATTGTTGTTTCTGCTGTCAGCGGAGCGGTTGTTTCCGGAACAGGTTTGCTCAGCGCCTGCGTGATCAGGTCATAGATTTCATCACGGTCCATTGCCATGAAGTCAACATCTTTTTCCACAATATCAATCATGATGGTCTTTTCGTCCACCAGAAATGAAAACGAGCCATCTATTTCCGGCGGAGGCAGCACAGCCTGATTTCTCGGAATCAGCCGGTAGCTTACGGTAAAATACGCATCAAGGGGCATGTTCATCCACAGGAATTTTGCCATCTGGTCCTTGAAAGTAAAGATTGCTTCCTTTGGATCAATTGATGACGCAGTATAACCGTCAGGAATAATCTCTTCAATTTTTGCGAATTGCTGCCTGTCATTTTTGTTCACGAGCACATTCACGATGTATGTACCATCACCGGCCGGATAAGGTTTCTGCCGGACGCACGCAATATTGGCCGATTCTTCAGAAAACGGCCTGATATAGGGTATGACCGTTTCTCCAAAATCATTGATATCAACGATCAGTGAAGGATCAATGGTTTCGGAAGGTACTATGGTTATGGCAACAGACTCCAGATCGACTGATTTTCTTTCATTCTTTTCAATATAGGAAAACTGACCGGACAAATTGAATGTTCCTTTAAGCCGTTCGTCAACCTTTATCCGGTAGGTGGCCGTAAATTCATCACTTTCCGGTAACCGCAGCCAGATGAGTCTCACCCTGCTGTCGCTGAACGTGAAATCCGCATTGGCTGAATTGTCTGATGATGCCAGCAGTCCGGCAGGGATTTCCTGCTGGAAACGTGAAAAGCTTTCAAGATTTCCTTTTTTCAGGGTCAGGGTGATTTCAAATTCCGAACCCGCCTTCACTTCTGACGGTACATCCATCTGTACCGAAATGTTGCCTGGCAATATCTGCAGCACAAGTATCACCAGTATGTTCAGAATTGGAACAATTGATTTGATCATGGTTCCGGAAGTTTATGAATTTAAAAGTACTGATTTCTTCGTTTATGGTCAACAATTTTATTAAACAAACATGTTAATAAACAACCTGATCAGAAATTCGGACTCAGCAGATATTTGCTGTAGAACTCATTGATATGCTTCACAGCTTCATCGGCTGCATCAACAACGACAAAAAGTTCCATATCATCCGAACTGATGTTTTTTTCATCCAGCATTACCTCCTCCACCCATTTAACCAGTCCTTCCCAGTATTTCTTACCCACCAGCACAATGGGGAAACGTCCGATCTTTTCCGTCTGTATCAGCGTAAGCGCTTCAAAAAGCTCATCAAACGTGCCAAAACCACCGGGAAGTATGATAAATCCCTGTGCATATTTCATGAACATGACCTTACGGACAAAAAAATGATCAAATGTGATCAGTTTATCGGGATCAATGAATAAATTGGGCTCCTGTTCAAAGGGCAGATCAATGTTAATACCCACAGAGCGTCCTTTACCCCTTTTGGCTCCGAGATTTGCCGCTTCCATAATACCCGGACCGCCGCCGGTTATGATGCCGTAGCCAAAGTTTGTGAGTTTAAAGGCTATTTCCTCTGCAAGCTTGTAAAATTTGGTACCCGGTTCCGTACGTGCCGAACCAAAAATGGAAACGCAGGGACCAATACGCGCCAGTTTCTCAAATCCTTCCACAAACTCCGACATGATCTTAAAGATCCTCCAGCTGTCGGATGTCTGGATTTCCTGCCAGTCTCTCTTTTTAAAAGCGTCAATGATCTTGTCTTCGCTGTTGTTCATATATATAACTTTACATTTTACACTATACGGTTGAAACCATTTCGGAGTTATGATATCGGATGATAAAATTACAAATTAAAACCCAATTCTTTTTCCAAATACCTTGCCGTATGACTGTATTTGTCAGCAGTGATTACTTCCGGACTTCCGCTGCATATGATTTCACCTCCCCTGCTGCCGCCTTCAGGTCCCATATCGATAATGTGATCCGCAAGCTTTATGACATCCATGTTGTGTTCAATGATCACAACTGTGTTCCCTTTATCAACAATCCAGTTCAGGACTTCCATCAGAACCCTCACATCTTCGAAATGCAGTCCGGTTGTAGGTTCATCCAGTATGTAAATGGTTCTGCCCGTATCCCTTTTATACAACTCGGCTGCCAGCTTGACACGCTGCGCTTCCCCTCCCGAAAGTGTCGTTGAGGGCTGACCCAGTGTGATGTAACCAAGCCCTACTTTTCTGAGCGTTTCAAGTTTATGCTGAATGACCGGTATGTTCGCGAAAAACTCCACGGCCTGATTGATGGTCATATCCAGGACATCACTGATGTTTTTCCCTTTAAACCTGACTTCCAGGGTCTCACGGTTGTATCGTCTGCCGTTACATTCATTACAATGCACATATACATCGGGCAGAAAATTCATTTCTATGGTCTGGATACCCGCTCCCTGACAGGTTTCGCACCGGCCTCCCCTTACATTGAATGAAAACCTGCCGGCCTTGTACCCTCTGATCTTTGCTTCATTTGTCAGCTCAAAAAGCTTGCGGATGTCACCAAACACACCGGTATATGTTGCAGGATTTGACCGGGGCGTCTTTCCTATCGGTGCCTGGTCCACTTCGATAACCTTATCGACATGTTCGAGTCCCTCAATACTCCTATATGGTAGTGGCTGTGCGGATGACCGGTAAAAATGCCTGCTGAGGACGGGATATAGTGTATCGTAGATCAGCGAAGACTTGCCGCTTCCCGATATCCCGGTTATGCAGATCAGCTTGCCCAGTGGAAATACAACGTCAATGTTTCTGAGGTTATGCCCCGAAGCCCCGCGTAATATAAGCTCCTTGCCGTTTCCGGGACGGCGTTTGGCGGGGACCGGGATATTCTTTTTGTGATTCAGGTACAGGGCGGTTAGTGAAGATCCTTTCATAACATCCACAGGTCTTCCGGTGCTGCATACTTCACCTCCGTGCCGGCCTGCAAATGGTCCCAGGTCGATCAGAAAATCAGCACTCATGATCATCTGCCGGTCGTGTTCCACGACGATCACCGAATTGCCTGAATCCCTGAGCTCTTTCAGGGATTCAATAAGACGGTGGTTGTCGCGCTGGTGCAGGCCGATACTGGGTTCGTCGAGAATATACAGCACATTTACCAGTTGTGAACCAATTTGCGTGGCAAGCCGTATGCGTTGACTTTCACCGCCGGAAAGGCTTCCTGCATTGCGGTTTAAGGAAAGGTAACCCAGACCTACATCCAGCAAAAACCGGATCCGGCTTTTCAGCTCTTTCAGGATCTCGTTTGAGATTTTTCTTTGTCTTTCAGAGAGGAATCCTTCCACATCAGAAAGCCAGGTATGCAGATCTGCAATATCCATATCTGCCAGTTCAGCAATGTTTTTGTCGTGCACCCGAAAGTGCAGGGACTCTTTTTTAAGCCGGGTTCCGTTGCAATCGGGACAAATGACCTTTTGAACATACTGGTCGGATGCCTTGTCACCTTCCCTGTCGTTGTGGCTGATGCGGCCGGAAATATAATTGACGATCCCTTCAAAACTCAGGAAGTAATTTGTGGAATAACCCAGGGGTGTGTTTTCCAGCTTGAAGGTTTCCTCCGAACCGTACAGCACTACATTCAGTCCATCTTCCGGAATGTCTTTAACCGGGGTGTTCAGGTTGAATTTGTATTTGCTGGCGATGGCTTCCAGCTGCCAGAAAATCAGGGAATTTTTGTAAGGACCGAGCGGTTCGATCGCACCGCGCCTGATGCTCAGGGACGTATCGGGAATGATCTTGCCGGTGTCGATCTGATTGACGGTGCCGAGTCCGTTACACCTTGGGCAGGCCCCCTGTGGTGAGTTGAAGGAAAAGGTATGGGGCGCCGGTTCATTGTATGATATACCGGTGGTCGGACACATCAGCTGACGACTGAAATAACGGCTTTGTGCTTTCTCTCCGTCCAGGATCATCAGGATCCCTTTACCTTGCTGCATGGCAAGCTTTACAGATTCTCTGAGCCGGATTTTATCCTTTTCAGCAGCTTCAAGTTTATCGACCACGATCTCAATAAAGTGGGTTTTGTAACGGTCCACTTTCATTCCGGGCCTGACCTCCGTCAGTTCTCCGTCCACACGTACGTTTAAAAATCCCTTTCTCCTGACCTGTTCAAAGAGTTCTTTGTAATGGCCTTTACGTCCCTTTACCAGCGGGGCAAGTACATAGATCTTGCGGTTGGCGTAGTTTTGGATGATCAGATCAATGATCTGGTCATCTGTGTATTTCACCATCTTTTCCCCTGTATTGTAGGAGTATGCTATTCCTGTCCTTGCATACAGCAACCTGAGAAAATCATAGATTTCAGTTATGGTGCCTACAGTCGACCGGGGATTTTTGCCGGTTGTCTTTTGTTCAATTGCGATAACCGGACTCAGTCCGGTTATCTGATCCACGTCGGGCCTTTCCATATTGCCCAGAAACTGCCTTGCGTAGGCCGACAGGGTTTCCATATACCTTCGCTGCCCTTCCGCATAAATGGTGTCAAATGCAAGCGATGACTTGCCGCTTCCGCTGAGTCCGGTAATCACGACAAGCCTGTTGCGGGGGATGGTCAGGTCAATGTTTTTAAGGTTGTGCACCCTGGCACCCAATACCCGGATATCCTCTTTTTCAATATGAATATCTGATGGTAGTACTTTCAAAGTGGGCATTTAAAAAGATTTAAACACCTATTGCCGTGTAAATGATCGCTGACCGGATTCGGGAATTTCAATGGAATAGGTCTTACGGCTGTTATTCGGCAGCGCATTTTGCCTGAGCCATGGATTCATCTGTTTCAGGATCTTATAATTGATGGAGTAACGGACTGCGAAATCCGCCAGATTATCGACAGCGTTGTCAACCGTAACCGTGTAGGTCTTAATAACCGGGTAGTATTCTTCATCTTCAATAATAAAGCCAAATGCTTCAGGATTTTCCGTAACAAGCTTTTGCGCAAGCACCCTGTATATGTAACGTGCAGTTTCATCATTCAGCAGCAGGTCATAATAATTGCCGGTCTTCTGTCGCTCGATCTGGCTGTCGAGATTGTTCCGTCCCATATTATACGAAGCGGCCGCCAGGGTCCAGCTGCCATATTTCTCATAGGAATCGAGAATGTATTTGCAGGCAGCTTCTGTGGATTTTTCAAGATCATACCGCTCATCCACATATGAATTAACCTCCAGTTCGTATTCCCTGGCAGTGCCTTCAAGGAGCTGCCAGACACCCACTGCACGGGCAGGAGATACCACATTTTCAAGGTCACTCTCAGCCATGGCCAGGTACTTGAAATCATCCGGGATGTGATATTTTCTTAAAACCGGTTCGATTACAGCAAAATAACGCTTTGATTTCTTTAACAGGTAAATGGTCCTTGAATGAAAATATCCGTTTACGAGCAATTCACGGTCCAGGCTTTCCCTGACATCGTAATTCTGCAGGGGCACACCTTCTCCTGCAAAATCAAGCCGGTCGGGTATAGAAAAGCTCTGGTTGAGAGGAGGTGTTCGTTCCATTGTAGCGGAGTCTTCGTCTCCATGTTCGGTAAAACTTTGTATCGAGAATATCACGCTTAAAATCATAATTACACCTGTAATATAGAGAACAGGGGCAAACCAGAATGTAAACCGCTTTCTTTTCACCATATCCTGAGTATCAATTACTGCATATATGAATGTATACGATATTGAAAACCGCAAAGTTAATGAAAGAAAGCTGATTTTTTATGCTGCGCAGGTTTTTAATTAACAATATTACCAGGGATCTTCATAACATTGTTCCCCGGGTCAATACCATCATCCCCATGAATTATCAATATTCTTTTCTTACCATGAAGGACTTTGAAGGGAATCGGGAGTAAAATGATCCGGTTGTCTTTCAACAAAAATCAATTTCTTAAAAAGTATAGCTAAGGCCGGTAAATATTCCGAATGAATAGGGATGCACGTTGATTTGCGGAGTTTTGTCGATCGGATTCAGGTAATATCTGAACCGGGGTTCCAGTGTCCATGTAAAAAGACTGAATAGCGGATATTCAAATCCAATTCCGAGTATCCCGGCATAATTTATCTGGCGCACATCTCCGGTTTTGCCGATTCGATCCATGCTTCCCTCCTGCTTCAGGTATACCCGGTTGCCTACCATAAGATTGGTGACCATACCGCCCATGATCCTGAAATCAAGTTTGCGGTCGATCAGCTTGTATCTTAATATTACAGGAAGCTCCAGAAAATTGAAATACTGGATTGCGGTGAGGTTGTTTTCAGAAGAATTTGAAGATGCAGCGTCCACGGCCAAAAAATTCATTGCATCCGCCTCTGCCGATCCGGAGGTTAATGAAATGGTACCGGTTGAGTTCAGGATGCCGATAAAACCGGCTTGGCTCAGATCAGGTGTAGGGGAATACAATTCATCATCGGATCTGTAAACGGATACATGTTCCTTTTCCTGGCCATATCTGGAATAGTGAATTCCGGATTGTACGGATATTCTTTCTGTTACTGAATAGGAAACATTGATCCCTCCTGCATAGGACAACAGACCGCTTTCAGCCTCATTCATTCTGTCAAGCTGCTTCTGATCCAGGTAATCAGAAAATATCTGACGGTAGGAGTATACCGGTGCAAATTCACCGCTGAGATTCCAGAGACTTTTTCCGGAAGCATCACCTTCTGAATGCTGGTCAAATTTATTTGCAGACGGGTTTGCGTAAACAAAATCAGCAGCTCTTTCAGCATTGACGAATGCCAGGTGTCCAGCCTGGTCTGACACGGGTATGGGATCAACATCAACACCTGCAATCATTGGCAATTGTACAGGCATAGAGGATCTTTCCTGAATCTCCGTTGCAGGGGTAGCCTGAATGAACCCGGCGGCTTCTGCAGAGATTCCGGACCGGTTGTCCTCCGGTTCCGAAACGGATGTAACGGGTATTTCCGCTTCCCGAAATCTGTCTGTGGGGACCGGTTTTTCGGGGCCGGTTTGTGTTTCAGGTATAGCCGTTTTAACAGTTGTAACCTGTGAGGATGATGATGTACTGCGGGGTTCAGTATCAGCTGTGCCAACCGGTTCAGTTACAGTTATGACACCGGGTTGAGCTTCAGATGTAATGCCGGCTTCATCATCAGATGATCTGACCGGTCCTGTTTGAACAGCAACATCCGTTTTTGTTTCACCGGTCTTAAAACCAGCATAATAAATGGAAATACCCAGCGCTGAAAGCAATGCGATACCGGCTGCAATGCGGGTGAAAAGCAGAATGGACCTTCTTTTCTTCTGTCGGGGAAGTACTCCGGAAATATTTTCCCAGACAGACACATCAGGATCCGCCTCAAAATTTTCGAGAGAACTTCTGAAATACCGGTCAATATTTTCAGGCTTGTCAATCATCTGTTATAAAAAATGAACGGATTTAACATTGTATCGGTTTACTTTCTTCCTGAGAATGGCTCTTGCCCTTGAAAGGTTTGATTTGGATGTACCTTCGGATATTTTCAGCATCTCGCTGATCTCTTTATGGGAAAAGCCCTCAATTGCATACAGGTTGAACACGGACCTGTATTTCGGAGGCAGTTCCTGGATGTAACGCAGCAGTTCATGCTGGCCGATATCGATGGGTATCCCGGATTGCTGTTCATAGGGCTCATCCGGGATATTGTCCTCAATGTGTGCCATCCTGTAATGTGATCTGTATTTTTCGAGCGCTGTGTTTACCATGATCTTCCTGATCCATCCTTCAAATGATCCCTTGAATTCAAACTGATGTATTTTTCCGAACACTTTCAGAAAACCTTCCTGAAGCACATCCTGTGCATCATCGTAATTACCCGTATAGCGCAAACAAATACCGAACATCCTGGACTTAAAATAGTCATACAGTTCGCGCTGCGCCCCGGAATGTCCCTGCTGACAGCCACGCACGATCTTATTTAACCCTTCTGACAATTGTGGTCTTTTTCCGGTCTAAAATTAAGGTTTTAATAAGAACAAACCCATTTCCGGGACGTCAATTCATAGATGCCTGATCGAATAAAAGGTTGCGTGCGTAAAATAAATTGATTTTACATTTTTTATTCCACAGGTTCTTGAATTGGCATAAAAAATGCGGTTAAATTTCCAGTTCCCACGCAACCTTTTTTTTTCTGTTCCATCTTATGAAATGAAGATCAAATCAAAAAATCATTTGTTATGAGAACAATAATAAGTATGATAATTGTAATGATGGTCACATGTTTTTCCTGTGAGAAAGCTGATGATCCTTTACAGCCCGGGAAAAAAATCAACATCACCAAGACTACAGGCGAAATCATTGCCGCAGATAATGCTTTCGGACTGGAACTCTTTCAGAAAGTCATTGCAGGCGATGCAGATGCGGAAAACATTTTTATTTCTCCCACCAGTGTTGCTCTGGCACTGGCAATGACTTATAATGGTGCTGACGGTGAAACCAAAACGGCAATGGAAAGTACTTTGAAGAAAAGCGGTTTCACTGTTGATGAGATCAACACCAGCTATAAGAGTCTGATAGCTGCACTTGTATCAGTCGACCCGAAGGTTTTGCTTGAGATTGCAAATTCGATCTGGTACCGGCAGGAATTTAGTGTTTTGCCTGAATTTGTCACCGTGAACCAGGAATATTATGATGCTGAAGTCAGTGCACTCAATTTTGCCATGCCTTCCGCGCCCGATGTTATCAACAACTGGGTGGCAGATAAAACACATGATAAAATAACAGAGATCATTCGGGAGATCCCCGGGGATGCGGTCATGTACCTGATCAATGCCATTTATTTCAAAGGTATCTGGTTCTATGAATTTGATGAAGAAAATACAGATGATGACATATTTTATTTGAACGGCGGGACCTTGATTGATGTACCTTTCATGGAACAGGAAGCAACCTTGCAGTACCTGTCAAATGAGCTGTTCTCCATGATTGAACTGCCCTACGGACAGGGTAATTATAACATGATCGTCATGTTGCCACATGCAAACCATACAACGGATGAAGTTGTGGCATCGCTCACCCCTGAAAACTGGGACAACTGGCTGAATATGATGACAGAACAAAAGGTACTGGTTAAACTGCCGAAATTCAAATTCGAATATAAAAACCTGCTGAATGATGAACTTGCGGCAATGGGAATGGAGGTGGCATTTACCGATCAGGCCGATTTTTCAAAGATCAATGCTCTGGAAGATCTGTTCATTTCAAAAGTTATCCACAAATCATTCGTTGAGGTGAATGAAGAAGGCACAGAGGCAGCTGCTGTAACCGCAGTGGAGATCTCACTCACTTCTGTTGGTCCGGAACCTGATTATACCTTGTTCAAAGCTGACCGCCCGTTTCTTTTTGCCATACGGGAAAAGGATACCGGAGCGATCATATTTATCGGGCGTGTTCAGAATCCTTTGTCCGGATCCAACTGAGAAACTGTACCGGTTTTTTGACATGTAATGATCAGATTTCGGGAAAGCATTTTAATTGTGCTTCAGGTGTGTTATATGATGATATATACAAACGCCTGGTAATTTCAGTTGCATTTTGCAAAGAGTTTTCGTTAGCGGAAATGCTTTTTAAATCGACCCGGTAACCGTATCATGCATCACGCAGGTTTTCATTCCTGTTAAAATGGTCAGAAATATTGTGTTAAGTATATTAACCCGAATAATTCACCAACACAGGATTAACAAGTGTGAATTATTCTGACGACAAAGAAAAGCTAATATTTTAATGCGCTTCGCTTTTAAAATATA
>JAFGRC010000041.1 GCA_016935355.1 Bacteroidales bacterium
CGCGTCAAGGCCTTCAAAAACCGCTTATAATCAATAAATTCTAAGCGGTTTTTTTATTTTCTTTTATCACTGATATGACCTTTTTTGAATGATGAAACTGTAAATTATTGTAAAATTTGCAGAATCTCATGGCAGCAATTAATTAAAAGGGCCATTTATAATTCCTATAATCCGCTTTACTATGGATCTGATACTTTCAGGTCTGACAACACAGGGGAAGGAAAGATACCGAAATGAACTTATATTGTCCGGCGAAAGAGTCACCGTAAGGATCAGGAATCCTGGCCCTTATTAAAAACGGAAATTGTATTTCAATTTGAACCGCAATGCATCTTCATCCATTGCCAAACGTTCGTCCGGAATTGAATAGCCTGAATTCCAAACCAATAATATTTCATTCCCCGGTTTAAGCACCCATCTGAAACGGGTTTGCAGACCGGCGGTTTTCGATTTGCTGTCGTATTGCAGATAATTGTAAAGCGTAATATTCGGACTGAAAAGGATGTTCAGGTTAAACTGGAGAATATCAGCCGAAAAATCACCCTCCGGAAGATTTACTTTATCCTTGCTGAAAGAACCGCCAATAAAAAGGCGGACAAATATTTTCCAGTTTATTGAAAGATTCAGGGAATTCTTGCTGCCCGTATAAAATTTTCCTGTGGTATATGAAACACTTCCATACAGATCCCGGCTTCCTGATGTTGACAGGGTCAAATCATGTTCCCACCATTTGTACTCATCGGCAGGAATGATGTAATCAGCATAGATGTTGAAATCTCTGTCCAGATATTCATAATTATAGACCAGTCTGTATGTGAACCTTTCACCTGAATGAAAACGCAACCCGGCAGGTGTGATTGTAAATGACTGGCTTTGCATTATGTTTTCAAAATCCGTGACATAGTCAAAACTGCCTCCAAAACTATATTGTCTGATACCCAGTATATCGATCCTCGGACCCAGCGTTAATGAGCCCCAGTATTCCCTGATATTGGTCCGTGGCACAAATCCCAGACCTGCGTAAAAATCTTCACCAATCTGCTGATACCCGATCCGGAAATTGACAAGATCATTTGGATACGTCAGGATGGCCCCCCAGGCCACATCTTTACCATGAATGTCCTCTGTATAAGATTTAATGCCGTGAAGAACAAAAGTCAATGTCTTGTTCCCCAAAAATCCGGATGTGGCAAGGTTCAAATCCAGGCCTGTAACGAAATTCTGCGATTCCCCCAATGCATTTCCATAGGTAGTAATAAAACCGACTGATGATTGCTGGCCTATATTACGGGATATCCTGGCAACTGCAGGATAAGTATGTCCGAATTCACGGTTTTCACTGATATGCAAAATCCCGATATTCCAGTTGTTAAGCCTGCTTGTCATTTTAACCCCATATATAATCGGAATGGACGATCCTTCCTCATCAAGTCCCATCCTTCTTGAGAAGAAAGGACTTAATTTTCCGGAAGGAGCTTCCGTCTGGCGGCCACCCTCAAGTCCAAAGTTAAATAAACTGGCCCCGTCAAGGAAGAAGTTGCGTTTTTCGCTTAATCTTATGTTGAACCGTGTGAGGTTTATCTGTCTTGTATCTGCCTCCGTTTCTGCAAAATCAGTATTAACGGTCAGCGAAGCCTTCATTCTCGGGGTTATCTGATAGAAAAGGTCAACACCGGCGTTGGCTTTATATGTGGGTTTATAATCGCGTTTCGTGTCAACACCAGCAAGTGCATAGGGTGATATGTCCAATCCTATTCCCTGTGTTATGCCTTCCAGTCCTTCGATAATACCGGCATCTGATACTGCATATTCAGCACTGTTAAGATTAGCCACCGGCCATGATCCCCATTCGTTTTTGGATGGAATATAACGGTTCATGAAAAGCCCCCATCTGTCAGTGTTCACATCAAAACTCAGTGTTTTGAAGGGTATTGCCAGTTCAGCTTCCCATCCCTGACTGGTAATCTTTGCTTTTCCTTCGAAAAGACCCTCCCAGCTCCTGTTCTGCTGTCTGCCGCTATTGCTTATCGTGATATCTCCGACTGCGCCTAAAGGATTGACTTCGAAAACGTATGCATTCCTGCCATCAAGGTATGTATCCAGAAGAATATGAACTCTGTCATCATAGGGAAGTGATGCACCTCGTTGCATTTCTTTCGCGGCAATTATCTCAGGATCTTCATAACATTTTATGCCAAAATAAATGTAATCGGCATCGTATAAAATGAAAACCTCCGTTCTTTCAGTCAACGGTGCTCCCTCATCAGGCTCCCGCTGGAAAAATTCATCGATCAGGGCTGCGGATTCCCAGCAATGATCATTTACCCTTCCGTCGACAGAAGGAGGATCGGATGTTTTTGGTATGCTGATCTGTGAATAAACATGTTCACCTGATAAAAGCAAAATAAGAACACTAAATATTGCAATCCTTATTTTGACCTTTAAGTGAACATCACGGGAATATTCCATAAGCTTGGTTTCAAAACTTCTAATATAACAAAAAATCTGAATTAAGAACATTGCCAGCAACTTTAATGGCTGCGCAAAATCCCTGATAACCAGATTTTTTAACTGATTTCATTAATTGTAGCCATTCAGATGGGTAACCAGGGCTCTTCCGGTGACGGAGTGCGTCAGGCCTATGCCTGGGCATGGGCAGGTGAAATCAGAGAAGTTCGTAAAGTGGATGTATGGACCAGCCGGCCTTCATGGCCACAGGGCATGGATGCTCCTACAGACACACAAAGAGTGCCCGGAACAATGGACTGGAACCTATGGATAGGCCACATGCCTTTTCGTCCCTATAACCCAGCCTATACACCCTGTAACTTCAGAGGATGGTGGGATTTCGGGACCGGTGCTTTTGGTGACTGGCAGGACGAATCTGCCAGAAATGCCAGAGAATATGCAGCACCGCTGGTGAATCACGAATACCTTTACGGTTTTTGTTTACCGGATATGCCATCATAATTATTATTTCCCGGAATATCAAAAGAGGACATCCCAACAAAAATGAGATGCCCTCTTTGTCTACCATGGTGTTTAACCAATTGAAAAACCGGTTCACAACTTCACCGGTTAAGCCTCAGATGCTCCGTTTAATTAAAATCCGGGCTAATCAATACGTTTAATGATTTCGGCACTCCGGTGACCGTACGGGAGCGATCCCCTTTCCTCTTCTTTTACTTTTTTCCAGGCTCTGGCGATGATGATATCATCTACATCATCCTTGTCGCATGGTACCTCCACCACATACTCTTCACCGGCATACGTGGCGATATTCAGCTTTACAATTGCTTTACCCATATATTTATATCAATACAATAAATATAATGATATTTATGCATACTCAGCCTTAATATAACTGTTTTCATTATTCTATGATCTTCATGAAGACATTACAGGATAATTTTTGAGGAAAACTCACTGATTATAACCTGTAAAGTGTATCAATCACAAAAGGAGAAAATTAAAATACCAACTGCACGAGTAGCATATCCGGTCTGTCTGGCTGCGGTCAGAGCAAAATGTGGCAACTTATGATAATTGCTTATGATAATTGATCCCTCTGCATGGCACAACAGAACCCTTTGGCAGTTTTAGTTATTATCTTACAAGTACTGTAAATAAATTAATTGTGTTAAATTGACCTGGTTTATCTGCATAACTTCCAAATTTCTTATTTATTTACCTCATTATAAATAGAAACAGCCCTTGCCAGATTTGCCTCATTATTGCGAAGAATGAGGCGGTTTGACCGGATGATTCCTTTCATTGCTTCCCTGTTGATACCAGGAGTATTTAACAAACTCCTCCTTCTCAAAGAAACAGCCCAAGGAACTGAGTTCACACCGATAAAGTATAGTGTATTATTTGTCGTCCTGCTTTCACGGATGACCTTAACAACATTTCTGAATGCATACAGGCTAACATGACCTTTGGCAAGAACCTGCAGATATGCGTCGATTGCACCCATCCCTGCCAGATTGATCCTTATTTTCTCGAATGATCCCAATAGGCGTCCGTTCGTGTCAAACAAATCAAATCCGGCAACTATCGACTTGTTCAGTATTCCTATCGCTGAGTCAGAGTGGCGAAGCCATAGCAGTTCATCCATGTACTGATCATACCTCAGCGTCATGTCCCGAATGATTTCACCATTAATTAATTTAATATTTCCGGAGGTCCAGGTATTAAAATACTGCACTCCCCTGAAATATTGTATCGGATTATAATACTGTACTGATATCAACTGATCCTGAAGAAACTTCTTATATGAGCCACTTTGTATCTCGCAGTTGCATTCATATTGCTGCGAATACAAAAGTCCTGATACAACCAACATCAGAATCATATAAGATATTTTTTTCATACCGGTTTCATATGTCATTTAACGCTGAAAACAAAATTTTTATGCATGGGAATACCTTGGCGTGAGATCCCCTGGATATTTATATCATACAAACCATCCAGTTGTGATGTTTGAAATTTAATCGCTACGGTATCTGAACCGGAAATTTTTATATCCGGTGCCCAAAACAACGTTTGCCTGAGATCAGGGTGCTCTGTATCAGGATATGTATCAGTTTCAGGTCGTGCCAGTTGTAAATCATGTCCTTCGGGCAATACATCATTGACAAATATGTATGCATGGTCAGAAAGGTAGCTTTCCGGGACAAGTCCGTCGTACGTATATATTGAGAGAAATCCCGGAATTGTCATTTCTCCGGACATGAGGCTGGTATTATGGATTTCAATTCTTTCAATATCTTTGGAACCTAACATTGCAATGTAAGCGAGGTCTTTAAACATAACCCCATTTAGAAATACCATATCGTTTTCAAGCCATGTTTCACTTGATTTATCATAAACTCCCGTTTTGAATTGCTGGTTTCGTGTCGTAAAACGCACTGCAGGCAGGATGTTTTCCACTATTTCCCTGAAACTGTTCATTTCCGCATAGTCCGCAGGATATACCACGGTGTTGGGTGAGAAAAACAGCATTTCCTTATTGGCATTCTTAACCGGGGAAAAATCTTTCAGGCTGTCTTCATATACTGCTTCAATGATGCGGATATCTATACTCTGGCCAATAAAGTCCTGTTCTTTATCAGTCAATGTATATGAATTTGTACGTTGTGAAATCTCCGGTAATCTCTTGCCTTCTATTTCCCAGACAATGTCCATATTATCAAAGTCTTCCAAAACCTGCATAATGATATTCCTGTTATCATAAAAGGAGTTTAAAACAGCATAGAAGTTGCCATTAAGGTCCGCAGGTGCATACAGGATTCTGGTTGAAATACTGTCCATTACATTAATAATTATATTTGCATTGGTCAGAGGTTCGTTTTCTGTCTTTTTGCGAACTGTCCCCTTCAGGATGTATCCATTGTCTTCCAGATCATAAACACATTCAGGCAATTTCGCACCGCTGTAATAATTCAGGGCATAATCATTACGATCGAGACAGAGAAGCAGGTTCTGGATCTGTTGTTCGCTGATTTCACCTGGATTGCTGTAAAACATTGATTCTTTGCTTAACTCAGAGAGCAGAAAAAAATAATCATCTATCTGCACCGGTTGTATGACATGCTGAAACGGATGTTGTTCCGCCACCGATACTGCCAATGATACAGTATCGCCCTCTGCCAGTCCGTCCACATGCAATTCCATCCGGACTTCTTCGCCATTTGAATAGCTGTTTTGAGTACCCTCAATTTTGATTTCCGGACCGGATTCAATGAAATTGTAATAGTATAACCTCTGGCTTAGGACGAATCTTCGGCTGTCGTAAAGTGTAAGATTCAGGATCCCCCTGTCCAGGTCAACGGATGGAATAAAAACATTCCGGATGCTACCGGATGCTGGATAGAAGTAATCAAGCAGAATCCTTCCATGCGAAGCGACTACGAGTCGGAAAGAAACCTGTTGGTTACCGGTCATACTTTTCCCGTTGATGCTGACATTCAATCCTCCTTCAACCTCTTCTGCCTGTATGCAATATCCGTAGGTCTCTATGTAAGGGACAGGAACACGGATCTTCTGACCTTTGAGATAGTGTAATTCGGCAAGGTAAGACTTCCTGATATCCGGAAGAAAATCAAAAGATCCAAAACCCAGCTGCCCTGTTTTTATTTGTGTAACAATTATACTGTCTTCCTCGACAATTTTAATAGAATCAGGCAACATGCCATCAATTTTAAAACTCACTTTATAACCTACCCTGCATGGAACGCCATCAATCAATTGTCCGCTTTCCGGGTAAAATGTAATAATTCTGCGGTCTGAGACCGGTTCGGCATAAATTGAAAATGTACCCGGTATTTCCTCTGATATTTCAATGATCAGAATATCCGCAGAAAACAAATAATCCGGCTTTCCATTCTTCATCCAGTTGGTATATGCCCTTAACGAATATATGCCGCTTTTTAATTCGTAAGGAAGTGCAAAAGAACCGTAACAATTGCCATCATTCAGGTTGATCCGCCACATTACCGGCTGGTTAATTTCTGGTCCGGCAAGCTCAAGATAGAGGATCTTACTTCTCACTTCATGCTGCAACAGGTCAGCGTTCACCAGAAAAGCCCTGAACCTGACAGTACTTCCGGCAACATAAACCATTTTGTCCAATTGAACATAGACCTTTTCACTGCTGCCTGCAACATTTTCAAGGACCTGGTGGTCGTACTGGGTCATTCCGTTCCTTCCCGTCATAAAAATAACCACGCATATCAGAAAAATCCTGAAAATGAAGTTGTATCTGTATTTTTGATCCGGGTTCATAAAAGCCCTGATATTAAAAAGTTATCCAAAAATCCGGCGGTTCGCCTTCTACCGATCCATTACCCGGATTCTCCGGAAAATTATCCACATCCTTGCTTATAAATATTCCGGATTCTATCCATTGAAAAGCTTTATGGAATACTATTTCCGAAGATGCTTCAAAAACTCCCATTACTTTGTTATCGATGTTGTTCACACAATACAGATTAGACTTGATTTGAGAAGGTACAGGTGCAAAAATCCTGTCACTCGCCTCCAACTGTTCAGCTACCGAGTTGTAATATTGATATACATTGCCTGAAACAGTATACACATGCGCGGAAACAACCCAGCCATATATAAGGGGAGCTGACTTCACTGCTGTCGCCAGCCACGGATCATATATGAACTCGAGAAAGCCTGTATTGTGTTCAGGAATCACCTGTCCTGACAGGCCGGAATGAGTAAATCTTACACTGTAAAAATCATCCAGTACTGAAGATGTCCATTCGTATAGTGTATCAACCATCAGGGAATCAGGATTTAAGGTGTCCTCGATCACGATACTGTATACGATTTCCGTCAAAACATCAGTTTTAAACTTAAAATAACATGTGGAATCCGATTCTTTGTTCAGGCTCAGCATTACATCCAGACCTTCCTCCTCTCTTGGGAACAGGTTGCCGGATTCAGTGCGTATATACCTCGTCCTGTCAACCGCAACGGCAAACAAGCTGTCCAGTCGTGCTGTTGAACTGATCCGTTCAGGTGTTGATTCATACAGGTTCTCTTCAGGGGTTTCGACATGCAATGTATAGGTTCGGCCCATGATGCCAACGAAATTCTCATTGACGGGAGCATATTTACCCCGTGCAGTTTCTTCCATCATTTCATAACTGCCTGCATCATCCGTTATCCATACCAGTGCATCCTGGATGTAAGAGGTGAGCTGGTTTTGTTCATAATCGGCTGCCCAGCTCAATTGTGCCTCCGGAGGTTTTCCTTCATTAATGCTGCCCAGGATCACCGGTATTTTCTCATTTGATATGATCTCATCAGGATAGTATACTTCCTTGCAGGACGACAGCAACATGATGAACATCAGAGATATTATTATGATAAGCAATGGTCTCATAAATCAGGCATAACTAGAAAATAAAATTATATGTGATTGTTAAAATGGGTTTACCGATCAGATATAGTTTATATAAGCTGAATCCATTAAAATCGTTCTGAAGGTTTGGCCTTTCCTTCTTGTAAAAGATGGTATAAGCATTCTTTCTTCCATATATATTCAGGATAGAAAAACTCCAGCTTCCTTTCCATTTTTTTCTGATCCGGAGACTTTCATTGATGCGCATGGTAAAATCCAGCCGGTGATAGGCAGGCATACGGTATTTGTTTTTTTCTGAATAATAGACCAGATATACATTGTTCTGGTTGTACTTATATTCCGGCAATGTAATGGGCCGGCCTGTTGAATAGGTAAAGTTTGCCGAGAAAATGATTCGCCTGTTCAGATTATAATTGGCTACAACGATCAAATTATGCGGCTTATCAAATGAAGAAGGGAAATAATTCCCGTTGTTCAGTATTTCGTCGCGGAATTTGCCGGTTGTTTTCCGTATCGACCGGGAAAAAGTATAGGTTATCCACCCGTCAATTTTACCTGTATTCTTTTTAACAAGAATCTCAACACCATAATTTCTACCGGTTGCATCGATCAACTGGCGTTCAATATTCGCTGCCATTTCAATTTCAGCACCCTTTTTATATTCAATAATATTCGACAGGTTTTTAAAATACAGTTCAGCAGACGATTCAATTGTATTATTCATGAAATTGCGGTAATAACCGATTGCAAACTGTCTGGCAACAAGTGGTCTGGTATACGGATCCGAAAGTTTCCAGACATCACCGGGTGTTGAGACTGAAGAATTGGAGATCAGTGCCAGATATTGTATATTTCTGTTAAAGCTGAACTTGACAGAACTCTTTTGATTCAGTTTGATCCTGGCAGAAAGCCTGGGTTCTGCCATGTAGTATGACCGGATGATCTCATTTTTACCATAGCTTGTCCGGCCGGAGATCGTCGTTGAGTCCCTGGGCATATCAGGTAAATATGTCAGGAGGGTTTTCGGACCAAGATATCTATAGCCTGAAAAGCGTATACCTGCATTGACCGTGAGGAATCTGTTCAAGGTCATTTCATCATTCAGGAATACAGCACCTTCAATACCTCTTTCTGCTTCAAGGGTGGCCGGCAGAACCAGGGATTTTTCATCCAGTGGCTCCAGTTTACCGGGTTGGATTGAATATCCAAAGATATTAATACCTGTTTCAATCAGGTTTCTTTCAATACCACTGTATTTAAGACTGTATCGTAAACCTGAATAGGTTATCCCGGTTTCTGTTCTGCTTCCTGCAAAATCATCATGTATATCATCCTTTTTAGCTTCGTAGTCACTGAAACTAAGTGACAAATAGGATGCAACCTTACTGTTGATTAAATAATTCCATATCAGTGAACCGGCGGTGTTGCCATATGCATAGCGAACTTCATCATTAAATGTGAAATCATCAAAACTTGTATAGGCTGAAACAAGTATCCTGCTTTTTTTTGTATTGATATTCAAAGCTGCATTCAGATCATAAAAGAATGCCTTGCTGTTCCTGAGATCAGCTTCATCAATCTTTCTGAGCAGCCAGTTTGAATACAGTGATCTTCCACCCAGGTTCAGAAATACTTTGTCTTTGACAATTGGAAGTTCCATCATCAGTTTGCTGTCAAACAAGCCAATGCCTCCCTGTATCTTTGTGGCCGACGGAATGGTCTCCCTGGTTCTTATGTCAATCACAGATGAGATCCGTTCCCCGAAACTGGCAGGTATATGGCCTTTATACAGGGTTAACTGATCAACGATATCGGGATTTACAACCGATAACAAACCGAAAACATGTGAGGTGTTGAACAGTGGCGCTTCATTGATCAGATACAGGTTCTGATCCTCACCTCCTCCTCTCACATTAATGCCGGAACTGAACTCACCCACTGAATTTATCCCGGGCATTGAAGTAAGGCCTTTAATAATATCCCTTTCACCTGTGACAAAAGGCAATTTTTTAATTGTCCTGGTGTCAAGCTCGATTAGGCTCATCTGGTGACTTGTAACATTTTTGTCAAGCCGTTGTCCATAAATAATGACATCTTCAATCTCAATGGAATTCTCATATAATTCTATGTCTAAAGATCCATGGCTGACTATTCTGACCTGTTGAATGCTGGTTTCATATCCCAGGCTTGATATGATCATGGAATATAAACCCGGATTCAGGGTAAGTTTATAGGTACCATCCGTACTGGACACCGTTCCCTGCAACATATCCTCTATCTGCACATAAGTCCCGATAACAGGTTCACCTGTTGTTCCGTCGCGAATCACCCCGGTAACATCAACAGTCCTGTACTTTCCCATTTCAGCCGGATTACCAATGATTTTATAGTTATCAGTCAATAAGTACTGCATGGAGGATTCAGTCCTTTGTTTTGTTATGTCCGCAACAGCCTGTTTCGGAAGAAAAACGATCTGATTGTCGCTGAAGATCTTGTATGTATATGGTTTGTCTTTCAGAATCCGGTTGAGAACTTCTTCGATTGGTTCCTCCCTTAGTGTTAGTGTAATGGTATCTGATGAAAACCAGTCTTTTTTATAATATAATTTAACAGGATACTGAGTCTCGATGGATGTGAACAATGATATCAGATCAGTCTGAATGTAAGATCCGGTTACAGATACCTGTCCCTCTTGCTGGGAAAAAACAAGGGGTGAAAAAAGCAGGTGAAGGATCAAACCTGAAAGTAATTTGAAGATCCATTTTGTCATAATAACAGTTTTGACATCTTCACAAAAATCTTTTCTGAACCCGCCGTTAATTCATCATCTAAGACCATGAACCTGATTTATGAAGTATTCGTACTTTATCCTCCTTATTCACAAAAACAAACAAATATGGCATGGTGTTCAAGTTAAAAGGAATAAAATACAGATGAAGAATTATTACAAATGTATCCAAAAAAAAATGAATCCGATTATCCAATTTTCCCGAAGAAATGCGGTATGAAGCATTTAATTGCTCTGTTTGTGATTTATTAATTGTTGGTGCCAGATTCAATCCATATGGGTATCGTAAAAATGTTTCGTCGTATGATACAAAAAACAACCTTTGGAATATAAAAGCAGATTTTGCCGGTGGACCCCGTATGGGATCAGTGGCCTTTTCAATAAATGGAAAAAATTATGCGGGCAGTGGAATAAGCTATGAATCTGAATATTATTATGAAACTTTCAATGATTTCCCAGTTTATTCACCTGTAATAAATACCTGTATCAAGGGATTAGAATTCCAATCCCTCCGGATTAAATATTGAAGTGGATGGATTAGGGATTTCTTACAGAGTCACTAAACATTAGTGATTTGTCAATAATATTCTGATAATCATCAAAATAATTCATCAGAATTCTTAATCTTATAGTATATTCAGGTATTATTTTGTTCATTATCCTGAATCCGTTTATGTAATAATTGCTAATCAACAAAGCTAATTATATGAAAGCATTTTGGCTGATAACAATGACAGAAGTGTTCCTGTTGCTTTGCACAAACGGAATGCAGGCACAGGAAACAGTGGCAGTCTCCGGAGGCAGCGTAACAGGTAGTGGAGGTACTGTGAGTTACACAGTTGGGCAGGTAGCCTATTCTGCAAACACAAGTACAACGGGAACCATTACACAAGGTGTTCAGCAACCATATGAAATATTCATAGTAACAAGTATGGAAGAAAATGAGGGGATCAGACTTGAAATGGTGGTTTATCCAAATCCTGCATCCCATTACGTAAAATTGAAGATAGAGGATTATAAACCTGAAAACCTTACCTACCAGCTCTACGATGTCAATGGCAGCCTTTTGCAGAACGGTGAAATTATTAATAATGAAACGGTCATTCCTACAGGAGACCTCGTACCTGCTGAATATTATCTGAAAGTAACTGACAGTCATAATGAATTAATAATATTCAAAATCATTAAGAACTAAATTATTATGAAAAGGCTATTTACAGTTTTTATCACGTTATCGATGATTGTGGACCTAACTGCACAGGTGCCGGAGAAAATGAGCTACCAGGCTGTGATTAGAAATAGTAGTAACCAGCTGGTAACAAACAAGGCAATAGGAATGAAAATTAGCATTTTACAGGGAACATCTACTGGAACAATAGTATACCAGGAAACTTACAGTCCTAATCCTGAGACCAATGCCAATGGACTTGCCTTTATTGAAATCGGAGGTGGAATACCCATTGTTGGAATATTCTCAGATATTGATTGGTCAGCCGGACCGTATTTTCTTAAGACCGAAACAGACCCGGCCGGCGGGACAAGTTATTCTATAACGGGAACAAGTCAAATTCTGAGCGTTCCATATTCTTTATATGCAAAAACTGCTGAAACAGCTATAAATGCTGCAAATAAAACCTATGTGGATGATTTGCAGCAACAGTTGGGGATTTTAGAGGATTTTGTTAATACTCAGCTTCCTCCTCCGACAAAAGGATTGGTCGCTTATTATCCATTTAATGGAAATGCTAATGATGAAAGTGGAAATGGGTATGATGGTACTGTATGCGGGGCAACATTAACCAATGATAGATTTGGTATGGCCAATAAAGCATATTTGTTCACCGCTGCGAATAGTAACCATATTACTATCAACTCCTCCGTTGGTAATTTTGGTTTATCCAATTTTACAATTTCAGCCTGGGTAAAAAGAAATTCAGAAGCAGGTTATGAAATATTTACTCAAAGGAGTGCCCCTTTTAGAAATTCAAGTTGGTGGGAGCTGGGTTGGGGAAGTTTTTTTGTCAATGAGAATCTTGCTTACGAATCAACAGTAAATATTAATGTTGAGGATACTTTACGCAATAATGTCTGGTATCATTTTGTGGGAGTCCGGGACACTACCACAGTCAAGTTCTATTTGAACGGTGTGCTTCTGGATACGAATACGACTCAGCAAATTCTAAATATAGATAATCAGACAAACGCTGAAATTGGATGCCACTTTTTTGAAAGTCCCCTTCAATGCTTTGATGGAATAATTGATGATATCAGACTTTATAATAGAGCGCTGTCTGATACAGAGATACGACTGATGTATCATGAGGGAGGATACCCGAACGCAGTAGTTGCTGACATTGATAATAACTCATATAATACGGTAGATTGGGAAGGCAAGGTCATGACAGTACACGGGCTCATTCCCGCAGATTCGATGGGTATCACGCTTCCGCATGAACATTTATTGATTGTGCATAAGTTTAATTATTTGGACCTGACCGATGAAGCAACCGCAATA
>JAFGRC010000160.1 GCA_016935355.1 Bacteroidales bacterium
AATATGGCAAACCGGAACACTTTTCCCTTATTATAAATCTGTTAATGCTATTTTTCATCCGCGGGATTGTAAAAAATAAACGGCAATGGACCGATAAAATTATCCATTGCCGTCATGCAAAACCACCTTTTGATCTCTGTTTGGTTCGCGATGCTCAGATTTCGGTAAAGGCATTTACGATACCCATAAAATCAGATGATGTCAGGGAAGCTCCGCCAATCAGACCTCCGTCCACATCAGGATTGGTAAAAAGCTCTTTTGCGTTTGAAGGTTTGCAGCTGCCGCCGTAAAGTATAGAGGTATTGTCGGCGATCTGGTTTCCATACCGGTCGGCGATCAGATCCCGGATGATTTTATGCATTTCCTGTGCTTGTTCAGCAGTGGCATTGACGCCTGTACCGATTGCCCAGACAGGTTCATATGCGATGACCACTTTAATGAAGTCTTCCACCGGAAGGTCGAACAGTCCGTTTTTAATTTGTGTTTTTACCACCTGAATATGGTTCCCGGCCTGTCTTTCCTTTAGAATTTCACCACAACAGAAGATGGGTATGAGATCATTTTCAAGAGCCAGTTTTACTTTTTTATTCAGCAGGGAATCAACTTCATGATAATAGGACCTGCGTTCCGAATGACCTATAATGACATAATCCGCACCTGTCGATCTGATCATCTGTGCCGATACTTCACCCGTAAAAGCACCTGAAGCTTCTGATGAACAGTTTTGCGCGCCGAGAAACAGGGAATCTTTTGTAATTACTTTATTGACTTCGGAAAGGTGGATGAACGGGGTACACAACACGACGATGACACTGTTTTCTTCAACCTGCCTGTTAACCGTTTTGGCCAGTTCAATCCCATCAGCCAGCGTTTTGTTCATTTTCCAGTTACCTGCAACTATCTTTTTTCTCATGGTTGTTGATATTAGAATATTATTGATTAATGATATTCAAAAGTAATAAAATATGTGATTGTTGAGCATTTCCATTTGATTATCCTCCGAACGGTCATGGCCAGTAAAAAATCATCAGACATCATAAGCGCTTGTGGCATAAAATTAAGCTTAATTATACTTATCTTTATTGTAGTGATTTATGTCAGGTCTCCGAAACAGATTGATTTGCAGCGGATATGTGATTCAACACTAGAAAATAATATCGATTAACAGAAACCAAATTATTTCAGGAAGGGAGATTATTGGATAATAAACCGATTTCAATTCTTGCAGCGGTGTTGCTGTTTCAGCTGTTGCTTGTTGTTCAGGCAAATTCGCAATATTCCGTTGAATTGGGTAATCCGGACGGTTCTATAAGGATTGCTGACTGTCCGGACCTGCATCTTGAACATTACACACTGGAGTGCTGGGTTATGATCACGGGGGCAGGGGATCCGGTAGTTCCTGACATCGACAGCTCAGCGATTATACCCTTGTTATCAAGAAGCCATATGCATGCCGATCCGGAATTGGGATACAACTATCTTCTTGGCATAAGAAAGGAAGATCATGTTGTTACAAGCATCTGGTACGAAGGAACTGCTGAGGCAGATTCTTTCAGACGTCGGGTCTTACCAGGTTATACCCTTCTCTTAGTGAACCGGTGGTATCATGTTGCAGTAACATATAATGGTCATTCAGTGAGACTTTATGTGAACGGAAAAATGGAATCCGAGGCTGAAATGAATGATATGCCTTTGGCTGATGTAACCGGCGATGTTGGTATTGGTGTTGCCTTTGATGAATATGGGGATGTGTCAGGAACATTTACCGGGAAAATTGATGCAGTCAGGATTTGGAATGTGGAAAGGACAAAGCAGCAGATATTGCATACAATCAATACAGAGCTCCAGATGGCTGAGAATGGTTTATTTGTCAATATGAATTTAAATGAAGGATCAGGCAATCAGATCAATTCAACTAACACACCAGTTCCGCTGGTCATAACCGGTGAAAACCTGCAATGGAGTGAAGGATCGGATTTTAAGGCGCTGATACCTCCGGATCAGGAAGACGTTGCCGCATTGAAAATCGGTCTTATCTCGGATCCCCAGTATTGTGACTGTGATCATGGAACAACAAGATTTTACCGGAAGACCTTGGAAAAGTTGCCAATTGCCATAAATACCATCAATCAGAATCATGTTAATTTCACCATGACATTGGGTGATATTATCGATCGCAACTTCAGCAGCTTTGATTCAATCATGCCGTTATACCGTGTTTTAGATTCATCAGGTTATTATTTACTGGGTAATCATGAATTTGAGGTAGATGAACTGAAAAAAGACAGCATCCTGGGTAAAATCGGTATGTCGTGTTATTATTATGCATTTGTTATAAAAGACTGGAGATTTTTAGTCCTTGACGGTACTGAACTGGCGGAATATGCAAGCATCCTGCATCCTGAGCTGCATGAAGAAGCTGACAGTATACGCCAGTCAGTGTCAGGTAAGGTTAATGATCTTGGCTGGAATGGCGGTATTGGAAGGAAGCAGCAGACCTGGATGCGTCAGCAGATAGATACAGCATCTGAAGAGCGGCAAAAAGTGATCGTGTTTTGTCATTTTCCTGTATATCCTGACGGTCATCGTCTGAATCTTTGGAACAACCGTGAAATAACAGAATTACTGGAACAATACCCGAATGTAGTGGCCTTTATAAACGGCCATAATCATGAGGGTGATTACGGCTTCAGGAAATCTGTTCATTATATGACACATAAGGCAATGGTGGAAACAGATACCCTGAATTCATATTCCATACTGGAAGTTTATTCAGATAAGATCGTTCAGAAAGGTTATGGACTGAATCTGGATCGTATGTATTCTTTTCATGATGCATACAAGGAAATGCCGGAACCCGTCTTGCCGGATCAGGTTTTTCATTACAATACTTATGCCGGTGACCTGATAGGACGATTTGAACTGCCTGGTCAATATGGTGCTGACCATTACAATTATTACCTGCTGCCTGATCCGTCCACTGATAATGATTTTTTTAGGGTAACAGGTGATTCCTTGCTTTTATCCGTATTGCCTGAAAATGACTCGAAAGCAAGCTTCGAGATAAAAGTGGATTATATCGACTCGGAATTCGACACATCAGCCAGCATTTATCATGTTAAGCTGGATACTACCGTTTTTATTCAAAAATATCCTTTTGCCGATGTTGAAATGCACCTTGATTCAACATATGTGGTGGATTTTGATTCACTATTTACAGATTTTTCGAGAAATGGCCTGACATATGCTGTAACAATTGAAAATAATAATATTCTGTCGGCCGATTACGAAGATCGAATACTGACCATTCATCCGCTTGATACAGGTAACTCCAATGTTATCGTTCAGGTTCATGATGCGTTCACCGGTTATCTCTATGTTGATACATTTAACATAAAGACTTATATTTCAGCAGGTAACAGCACAGGATCACATGTATTATCTACCGGACCGGATGACATACAGCTATCCTATGATGCAGGGCAGAAAGCTTTGCTGATTTACAATCCATCGTCATATGCAAAGATTGCTGAAGTCCGGTTATACGATCTGCATGGCACGCCTGTAAAAATTCTTCCCTTGAATCATCATATGTTATCACGGACAATGTCATTCAGTATTTCAGCGGAACATGCCGTTCCTGGCCTGTATCTTGTTTATATCAGGACATATACCGGTCATGTTGTGGTAAGAAAAATCCTTATCCGGTGAACTACTTTGGAAAAAAGACCAATTGCTGATTGGATTTCATTTCTTATTTTATAGTGTTTTACTTATTTAGTATCTTCGTTTGTATATTTATAGATTCTATTAATATCAGTAAAAATGAAAATCAATGATTTAATAAAAGGTGCAGCATGTGTGCTGCTTACGATTGTTTTCGCAACCTGTACAACCAGTATACAGAATGAAGTGATAACAGCTACAGGGCAAAGCCAGATTCTGGGACACTGGAAATCGACCAACACATCCGTTTCGGGTGATTCAGTCGTCCTGGAAAGCGAGTCCGCCTCCCTGGTTTCAAAATTCGCAGTAAAGAATTTCGACCTTTCCATGACATTAAAGACGACTCCCGGCGCTGAAGGACTCTTGTCCTTTCACTCATCCGGAGCCGATCCGGACAAAGGTTACAGGGTGATGATCAACAACAGTGATTACCGGGAAGGCAGCCCGCAAAAAACCGGAAGCCTTTCCCTGATCCGCAATTTTTTTGTGCGCATGACCGGTGACGGTGAATGGTTTAACCTGAAGCTTTCCGTCAGGGCCAACCATATTACGGTTTTTGTTGGAGATAAGATTGTCAGTGAATACATAGAACCTGAAAGTCCTTTACGTATCGAAGGCAATGAAGAAATGGTGCTTTCGGAAGGTGTGCTTGTATTGCGCAAATCAAATGATCAGGGCAGGATCCTGGTCAGCGGGATTACGGTTGAAGCACTTGCAGATGATATTCCGCGGGATACGCTTAATTTTGAAACCACAGATGAAGTTGCAGAAAAGTTAACCATTTTGAATCAACAGGGCTTTCCTGTAATTGATTTTCACGGACACCTGAAGGGTGGATTAACCATGGAACATGTCTGTGAGCATAGCCGGAATCATGGTTACAATTATGGTATTGCTGCCAACTGTGGGTTGAACTTTCCGATAACCGATGATTCTTCACTTTATGCGTATTATGATGAGATTTCTGAAGAACCGGTTTTTAAAGTCATGCAATGTGAAGGCCGTGAGTGGGTTACTTTATTCTCTGAAGAACCTGTTTCAACGTTTGATTATATTTTTTCGGATGCCATGACTTTTACCGATCACAAAGGCAGAAGAATGCAATTATGGATGCGCAATCAAGTGGTTGTGGAAAGTGAAGATCAGTTTATGGATATGCTCGTTGAGAAAACGGTAAACATCATTTCAAAAGAACCAATAGACCTGTATGTAAATCCGACTTTCTTACCAGCTAAACTGAGCGATAAATATGACAGCTTATGGACTCCTGAGCGGATGGATCGGGTGATTCGGGCACTGGTTGATCATGATGTTGCCCTGGAGATCAATGCACGATACAGACTGCCAAGTGTTGATTTTGTCAAAAGGGCGAAGGAAGCCGGAGTAAAGTTCACTTTTGGCACGAACAATGCCGGCTCCTATGATTTGGGTCGCCTGGAATATTGCCTGGAGGTTGTTGATGAAGCAGAACTGACATCTGAAGATATCTGGCTGCCAAAACCTTCCGGTGACAAAAAAGTAATGGAAATGGGAATCCCTGATAAAGTTACGGGTTGAGTATTTTAGTTTTTGGAAAGATGACAAAAAAAGGGGTTTTGGTACCTGTACGGGTGATTCTTGATCAACGGGGCTGGATTCTGTGCAAATTTTTATGCACTTTTGCATGACAAGCAGGTTAATCAGTATATTCAACAATGAGAAGATGGCGGATTGAAGA
>JAFGRC010000042.1 GCA_016935355.1 Bacteroidales bacterium
GGAAATTCTCCGTGCCAGATCCGCGAATCCGCCTCACCCACTGGCCATTGCCATTAAAATCGGTTTTGTAAATGAAAGCATCGAATGCTGAAGGCGAATAACTATTAATCGTATCAATATCAAAATATAAACTTCCAATGAAGTAGCCTCCGAAATAATAGCCATTTTGACTGAAATCTAAACTGATAAATCTTGAAAAGTTATTGTTGCCAAGAATTTCATTTGACCAAAGATAATTACCATCTAAATTAAAAGCGCCGATAAAATTTGAATAATATGAGTTTCCAATTATTGTATCACGATTAAAAATAGTTGAACCAATTATTAATGAATCCTTAAAATAACCAGTTACTAATAATATAGAGCTGCCATCAAATTTTAAATCAACAGTATTCTGCAAATTGTTCCCTGTGCCAATAATATTAGCCCAATGTAAAGTACCATAAGGACTGTATTTAGCAAGAAAGATATCATCTAAGTCATTATTATTCACAAGGGAATCAGTAGGACTAAATTTAACAACATTTTGAAAAGAGCTTGTTATGTATATATTGTTATTATTATCAACTGTTATTCCTCCAGGATAATCAACAGATGAATTGCCAATGTGATTATACCATAGTACTTGGCCAGTTTGATTAAGCTTCATCAAGAATAAATCTCTCGCTCCATATGAAATTTTATTATAAGGCGAATAAATAGTATCTCGAAATACAGCAATAAGAACTGTATTATTTTGATTGTCAATTATAGAATATCTTGGTTCAATATTAGAACCATTAATAACTGTAGATTTAATCCAATTTTGGCTTAAAAGCAATCCATTCGAACTGAAAAAAAATATAATACAAATCCAGCTTATATATAATTGATTTTTCATATTAAAGACCATGCGGCGATAATTCATTAAAATAATCAGTATCTTCATATGTATCTGCACGCCCCCCACCCTTCGTGTTTTTAAATGGAATTATTTGTAATTCAGGAACTTTCCATTCTTTTTTCTTTTTCTTAATATCTATGTTGTTTTTAGATTCCATAATTACTTCATATTTATAGGAAAACGTATGTTTGAGCCTGAATTCTTAACAAAATAATAAAGAGGTTTATTATCATGAACAATATATGCATGCATATTCAATTCATGACAAGCATTTCTAAATATCTCAATTTCAATATTTGACGAAATTCCCAGATCCTTTAAAAGATATTTGTAAGTTAATGAGTTAACTAAACAACTACACTTCAGCGGTAAAAATTTCATTGCCCGATTAGCAGTTTTTCTTATTTTATTAAAATATATAAGTTTATTAATATCTGAATTTACATGATAATTAATTGAATTTAAATATGATAAATAGTACTTCAGTGGTAATAAATTAATAATTAAGCTAAAATATAAAATATAAATCATAGCTTTAAAAAGTAATTTCTTTTCCTCTATCGGTATATTCTTAAATCTTCTAATATAGCATATAAGTAATCTCACATTCAAGAATTTTTAAAAAGCTAGTTAGTTGTAATCAAATTTTTATTTATCAAACCTTGTAAAAAAATGTAAATATCTTCCTTACAATGCTGTTCATTCACTTCATATTCTTCCATTAATTTGGATATCAATTGATTCAGAGTTATTGGTTTTTCAAGGAGTTCCCATATGCGTGAGCCTACCTTATCCATACCGTAATATTCGCTGTTTTCAATGCTGAGCATTACGACCTCTCCTTCAATCTCATTGAAAAGCAGATCTGGCTTGCGTTGAAGTATGGTTTCGGGACCGATCTCTAATTTTGTTTTGAAAATACCCATAGGTTGTGTGGACTGCTTTAAGGATTTATACAAACCTTAAATACATTGTAAATATATAATATTTCAGCGGGATTTGTAACAAATTATTAATAACATAGAATCAACAACATCAAAGTAATCTGTTCCATCAGTACGTTGTAATTTTCCCTATTTTTACCATATGTTGGATAAATCAAAATATATATATAGTTACCGGGCATTCAGTCTGAATATCCTGTCTCAGTTTTCGATTGCGGGATTTGAGCCAGCAAATTTTAAAGAGGCAGATGTGGTTATTTATGAGGATGACGTGCCAGAAAAACTGCCTGATACGCTAAATAAAGGAGTATTATTTGAAGCTTCAGCAAAGGGTTTTCTGTTGAAAATTGATGCTGTTGCAAGGTATTATGCACATGATGGCAGGGAAATTATAGTTAATCGTACAGGTAATGCCAGTGATTCAGAGATATCGGCGTTTCTTAACGGGGCAATTTTGGGTGCACTGTTACACCAGCGCAGGATGCTACCCCTGCATGCCAGCACTGTGATTTATCATGACAAAGGACTTTTATTTGCAGGTATGTCCGGTTCGGGAAAATCGACATTGGCAGCTGCTCTGGTTCATGATGAAGCTACACTGGTTGCAGATGATATTTCTGTGATTGATTTTACAGGCTCAAGCCCTGGCGTTTTACCGGCTTTTCCCTCAATAAAGCTTTGGGAAGATAGTCTAAAGCACTTGAATATATCTTTTGAAATGCTGCAACCGGTGCGTGATGAACTAAAAAAGTTTTACCTCCCGGTAGAACAATTCAGTCGCAAACCTGTGAAGATTGATCATTTATTTATTTTGACATCTCATAACCGGTTTGATTTTGAAGTTAAAAAACTTCAAGGCGTTGACAAATTCAGAGTGTTGAAGAAACATACATACCTTTTCAGGGGTATTCCCAAAACAGGACTTGAACAGAATCATTTCAGACTTGTCAATCAGCTTGCGGAACAAGTACCTGTTACATTATTAACCAGACCGAATGCTGAATTTGATACCCGGAAATTGATTGATGCAATAACAGATCATATCAGCAGGGATCAAAATGAATGATCTGAATAAAATAGTATGGCTGGCTTCTTATCCGAAATCAGGCAATACGTGGTTCAGGGCTTTTCTGGCTGCGCTATTGGATCCCGAAGGTAAGGTTCCGGATATCAACCAACTGTATCTTACCACAATTGCCAGCAGCAGGCAATTGTTCGATGAACTGGCGGGTGTGGCTTCGTCTGATCTTACTGCGGATGAGATCGATCATTTAAGGCCCATGATCTATCGTCAGAATGCTTTGGAATCAGAGGAAATTACATACCACAAGATTCATGATGCCTATACGCTTTTAACGGATGGTCAACCTTTAATACCTGCCGATATCACGAAAGCAGTTCTGTATTTTATCAGAAATCCGTTCGATGTGGCCGTTTCTTTTGCACACCATCTTTCGGCCAGCATTGACAGAACGATTCAAGTCATGAATAATCCGGAATATGCATTCTGCAGTAAGGCATACCGGCTTCATAACCAGCTCAGGCAGCGCCTGCTTACCTGGAGCGGTCATGTAAAAAGCTGGGTGGATGAATCGGGACTTCCACTGCTGGTTTTACGGTATGAGGACATGTTGTCTGATCCAATTGGAACTTTCAGTAAAGCGATTGAATTTATTGAACTGGAATACAACATGCAACAGGTGCAAGAAGCATTGGAAAAATGTTCATTCGACAGGCTTCAGGAACAGGAAAGGGAAAAAGGTTTTCATGAAAAAAGTGCAAAGGCTTCCAGCTTTTTCAGAAAGGGTGTATCGGGTGACTGGAAGAACTTTCTTACAAATGAACAGGTTCAGCAGATTGTTGAAGTGCATGGAGAGGTTATGAAAAGGTTCGGGTATCTAAATGATTGAATATACTTCTAAAAGTAGTTTTTTAAGTTTAAGTTCAACATAATCAATTGACCAGACCCCCTATAATCCCCTCCGATAAATCGGAGCAGGCTCTGGAAGGGGGATAAATATCTTACAATTGTGAAAGAATGGTATTCCTCTGGTAATTTTTAAAAAAATTATCATTCTTTTCAAGATATCATGGTATATTAGGATTCAACAAAGTTGCAGATCGTGCCACCGATATTCGGAATATATCGTATTGACGGGAAAATCCCTGAACAGGATATGATCAATCGCATGAGCCATGGGGCAAAATATGCGATTCCCCGGAAACTTAAATACCTTGAATTTACAGGAGGCTGGTTTGCTGCTGCCTTTAAGGATGGTCACATTATAATAGATGATCAGGAACATGTTCAGAATACAAAAGTTGATGTTAATGATGATAATAAGGTTTTTCTTAAAACCGGAAATTATGTGATTGCTGCAGATGTTTCTCTATATAAACGGGAGGAATTGCTGGTAAGATTGGGGAGACTCAGGAAAGATATATCCGATCATTCCATTTCGGATGCAGCACTTGTATTGGAAAGCTATCTGAAATGGGGAGGGGATTGTGTGCAATATCTTTACGGGGATTATGCTTTTGTCATTGTCAATACTCAAAGCGGGGAAATATTCTGCGGAAGGGATCCGCTGGGTGTCAGGCCTCTTTTTTATAGTTTTTATAAAAATTGCTTTGTTTTTGCATCGGAGCTGAAGTATGTGGTTCAATCATATGACAGGAAACCGGACATTAATGAGAACTACCTGATTGACACGTTGGTCACTGTTAAATCGGCAAAAAATATTTCACCCTTTGAAAATATTTATCGTTTGTCCCCCGGGCATACACTATCATACAATAAGGGAGATATCAGGCTGAATGCTTTCTGGAAACCGGATCCTGAGATGAAAATGGACCGGGGAAAGGAAATTGATCCGGGAACGGAAAATCAGCCGGGAAAAGAAGAAGAATATATACAAGCATTCCGTGAAAAACTGGTGGATGCCGTAAATATGCGTTGCCACGGAGAAGGTGGTGTTGGTACGGAACTGAGCGGAGGACTCGATTCATCCGCAGTTACAGGTATAGCTGTGGATTATTCAGTTTTGAAAAACATTCCGTTTGGGACTTTTTCCAACATTTTTCCGGACAATACGGAAATTGAATTTAAGGACGAGCGGGAATTCATCAATCAGATGCTGGAGTTTAGAAACATGGAATGGACCGGGATTGATCAGCTTAGACAGACCATTCCGGAATTGCTTCAATTTGCCGTTGAAATACAGGGATGCTTTATTCAGCAGAATTTCAGCATTTTGAATCAGGGTATTTATGAAGCTGCCGGTGAAAAGGGAATTGATGTGTTGCTATCGGGTTTTGGAGGGGATGAGATGGTTTCTGCCCGTATTGCCATGCCGTGGAATGAGATCATTGATGAAAAGCATTGGAAAATACTGATAGACGAACTTTTTTTTAAGGGTTTATCAGGACGGACATTTCTGAAAACGGGTAAAGTTTTTGCCAGATATTTATATTCCCTTTTATACCGGCCAAAATACAAGACGGGAGTGTTTACGCCTGAACTGCTTGACAGGCGTTTTGCAAATCTTCCCTTGCAACCTGCTTTTGTTCAGATACATGGCTTGAAGAAACGATATGTGGAAAAACACAGAACTCCATCCGCTCGAAATATATCTGCAAGACAGGTTGACAAGATTATGCAGGACCATCTGCCGCAGCGCCTGGAGTATTGTTATGCGGCTGCCGCACAATACGGATTGGAATACCGTTATCCTTTGCTGGACATAAAGCTTGTTGAAACCTACCTCTCATGCCCCATATGGCTGAGGCAGCACCATGGGATCAACCGGTATCTTTTCCGCGAAGCCATAAAAGGCTTCATCCCTGAAAGTGTCAGATCACGTGATGACAAATCGGGAGCTACAATTCCCCAGACTTTTTACAGTCTTTCCCGGGAACGGGATCCCATACTTTCACTGATAAAGAATGCTTCAACTTCAGCTTACCTGAACTCAATATTTGAGTTTAAGCGTTTTCATCAATGGTATGACAGGCTGGTGAAAAAGGATCAGAATGAAATGAACTACCTGATGCCCGGTGCTTTTTATCATTACCTGATGATGATGCTGTATTATAATGATTAAGTTTTAATTGTTAAATGACAATGAATTTTGGTTTTGGGGGTTTTACAAAGTGAAAATCAAAGTTGCATTGAATTATTAAATTCGTGATAAATTCGGAAATTGATACTTCAAGCAAAAACTGACAGGTGAGTAATAATTCTCTTCAAAATAATCTCTTTGAACAAGAAATACCGGTATTACTGAAAATACTTACAGGGGAGAAAAACATTAAGATTCCTGAAGGAGGATTCAGCACGGACCGGATGATCAGACTTGCTCTGATGCACCGGGTTACCGGACTGTTTGCACAATTTGCCCGGAAGCATCCCGAGATTTTTACAAAGAAGCAACTGGAGTTGCTTGACAACCGGGTCAGGCAAAACGCTTCACTTTCTCTGATGCAATTGCATGAGCTGATCCGGATCAGCCGGGAGTTTAACGAGGCTAATATTTCCTACGCATGTATGAAAGGGCCTCAGCTGGCCCGGATGCTGTATGGTAAAGAGGCTTTGAAAGAGTCGGTCGATCTGGATATTATGTTGGTGAACGAGTCCGAACTGGAAACTGCCCACCGCCATCTCATGAACCTTGGTTACGGCCAGTCGAACTTAAATGATTATAAAAGCTGGTTCGCGAAAAAAATCTTTTTGCTGGGGAAACGGGAAGTCCATTATTTCAATGCGAAGGCCGGGTGTCATGTTGATCTTCACGTTCGGGCAGGAGCAAATACTTATCTGACTGCGGGCAGGTTCAGGAAACTGTATACGGACTTACATACCTACGATCTTGAAGGTATGTCGGTCGCGATAATGCCTCCGGAGCAGTATCTGACATTCCTTTGTTATCATGGAGCGTTGCATCAATTTGGCCGTTTGGGCTGGCTGATGGACATCCGGTTCTTCATCATCCGGATGACAGATCAAATAGATTTTGCTGATGTTGTGCATATTGCCAGATCACTTGGAACTGAAAGGAGTCTTTATCTGTCGCTGATCCTTCTTAAAGATGTTTTCGGGGACGAAGTATTTGGTTATGAACTATTTGGCGATGAAATGACTGAGAAGGAAATGTTCAAAGCTGCAATACCAGGATCAATAGTCGATAACCGGAAGCATGATTGTGCAATCCGTTACATGGTTTCGGCAAGTAAACGCATCTGGTCGCGTGATGCTGCTTACATGTCAAGTTTGAGGGGACGCATGGACAGACTTTTATTCCTTATGCTTTTGAACAAAGGATTATCAGCGAAAGCAGATCTGTTGACGGGGATTTTAATTAGAAATCTGTCACACGTTTTACGTTGGTTAAAATTATAGATGCTGTGTGTAACTGCCCGCTGCATCAGCTGGAAGCCGATGACCTGTCCCGACCGGTTAATCAGTGTCTTCTTCTGTTAATGTAAATACCACCGGTATGGTAAACTGCTGTTTAACCTCCATTCCCCCTTGTTTTGCAGGTTCCCATGCGGGGGATGAAAGGATCACCCGGCTGGTTTCCTGATCCAGGGAAGGTGCTACTCCGCGGAGGATCACCACATCTTCAACTTTCCCCTGGGTATTCACCACAAACTGAACGGTCACCCTGCCGAATATTCTGTTTTCAATGGCTTCTGCAGGGTAGACCACGTTTTCCTGTACCCAGTTCCGGAAATCATTTAAATCACCTCCCTGAAAAGTTGCCTGATTTTCAACAAAGACAAAAACAGGCTCATTTTCGCTGCTCGTTGTCCCTGGCGGAGGAGGTGGCGGAGGGGGTGCATCAAGATCTACTGCCTCCAAACCGGATACTTCTGTTTCCGTATCAGAGGCATTGGTAGTTCTTTCTGAACAATTGAACATTATTGCAAGCAATAATATGAATGGTATCACCGCCAGGTACTTCAATTTCCTGAACGGTGGGGATTTTTCTTTTGTCATCATAAGCAATCGGTTTTTAATGAGGGATGAATTAAAAAAATTAAAAATCCCAGGTCGTAACCCAAAAACCTGGGTAAGCAGGAGCAGCTTGTATCCGTCATCCGGGCCATCCTGCTCCAAAACGGTTCCGTCTGCCAGATACTCATGGGTCTCTTTCAATGCTTTTTCGGTAAGAAATAAAAATGGATTGAACCATTGAAATATTTTTATAATTTGAATCAGCAGGATATCGATTGAATGCAATTGCCTCGCATGTGTAAATTCATGCCGCATCACCTGTTCGCTGTAACCGGATGGAACCAGGTCGGAACTGATGAAAACATAACGGAAGAAGGAGAATGACGGGGATCCTTCAGGTAAGAAAACCAGTTTACAGTTATTGCGACGGGTAATACCGTAACGATTGATCAAAGCTGTCAATTTTATGAGATGAGCCAGGAAATATCCTGCAACCAGGGTTGAAAAAAATATATAGATCAGGGTAATGATATTTTCCGGATTGAAAACTGACTTCTGCGGTGTTGCGGATACCTTGTCTGCATAAATTTCGACGGCTTCAATAATACCTGATCCGATCATCACAGGAGCGGGTACGACCACTTTAAACCGGATGGCCGGAATGGCGAAAGCAATTAAAAGGGACGTCAGCAGGTATATCCTGTTAAACCGGTGAAAAGTCTCCCCACGGAGCCAGATGAAGTATACCCCGGTAAAAACGGCCATACATAAGGCAACTTTCAGCTGGTATGTAATGAAAGGAATCATGATGCATTTTTATCAGGTTGTTGTTTCTGATCCGGATCCTTTTTGATCAGGTTTAAGATCTCCTCAAGCTCCCTGACATCCAGCTTATCATGATCGATCAAAAAAGATGCCAATTGTTTGAATGAACCACCAAAATAATTGTTCATCATGGCGTTTACATAGTGTTTCCGATACTCATCCTTTAATACCAGAGGATAGTATTCAAATGTATTACCAAAGGCTTTATGAGCCACAAACCCTTTTTTCTCAAGTATCCTGATAATTGTGGATACGGTATTGTAAGCAGGTTTGGGATCGGGAAACTTTTTAATGATGTTTTTAACAAAACCTTTTTTCATTTCCCAGAGGATCTGCATCACCTCTTCTTCTGCACGTGTCAGAAATGAATTTGTTTTCTTCTTTTTCATCCTGATGAATTATGTCTACAAATATAAAACTAATATTTTAGTTTTGCAACTAATTGGTTAGTTTTTTTTGAAATTTTTATGGATTATTTGCAGATGTTTTAACAAATACTTTGATTGATAACGTATTAGCGATATTAATTAATGGATTGATTGTTCATTGGAATTTTACAGAATGTAAATCCTTTTTGCAAAAAATAGTCCAGTACACGGGGAAGCGCATACAACATGTTTGCGGAAGCCTTTATGGAATCATGAAATACAATGATGGAACCGGGCTTTGCTTTTGTCAGAACACGGTCAAGGCATTTTTCCCGGGTAACATCGGGACGGAAATCATAACTCAGCAGGCTCCACATGCAGATTTTATAAAATTGACCCAGGTATCCTGCCTGTACCGGTTTGATCAGTCCGTATGGAGGCCGGAACAAGGCGGACGGGATAAACCGGGAGGCAACTTCAACATCGGCATAATAATCGGAATTTCTGGTATACCATCCTTTTATATGACTGTAAGTGTGGTTGCCGACGGAATGACCAGAACTGATGATGGAATTAAAGATGCCGGGATCCCGTTCAACATTTCTTCCGGTACAAAAAAAAGTGGCAGGTGTTTTATATTCCTCTAAAATTTCAAGCACTTTAGGGGTAATGCCGTTAACAGGACCGTCATCAAAGGTTATATAAAGCATCCGGTCTCCGGTTGCCATATCCCATACCAGTCCCGGATAAAAGTATTTCATCATCCGGTACGGATTCCACAGGACCATAATATATTTTTAGAATGCAATATTAAGCCCGGAAGCATAGATTTCCATTTTTTCCCTCAATTCCGCTGCAAGGTCTGCCTGTCCATTAGTTAAGGCCAGATTTCTGAGTTCATTAAGTGTATAAAATGCAATTTGCTTTTCATAGATCAGGTAATCGAGGTACCTGGTGCCCAGACTGATAAAATAGTTCATATCCTTATAAACATTGTCCCTGATACCAAAAGCAATTTCATTGGCAGTTTCAATGTCTCCCAGCTGGTAAAAAGCATCTGCAATAAGCACATTGTATACATTATAGGGAACAATTTTATCGGGTATTACTTCCAGGCATTTCTCCAGTGTCTGTCGTGCAGAATCAGGCTTGTTCTCTTTGATCAGTTCGAGTGCAAGCTGGGCAAAACTGCTTCTGAAATTACCCAGCATTCGCAATGTATTCTCATCCAGGTAAACATTGGGATTATGTATTCCGCCCCAGCGAAATACGTTGACCATCTTATCATACATAATATCCGTATTCACACCGTTATCACCAAAAATACTTCCCTCGAATTCCTTCGGTACGATCCGGTATGCCAGTCCCCGCATTTCAAAATGTTTCTCAAGGTTCAGGTAGTTGTCACGTGAAACCGTAATGGCATAGTAAATGGGCCTTTCCCAATTGTTGTGTGCCAGAAGGTCGAGCACCATCAAATGATTTTTCATTACATAATTCCTGCCGGATTCAAATTCCCAGCGGATCTCGGTAAGTATTTCTGAAGTGTCATCCGGACTGACCGTGCCGTTTCTACGAACAAGTGATGTATCGACCGGTATGATGAACTTCCGGGTCGGGAAATGGGCAACTTCAGCCTGGTATTCGGGCAGTTGTTTTGTGCGTGGATCGTCACTGGCCACAAATTCAATTGCTTCGGCAAGATCTGCGTATGCATCGATCCTGTTCACAACATAAACGATATCGCGGTTTCCGGACCTGTATTGTTCCTTTGTAAGGGAAAAAGGTACCGGGTCAGATTCATAAACCTTATGCTGCATTTGTTCAATGTACCAGTCGGCACCGAGGTAACTCAGGTTGATCACCCTGACGTCCGTCCGTATACCCTCAACTTCCTGTGCGTACCAGAGCGGAAAAGTGTCATTGTCCCCGTTGGTAAAAATGATCGCGTTTGTGTCGCATGAATTAAGGTAATTGTATGCAAAATCACGCGCAACATAACGGCCCGAACGGTCATGATCATCCCAGTTTTGTCCGGCCATCTGTATGGGTACGGCAACCAGTGTTACCAGAATTGCCAGTCCTCCTCCTGCCAGGGCAGGAAGGAACTTTTTCAGTGCTTCGTAAAGTGACAGAACACCAAGTCCGATCCAGATCGCAAAAGCGTAAAAGGAACCTGCATAAGCATAATCCCTTTCCCTGGGTTGTAAAGGATTCTGATTCAGGTATACAACAATTGCGATACCCGTCATGATAAAAAGAACAAGTGTTACTATGAAATCTTTCCTGTGTTTTTTGTACTGGTAAACAAGTCCTGCAATACCCAGCAGCAGGGGCAGGAAATAATACCGGTTGCGCGCTTTGTTTTGTACCATTCTTTCGGGCAGTTGCTTCTGGTTTCCCAGGCGCAATTCATCAATAAAATTGATTCCGGAAATCCAGTTTCCCTTGTCAATATCAGATTTGTAATGCGACTGAATATCATTCTGCCGGCCAGCGAAATTCCACATAAAATACCTGAAATACATATGACCCAGCTGGTATCGCCAGAAAAACCTGAGATTCTCAAAAAAACCCGGGCTTTTGCGCGGTTTGTCACGGTCATATACAATATTGCCTTCGGAATCCGTAACAACATTCTCGCCGGCATCCGTCTGTGGCTGATAGAGATCCCGTTCATTCAGTTTTGCCCAGTAAATGTATGCATCGATATGCCCCTGTGCATCATCATCGCTCCACATACGCGGGAATAACGTAAGATAAGCATCATCGTATTCATATTTAATACGGAAATTATTCTTAATGTACCGGCCGTTCTCTTTATAATAAAACGGACTGCCTTCTTTTGACCCTGTGACGAGAGCGTTGAAATACTGGCCGTACAGTAAAGGTCTGTTGCCATATTGCTCCCTGTTTAGGTAATACAATAAGGAAAACAGGTCTTCAGGATCGTTCTGGTCCATAGGAGGATCTGCCACTGACCGGATCACGATTACGGCATATGATGAATATCCGATCAAAATGACAGTAATTACAAGAATTACCGTGTTGAGTATAACTTTCTTCCTTTTGTAAGTGGTGTACAGACCCCATACAATAAGGCTTATGAGGGCGATCGCATAGAACAGGATACCTGAATTATAAGGCAGGCCAAAGGTATTGACAAACATCAATTCAAAGAAAGTGGCAAGTTTAACAACTCCGGGCATAATGATGTAAATGATGCTTCCGAGGATCAGGGCTGAAACCAGCAAGGCCTTTAAAACTCCCCGGCGGTTAACCTCATGATGTTTGAAATAAAAGACCAGAACAATGGCCGGAATAGCCAGCAGGTTCAGAAGGTGCACGCCTATTGAAAGGCCCATAAGATATCCAATGAATATTAACCATCGGTTGGAATGGGAAGAATCACTTATATTCTCCCATTTCAATATAGCCCAGAAAACAAGTGCGGTGAACAACGATGATGTGGCATATACTTCAGCTTCAACAGCAGAAAACCAAAAGGTATCTGAAAAGGTATACGCCAGTGCTCCCACAATACCACTGCCAATGATGGCGATAATATTGGTATTGCTGCATTCGCCATCTTTTATTAATATTTTTCCGCCAAGATGGGTGATCGTCCAGAACAGGAACAGAATGGTAAATGCACTTGCCAGCGCTGACATGACATTTACCATCGTTGCAACTTTTGTGATATCATTTCCGGCAAACAGTGTAAAAAAACGTCCCATGATCATAAAGAAGGGTGCACCCGGAGGATGCCCGACTTCAAGTTTGAATGAGGATGATATGAATTCCCCACAATCCCAGAAACTTGCAGTGGGTTCAATGGTCGATAAATAAACGAAGGCGGCAATACCAAAAATTAACCACCCGGCTATCAGATTGACAAGCCTCAATTGTTTCATTATGGAGCGTATTGTATTAGGTTACGAAATAAGTGAAAAAAAATGTAAGATAATAATTGTACTTTTGCAAAAAGCATATCGGTTTTACCAATATTTTATTTCTTATAATATGTAAATAGAAAATTTCGTTTATAACCATATGCGGTCATTGTACGTAAACTTTTTTATAATCAACACATATTAATATGAAACGGATAAAAATCTGGCAACCATTGATTTTGATTGTCTTTGCATTGGTCATGGTCACATCCTGTAAAAAAGATGAAGAAGATCCCAGTCTGGAATTTGAGATTACCATCCCTTCCGGCTGGAATTACAATAATTTCTATTATGAGGAAGTTCTCAGATACTATGCCTGGAGTCCCTTGAGGCTGGAAGATGATATAAACCTGGTTGCCGATACCATTCAGGAGGACATGGTGATTTACCGGCAGTCTATAGCCGGGATAGACCTGGACCAGTTTTTTACTGCCCTGACAGCTGACCTGTCCACGGGGGTCAATTTTCAGTTGCTTTATTCGAGCGATACTGCCGTCAATGGAGAAAATGCCAAAAAAATAATTCATTTACAAACAATTAAAATAGCAAAAAGCGGTTCGGCGACGGATTCCATTGAAGTGGATATCAAACCGATGAAGCTCGTTTTCTACAAGGACGGTTACGGATATGTCATTGATTGCGGTATGTTGATTTACACATACGATTATTACAAGCCGATCTTTGAAGAGGAAATCATTCCTACATTTAATTTCAAGAACTAAGAATTTTGGCAGGGATATGAATTTAATTTGGCTATCTGAAAATTGATCCGGAATGAAGAGGACGGAAATTTCCTGGGTTTTATCTGTTCGGGATTGACAGGATTTTGAAACAAACCATAATCAAATATCAAAATGAAAAGACTAGCAATATGGCAGGTATTTTTTTTGCTTGCATCAGTTTTAATCATGATTGCTTCATGCAAAGATGAAGAAGAAGAATGGGTTGATAACCTGGAGTTTGAAATTGTGGTTCCCGTTGAATGGGCATATGAATCCGACATCAATGATACTGTCAGGTATTATGCCGCCAGTCCGATAAATCCTTCTGATGTTCCGTCCAGCAAGACCGATTCCATAAATGAGGACATGATCATTACACGGGAATATTATCCGGGAATGAGTCTGGAGGACTATTTTTCAAATGCGCTTTTTTATTTGGAAGGCGAGTGGAATTATGATTCAATTTCGACAGAAAATATAACAACGGTTAAGGGACTGGATTGTGTAAAGCATGTTCATCTGCAGTCAGGGTATGTATATTACTTTGATGATGAGATTGATGAGTACGTCCCATTTGAAGCCGAATTTAAAATGATAAAATACTATCTGTATAGAAATGATTACGGATACATCATCAGCTGCGGAATGCTACCCGATACATATGATAATTACGCAAGCACTTTTGAAAATATCGTCAACACCATTGTTTTCAAACAGTGAGCCTGTTCCCGAATGACCATGGAATAATACACTTTACCTCCAATTTAAATGTGAGGGAAGTACAAATGCGGAACGGGATCATATGACATGAATTTTCCCGGTGGCATCATCAATCATTTATCCCGCCGGTTTTTATTTTCCCGAATACAAAGAGGCTGTAAAAAAAGGCAAAGAAAACGATACTGTCGTATGATTCCAACGTTTCCATCGACATCATGGACACAAATGAAATGATCAGAAAGATGATAAGCAGGTAATTTCGGTATGTCTTTTCACGAACGACGGGAAAGATCCATGAGAAGAGGATCCATGCAAAACCTGCAACTCCAAATGCAATAAGAAAGAAAACCAGCTGGTTATGCGGTTTTCCTTCCCACCCGGACTCAAACAATGCATTTTTCTTACGGGCTTCCTCAAGCATTTCTTGTTCCACATCTCCGCTGCCAACACCAAACAGGATATTTTTACCGGCCAAACTGAGGGCTGTCTTTAAAAATTCCAGGCGCTGCGTAAAAGAATGATTTTGAACATACCCTGTTTTTCTGTATACATCTATTTCCCAAAGCGTTGCATACAATCTTTCAAAAAGAGCAGAGGATTCATTGAAACGGTAGTTGGTTACCCCGTTTTCAATTGCCAGGATGTCTGTGGTGGTGAGTTGCCGGACGCCTGATGAGTCCTTCCGCAGGCCCATCGAAGTCATATACCTCCTGAGGGTATAACTGATTTGCTGACCTTTGTGGTCCAGACTGTCATATCGGATGTTGCTGACATGATTCCATTCCTTTTTCAATTCATCCTCACAGATATAGATATTGATCAGGTTGCCGTTTTCAAGGATAAAAGGTTCTGTTCTGTGATCATAATAGTTACCGTTTGCGGTTTTTATATCAAGTACTTCCATGCTGACCGGGTCAGCATGGAAATTATTATGGTACATCCTTGCAGGACTGATTATCAGTAAGGAAAGAAAAATCACGACCGTAAACAGAAGTATGGTCTTTACCAGGCTTCGCCTGACTTTGATTACTGCGTAAGCTAAAGAAAAGATCACCAGCAATACAAAAATAACGATACCCGTCAATGATCCGAGGAAAAATAAAAAAACACTGAGTGAGGCCGCCAGTATAGCATATATGATTTTTTCAAAATTTTTTATTTTGTAACAGCCACTGTAAATGAGACTGATCAATATGAAGATGGCCATATTTACAAGCAGTGAGAATCTGATGTGAGACATGAATACTGACATCCGTCCGGGATCATCTGTCCCCGCATTCAGATGTTGCAGATAAAAGATCGCGTTAACAACTGCAGCGCATGTTACGGAACATGCAAACAAAAGAAGCAGAGTCTTTAAGAAGTTCACAGAAAATCCTTTTGAGGTTCCAATGACCAGAGGAAGCAGCAATACGGGCAGGGTATTTTTGATCTTATTCAGAGCATGCATACTGTTTTCTGAAAAGAAGAATCCGATACAGTAAACCAGAAAAAGGGAGGCAAACAGAAGCACCGAAGGCTGCCTCCGCAACAGGTCCAGCTTTCTTTTAAAATCACCTTCAGCCAACCAGTTTGCTGCGAGCAGAAACTGTGAGATGCTCAGTAAATACGGGGAAAGTGGAAGACAGCATGCCAGTGCTGCCATACCAAATTCAAAGATGAAAAGATGAAGATGTCTTCTGGAGGAGAATACTTTCATGAATTAAA
>JAFGRC010000161.1 GCA_016935355.1 Bacteroidales bacterium
CTCTGCAGTGATTCCTGCTTCCTGCTCAAGCGATATGCGGTCAATCATTTTGAGAGATTCGCCAATGATCTGATCTGCTGCCTGATCCGGCATGACGTTCAGGTCATAATAGCGCACAAGATTGTCAGAGCGAATAATATCTTCCTTTGCATCATCTGCAAGACCCAGAATGGATTTGATCAGCCGCATGTATACTTTTTCCTTGTCAGGATCGCTACCCAGCTCAAAAGCATATTTCAGTATGTTCGCATAAGTTTCAATATGGTTGTCAAGCTGTGTACGCAAATCCCTGTTCTTGCAATAGCTGCAAAGAACTCCCAGTGCATCCAGTGCATCTTTTACCTGCTTCCTGCCAATGTAATCTATAACCCTCAGGTATTTCTTATTCAGCTCACTGTAATTCATGTTCAACCATCTCCTGTCAGTTTAAGCAAAAGCAATATGCATGCCAAAACCACGTCCTGTCAGGTAAACTGACAGGACGCCTCATGTATACATAAATTTTCTCCTGGAGGAATCAAAGTACCGGTAAATCCAGAGTCCCCCGACAAATCCGCCAATGTGTGCCCAGAATGCAATTCCGGTCGCGCTGTTGGAAAGCATGAGCACAGTTGTACCGCTAAGGAGCTGACCGATAAACCATATGCCGATATATACAAGCGCAGGGATCGGTAAAAGCAGCGGTATGATGAAAATTGGGACAAACGAAATTATGGTGCTTTTTGGAAACATAAGCATATATGCAGCCATAACCCCGGAAATGGCCCCTGATGCTCCGATGGCAGGAACAGCTGAATTCCGGTACAGTATGAAGTGTGTAATGCCTGCCAGCAAACCACAAAGTATATAAAAAAGGAAGTACCTGACCTTGCCCATGCGGTCTTCCACATTGTCCCCAAAAATATACAGGATCCACATGTTTGAAATGATATGACCCCATCCGCCATGCAGGAACATATTGGTAAAGAAGGGTCTGATCACACTGATCCGAATCTCATGCAAATTAACTGCCTCCGAAAGCCTGACGGCATCCGGAATAAGTCCGTACCGGTAAATAAGCGCTTCCGACTGGTCTGCATTCAGAAAAAAGACCGCCGACAGAAATACAGCAACGTTGATCAGAATGAGCAACCAGTTCACAACCGGATATGAATTCGACGGGATGGTATCTTTAAGGGGTATCAATATTTCAGTTTTTTAAAAAGTCCATCGGACCTTAAGATTTGTATCTGTATGTGATTTCATGCTTCCCTGTCTTCCAAAGATAGAAAAAAAGACTTGATTATAAGAACGCGGAAAATCATCGGGTAATGTTCAGCAACTGTTTGCATATCCGGATCTCATGTGCCGGTCCCGATTGTTTTTCAGGATCATCTGACATTTTGACCACAGGGATGTACTGTCCGTCTCCCCTGTTCACTCCCGTCATCTTGATCACCATGTTCAGAGGCTGATGTCCGGCATCGTTGGTGAGGTATGTCCCGATGCCATAAACATCATTTATCAGTCCCGATGCATGTTCCCTGATCTTACGCACCCTTTCGGTATCCAGCGCATCGCTGTATACAATTGTCTTGGATTCCGGGTTAATGTTCTTCTGACGGTAAAACCCTATCACATGATCTGTAAATGCGACGGGATCACCGCTGTCGCAGCGGACACCATCAAACAATTTGGTATATTGGGTACCAAAATCATTGAAAAAGACCTGCGAAGTATAGGTATCTGTCAGCGCAATACCCAGATCACCCTTGTATACATCGACCCATGCATCAAGGGCGGAAAGGGTCGCGTTCCGGTAACCAAAAACCGCTCCGTGAAACATGAACCATTCATGGGGATGGGTGCCGATGGGTGTGATGTGGAATTTATTGGCAAAATACACATTGCTTGTCCCCTTGAAATGTTTGCCGGATTCCCGGATCAATATGTCCAAAACCCTTTTATGGACATCCTCAGAGAACCTTCTCCTCGTACCGAAATCGGAATAATTTGCCTCCATGGAGGCAAGTTTCCGTGCTTTTTCCATCGCCCTTTCTTCAACCTTCCCGGGTTTAAGTCCGTTCATTTTGTAGTACAACTCTGAAACAACAGCCAGTAAAGGTACCTCCCACAGCACTGTCCGGTACCAGTATCCTTCAATTACAATGGTGATCTGCCTCCCCTGTTGTGAAATCTTCACTTCTGAAGGATCAAAACGGTAGCCCTTTAAAAGATCCAGAAAGACCGGATTGAAATAGTAGCAGCGTTTTTTTATGAAATCTGCCTCATCCCTAGTAAGGGCCAGGGAAGCCATATCACTCACCTCTTTTTGCAATGCTTCTGAAAATCCGTGGGGAAATCCCGTTCCTCCCCTGTTGATAAACTCATACCGTACCTTCACACCGGGAAAAAGTTTTTGTACGGCGTTCATTGTGGTGAACTTATACAGGTCATTGTCCGTTAAATGCCGTATAATCATGATTCGTTCTTAACTGAGTTGAATTTCAGCAGCATATTGTCGATTTGCACCCTGCCTGAAAGCCCTTTGATATATAGGAAGCGAAGGTTTCTCAAATCCGGGTACATCTGACATCGTATCCCATATGATGATCAATTTTTTCACCATTTCCGTGATCTCAAGCATTTGTTTTACCGTATTGGCAACACAATGACTTCTTGCTTCACCGGCAATGAAGATGTTTTCATATTTTTTTAAGGTATTTACCAGATTCATATTCAGCATGGTTTTGGGATCTGACCGTATCGGTATGTTAGCCCGTAAGATGCCAAAATGTTCGGTGAGCGGATTTGTACCCTTCATTACCAGTTCATAATATCTTCCTGGTCTTGCCCAGTTCATGATCTGTTCCATGAGTGCATTCGTAATTGCAGCGCCCTCGGATCCTGCAATACAATGTTCAGGCCAGATAATGTGGGGAAACTCTCCCTGCTCGGACAATGCTTCGACATACCCGATTGCCTCCCTGTAATGAAACAGTGGTTGCCATTTCTTTTCCTGAATATCATCCGGGGAAATTTCAGTAAAAGGAGACGGGTGGTTTCCATTTTGATCCGCCCAGAATACAGGATGTGAAATGTCTACAACCTGGTGATGATCCATTGTCAGAACGATATGGTCAATTTTATCCCGGTTCATCTCCATGAATTTTACCAGTCTTTTCACATCCCCTTCCGCACCCCTGACGTAAAGTGCTCCGTCAGACCTGCAAAAATCATTTTGCATGTCAACGATCAGCAGGAGGTTTTTGAAGCGGTTCATGACTCGTTGTTATTATTTTATTAAAGTATTTGCCAAACCGGAAAACGAGAAAAACATGACAAAAAGACAGATGTTCCGGCTCATTTTCCACGATTCTTCCGGAAATATAACACTCCAATCATGCAAAATGTTGAGCTTTCTGCACAAAATGAATCAATCGGACCGGTGCGGGCATGTGTTGCATGACACTTTCCAACAACTATCCGGCATTCATCAACCGGTGATGCTTTTTCTTCCTTTCAGCAGCCCGGTATCAAATTTATAATTCTGTGTGACCATCAATCCGGTTACAACAATGATGATGCCAACGATCTTGATGAAAGGAAAATTTTCATGCAGGAGAAAAAAAGCAAAAGTTGCGGTCAGAACAGGAATAAGATTGACAAACACATTGGTTTTTGCAATTCCAAGGTTCTTAATGGAGAATACAAACAGGATGAATGCAAAGGAGGATGCAAAAACGCCAAGTTTGACAATGGGAAGCAAGCTTCCCATTGTGCTCTGGACTGTAAGAAAATGAGACAAATCAGAGAACACAAAGAAAGGCAGAAACAGGAATAGTCCAAAAAGGCTCTGATATGCCACGATTGTAAAAGCGCTGTAATGGACCATAAGTCTTTTTACGAAAACCGAATAGAAGATTGCTGAAAACACGGCCACCATCATCAGCATGACTCCTGTTATCTGATCCAGAACGAATCCTCCTTCGGAAGTAAGGATCAGTACCACCCCCGTGAATGAAATGATAAGGCCAATGTAATTGACGACGGTGAATCGCTCCCTGTAAAAGATCAGGGCAGCTATTGGTGCGAAAAGGGGAATGGTTGAAACGATCACCGATGCGGTCGTAGAGGTAAGCAGTCTGACTCCGTAACTTTCACCCATGAAATACAGGAAGGGCTGAAAGAAACCGAGCAATATAAACCAGGGCAGGTGGCCCTTTTGAATGCGTACCGACTTCCCTGCCGTCCATGACAATGCAAAGAGCAGCGGAACTGCGATCAGAAGCCTGAGAAAAATGACCGTAACCGGTTTGTAAAAGATAAAAGCCTGTTTATACCAGATGAAGCTCAGGCTCCAGCAAAGCATTGCCGTAATCACGCTCGCATATGTTAATATGGAATGTTTTGAATTCATGGCATATTTTTTGCTGACAATTAAAGGGCAAAAAAAGGGAATTTATCTTAATAAAAAAGTGATAAAATACATTTGTTTACGGATGATGTAGTATCCTTTTACACATAATCCTGTTAGCAAATAATTGCGCAATGATTCTATTTTGAACAGCTAAAATTTTGATTTAAGATAAATATTTATTAGATTAAGGCTAAATATTTCTATATTAGTTTTATATGGAAAATCATTTATTTTGTTGCGAATACAACAAAAATCTCTTTTTTTTGTTATGATTATGATGTTACAAACACGTTATTATCGAAAATTTAATTCAGGAGCATTATGAGGCAGTTAAAGATCACAAAATCCATTACAAACAGAAACAGTGACTCACTAGAAAAATATTTGCACGATATCGGGAAAGAAGATCTTATAACACCGGAAGAAGAGGTCGAACTTGCCAAACGGATCAAAATGGGTGACCCGGAAGCATTGGAAAAACTAACCAAAGCCAATCTCAGGTTTGTTGTTTCAGTGGCAAAACAATATCAACATCAGGGTCTCAGTCTCCCCGATCTGATCAATGAAGGGAATCTTGGATTGATCAAGGCAGCCAAGAAATTTGATGAAACAAAGGGATTTAAGTTTATTTCCTACGCAGTTTGGTGGATCAGGCAATGCATCCTTCAGGCGCTGGCTGAACAATCGAGGATCGTCAGGTTGCCCCTGAACAAAATTGGTGCTTTAAACAAGATCAATAAAGCTTTTTCCCAGCTGGAACAGGAACACGAACGTGAACCCTCACCTGAAGAAGTGGCAAAGATACTTGAGCTTCCCGAAGGCAAGGTGTCGGGAACCCTGGAATTATCAGGCCGTCATCTTTCAGTGGACGCGCCGTTCCAGGACGGAGAAGAAAACAGTCTGCTGGATGTGCTTCCAAGCGGTGACACGCCCTCTACCGATAACAAGCTGATCGAGGAATCACTTTCCAAAGAGATCGAAAGAACATTAAGTACACTTCCCGAGAAAGAGAGCAGTGTGATCCGGGCTTTTTATGGCATCGGTACCAAACCTATGTCACTTGAGGAAATCGGACAAACGATCGGAATTTCGAGGGAAAGGACACGACAGATAAAGGAAAAGGCTATCAAACACCTCCGACAGAAATCAAAGAACAAATTACTGAAAGCCTATCTGGGATAATCACGAATAAAATGTATTAGAAAAAGAAGCTGTTAAAAGTTGTTGAACTGACTTTCAACAGCTATTTTTTATTTTTGAATCCTGCTGAAAAAAAATTTTATACCCCGTTAAACCATCTTCATATTCCTCGATCTAACATACAAAACGGGAAAACCCGACCCGAACAAAATTAAATATGTTAAACCAAATCGTTATTGTCATGAAAACAAAAAGTCTCTTCTCAACACTGTTGTTTGCAGTTGCCGGAACAGCAGTCATGTTTAACGCCTGCAGCAAAGACGATGAGCGCATAACCGAAACCGACATCACGCTGGCTCAGGATGAGGTATATATCGATGCCCTTTACAACGAAGTGGACAATCTGGCTGAAAATGCTGTCCGGACAATTGACTTGAATGATTACCGGTCCGCCATGATGAAATCCACTGATGAAACGCCATGTGTGGTGATCACGGTGGACCGTCCGGATGATCTGATGTTCCCGAAGATAATCACAATTGATTACGGCGAAGGCTGTTCAGTGATCTTCAGGGATGATACCATAACATACAGGGGACAGATCATCATAACCGTTACCGAACGCTTCATGATACAAGGAGCACAGCGGATCGTTACCTTTAACGATTTTTATATCAATGGTGCAAAGATTGAAGGAATCCGTACCATTACCAATCTTGGTCTTAATGATGAAGGTCATCATGAAACAGCAGTCAGGCTGGAAAATGGCAAAATAACCTTTGCCGATGGATCCTGGATTTCACGTGATACGGAAATACTGCGGGAATGGATCAGGAAGGAAGACTGGATCGAAGATACAATTTACATTACAGGTTCTTCATACGGTACAAATGCACTGGGTGAGCAATATGTGCGCGAAATTTCTGAGCCCGTTATGATGATCCATTGCTATGAATATCATTACCGCTGGGTAAGGGTTGCCGGAACGGTCACCGTTACAAACAGTCAGAGGGGCGTGTTTACAATTGACTTTGGCGATGGCACCTGTGAAGGAGCCCTGACCATGAACAAATTTGGTGAACGGCATAACCTGAGGTTCCGCTACAGAGACCGCAGGATCTGAAACGAAGATTTTTTAATAACTGTCAGATCCTGTCAGTAAACCTTCCTGGTCTGGTAACGTTTAAATGCCATTCCGGTCCGGCTTGGCAGGTAAAGCATAATATGATGGGGTGAGGATATTCCGCCACCGGATTTTGAAAAGTAGGTAATTTTCTCATCCACATGTCCGAATCCACCGAATTCAATATGATCCGAATTCAGTATGATCCTGTATTTGCCCTGATTCACCGGAATGGCATAATCGGTATAAGACTTTACGGGATTAAAGTTGAAAACAAAAACAATGTCCTTTCTTTCAAATGCCAGTACCTGATCAGGCCTGTTATCGTTCAGCAAACGGCAATACCGGTGTTTGAGCAGATTTTCCTCCCGGATCATCCGGATCATCGCTTTGTCAAAATCACCAAGGAAATGATAATTCAGGTTTTGATCATCCACAAGGTTCCATTGCCTTCGGGCATATTTATATGACCAGCCATTACCCTCTCTTGGAAAGTCAATCCATTCGGGATGCCCGAATTCGTTTCCCATGAATGTAAGGTAACCTCCACCTGCTGTTGCAGCAGTTATGAACCTGATCATCTTATGCAGAGCCATTCCCCGGTCAATCACCAGATTTCGCTTGTCTTTGCTCATATTGAAGTACATCTCCTTATCCAGCAACCTGAAGATTATCGTTTTATCGCCTACCAGTGCCTGATCGTGTGATTCAGCATAGGATACAGTCTTTTCATCATGACGCTTCCGGGTCAGCTCATGATACATCTCAGAGACATTCCAGCGCTCATCTGCCTGCTCTTTTATTATTTTGATCCAGTAATCCGGCACACCCATTGCCATTCTGTAATCGAATCCATATCCGCCTTTCCCCTGTTCGGTTGCAATTCCGGGCATACCGCTCATTTCTTCCGCGATCGTGATTGCCCGGGGATTGACTTCCTTAATCAATTTGTTGGCAAGTGTCATATAAACAATAGCATCCTCATCCTGCTGTCCGTCATAATACATTTCATAACTGGTGAAATTACGCGACAGTCCATGATCATAATACAGCATGCTGGTTATACCGTCAAACCGAAAACCGTCAAAGCGGAATTCTTCAAGCCAAAACTTACAATTTGACAGTAAAAAATGGAGTACCTCATTTTTCCCGTAATCAAAACAGAGGGAATCCCATGCAACATGTTCCCTTCTTGTACCTAAATGGAAGTACTGATAGGGCGTCCCGTCAAAATTACCCAGTCCCTCCAGCTCATTCTTTACAGCATGGGAATGTACGATATCCATGATAACCGTTATATCCATACCATGTGCGCAATCTATCAGCAATTTCAGTTCTTCCGGAGTGCCGAAGCGGGAAGAAACGGCAAAATAGTTTGAAACGTGGTAACCAAATGATCCGTAATAAGGATGTTCCTGAATGGCCATTAACTGAATCGTATTATAACCGTTGTCTCTGATACGCGGTAACACTCTTTCCCTGAACTCATTAAATGTACCGGTTTTTTCCTCTTGTGTACACATTCCAACATGAGTTTCATAAATCAGCGGTGCCCGTCCTCCGGCATCCGGGCCGGGATGCTGCCAGCGGTATTCCTGATCAGGAGCCCATACCTGGGCATTGAACAACTTGGTATCTTCTTCCTGTATAACCCGCCTGACGTAGGATGGAATCCGGTATCCCTGACCTCCCTCCCAGTATACCGACAATTTATAAAGGTCCTGATGGTGTACAGCATCGTGGGGTAAATTCAATTCCCATACACCATGTTCCCTGCGTTCTAACATGTATTGCGGCAATTCTTTCCATCCGGAAAAACTTCCCGTCAGGTATATCTGTTTTGCATTGGGAGCCCACTCTCTTAATACCCAGCCGTAATCTGTCCTGTGCATGCCAAAAAACAGATAGCCGGTCGCGAAGTCGCTTATACTGCCAGCTTCACGAATAAGTTCCTGCTCTTTGTCGTTTGCACGCAACTGTCTTCTGTAAATGATCGCCCTGTAAGGATCAAGCCATGGATCTTCCTGTACCATGGCAGGTATCTGATGTTGCATTAAATATTTGGTTAAATGAACAATAATGCCGGATCATGTCAGTCATTCTCCTAATATACATAATTTGGCCTCACAAAAAACAAAAGACCAAATAAATTCAACATTTATCAAATCGTATTAAATTTGCAGATTTCTGAAAAATCTCATTTTCAGTTGAGAATCTACAATGACATATCCGGTTTCAAGGGCATCAATCCCGTTGCCACAATTGGTATATTCGACGGCGTGCACAAGGGACACGTTAAAATTCTCAGAAGAATCAGGGAACTGGCATCGAACAATCACGGTGAAACTGTTGTCATAACCCTTTGGCCGCATCCAAGAACTGTTTTTCATCCTGAATCCGGCAGTCCGGGTCTGCTGACAACACTTGATGAAAAAATTGAACTCATTGCCGCTCACGAAATGGATAACCTGATCATATTGCCTTTCACAGAAGATTTGTCAAATCTTCCCTTCGACATTTTTATAAAGGATTATCTGGTAAATATGGTCGGGGTAAAATACCTGGTTACAGGTTTTAATCATCATTTTGGCAAAGACCGTAAAGGGAGTTATGAAAACCTTAAGAAAATAGCCGGTAAATATGGAATCCTGACTGAAAGGATGGAGCCTGTGATCGTGCAGGAAAACCGCGTGAGTTCCTCCGGAATCCGGTATATGATTGGAGAAGGAAGGATCAAAGCCGCAAATGAAGCGCTCGGATACAACTATTTCATCAACGGCACCGTAATAAAAGGCAATCAGATGGGACATCAGCTGGGATTCCCTACTGCCAACATCAGACCCAATGAACCTTATAAACTCATTCCGTTGAATGGTGTTTATGCCGTAACGGTCAGTATATCGGGAAAACTGTACCAGGGGATGATGAATATCGGCATCCGTCCGACCATTGTTATGCAAAAGCATGAACAGACTATTGAAGTCCATATTTTTAATTTTGATGTCGAAATTTATGACCAGGAGATACAGGTTCAGTTTCACGAGTGGATGCGGTGCGAAAGAAAATTCAGCTCCCTGGAGGAATTGAAAGAGCAGCTTGAAACAGATAAAAAAGAAGTATTAAAAGTTTTTAATGTAATTTAACGTAATTTTGAAATCATTCAGGGAATGTTCCCGGAAATAAACAGGAATCGTAAATTATTGCAATGAAAGACGTTATGACGACAAAAGCTTTTCCTTATAAGGTAATGGATATTGGTCTGGCCGGTTTCGGCCGTAAGGAAATTGAAATAGCCGAGAAGGAAATGCCCGGACTGATGTCAATCCGGGGAAAATATACCTCCCATAAACCTTTAAAAGGTGCCCGTATTACAGGTTCATTGCACATGACCATACAGACGGCAGTGTTGATAGAAACGTTAAAAGAGCTCGGTGCTGATGTGAGATGGGCAAGTTGCAACATATTCTCAACACAGGATCATGCCGCAGCAGCGATCGCTGATACAGGAACACCTGTTTTTGCGTGGAAAGGTGAATCACTTGAGGATTACTGGTGGTGTACCGATCAGGCACTGACGTTTCCGGGTGATCATGGTCCCAACCTTATTGTTGATGATGGCGGGGATGCAACACTGTTATTGCATCTGGGCTACAAAGCAGAAAACGATCCATCCATCCTGGACAAAAAACCTGCAAACCGGGAAGAAGCGGTGATATTCAGCTTACTGAAAAAGAAATTACAGGAAGATCCCGGTAAATGGCACAGGTTTGCTCAGGTCTGGAAAGGTGTTTCGGAAGAGACCACAACCGGTGTTCACAGACTGTACCAGATGATGGAGCGGGGTGAATTGCTGGTTCCCGCTGTGAATGTGAACGATTCTGTAACCAAGTCAAAATTTGACAACCTTTACGGATGTCGCGAGTCACTTGCCGATGGTATCAAAAGGGCCACGGATGTGATGATTGCAGGTAAAGTCGTGGTCGTCCTCGGTTACGGTGATGTAGGCAAGGGAAGCGCAAAATCCATGCGTGCATATGGCGCACGGGTGCTCATCACGGAGATCGATCCGATATGTGCATTGCAGGCAGCCATGGAAGGTTTCAAGGTAACCACCATGGAAGAAGCCGTTAAAGAAGGTAACATTTTTATAACAGCGACAGGGAACAAGGATGTCATCACTGTTGATCACATGTCACAGATGAAGGACCAGTCGATCGTCTGCAATATCGGTCATTTCGACAGTGAGATCCAGGTCGAAAAACTGAATGATATACCGGGGATTAAAAAAACCAACATAAAACCACAGGTGGACAAATTTACCTTTGCTGATGGCCATTCCATTTTCCTGCTGGCTGAAGGCAGACTTGTCAATCTTGGCTGTGCTACCGGACATGCTTCTTTTGTCATGAGCAATTCTTTCACAAATCAGGTGCTGGCGCAGATCGATCTGTGGACACACGATTACCCGATCGGCGTATACCGTCTGCCCAAAAAGCTGGATGAAGAAGTTGCCCGCATGCATCTGGAACAGCTGGGGGTGAAACTTACCCGGATGACGCCCGATCAGGCAGATTATATCGGTTTTCCTGTTGAGGGACCTTACAAACCTGATCATTACAGATATTAATGATTCCCGTCTTGTTACCATACTGCTATGATTGATCCGGATGGAAATATGCTTATCGGGAAATCAACACGGGATCTTTACCTGATCCCGTATATGGCCAACCGGCATGGTCTGATTGCCGGAGCGACCGGGACCGGAAAAACAGTCTCCATGCAGGTGCTTGCGGAAACATTCAGCAGGCTCGGTGTACCTGTATTTGTTGCTGATGTGAAAGGTGACGTTTCAGGCATTGCAAATTCCATGGGCGATAATCCCAAAATTGATGCCCGTGTTAATGACATGCAGTTAACGGGTTATACGCGACAGTCTTGTCCCGTGTGTTTCTGGGATATCTTTGGAGAACAGGGCCATCCGATGCGAACCACCATTTCTGAGATGGGCCCCCTGTTGTTAAGCCGGTTGCTGAATCTCAATGATATACAGACCAATGTACTTTCACTGGCATTCCGAATAGCCGATGACAATGAAATGTTGTTGCTTGATCTGAAAGATCTTCGTAAAATGCTGGAATTCATTGCAGATCACAGAAGTGACTACATTACGGATTACGGTAACATTTCCCCGGCCAGCGTCGGGGCAATCCAGCGCAACCTTTTCTCACTCGAAGACCAGGGGGCGGACATGTTTTTTGGCGAACCGGCCCTGAACATCATGGATTTCATTCAGACCGACATGAACGGACAGGGAATTGTCAATATCATAGCCGCAAATAAACTGATGCTATATCCCAGACTCTATTCCACGTTCCTGTTGTGGCTTTTATCTGAACTTTTTGAGCAACTCCCCGAGACCGGAGACCCTGATAAACCAAAGCTTGTTTTCTTTTTTGACGAGGCACACCTTTTATTTAACGATTCACCCAAAGTGCTTCTTGAAAAAATAGAGCTGGTGGTCCGGTTGATCCGGTCAAAAGGTGTTGGTGTTTATTTTATCACACAAAATCCGGTTGATATACCGGAAACGGTTCTCGGACAACTGGGTAACCGCATTCAGCATGCCTTGCGTGCCTATACACCCAAAGACCAGAAAGCGGTCAGGTCGGCTGCCGAAACGTTCAGGCCCAATCCGGCCTTTAAGGTTGAGGATGTGATCACACAGCTCGGAGTGGGCGAAGCGCTGGTATCTTTTCTCGACGAAAAAGGGATACCCGGTATTGTTGAACGGGCCAGGATTGTTCCTCCCCAATCACAAATAGGTCCCGTTACCCCCGAAGAAAGAAGCAGGATCATCAGGAAATCTGTTGTTTTTGGTATTTATGAAAAACAGATGGACCGGGAATCGGCATATGAGATCCTGGTAAAAAAATTTGAACAGGAAGAAGCCTTAAAAAAGTCTGCCCGGGAAGAACTGGAGAAACTGGAAGAACAAAAACAGCAAAAACGCAAAAAATCCACCCGGAAATCGGACAGTGTGCTTGGTGAACTCACAAAATATGCCGGACGAAGTCTGAGTCGTCAGGTCGGTACCGAAATCGGCCGCAGGATTGTCAGGGGTGTGCTGGGTTCTCTGGTCACGGGTGTCGTCGCCACAGCGTTTAAAAAGAAAAGCTAATTCAGAATAGGGTTTTGCAGCTGTAATTTTAACAGGTCCTGTAAATATAAATGTTGCGTTCGTACGGCAAGCCGGATATTCTATTCCCTGATTTTCCTGATAAATCTATCTATATCCTTTTTCAGATCTTCTGAACCGGAAAGCATGTTTACGAAAGCACTGCCGATTATTGCACCCTGTGCATATTTACAGGCAGTGCCGAAAGTCGAACGGTCAGAAATGCCAAAACCGATCAGTACGGGATTTTTCAGGCTCATCGACTGAATGCGTTTGAAATATTCCATCTGGGTTTCCGAAAAGCTGCCCTTTACACCCGTCGTTGATGAGGCTGAAACCATATAAATAAATCCTCTGCTGCTTTCATCGATCATCCGGATCCTTTCATCACCGGTCTGGGGAGAAACAAGAAAAATATTGTAGAGATGGTATTTGTCCGGCAAATGACGGTATTGTTCCGCATATACATCCAGGGGCAGATCAGGAAGGATCATTCCGTCAATACCAGTATCCGTACAATTTTTACAAAAATCTTCCATGCCGAACTGCAATACAGGATTCAGATACCCCATGAGCAACAGTGGAATATCCACATGATTGCGAATGCCCTGCAGTTGTTGAAAAAGTTTTTTCAGGCTCATGCCATTTTTAAGAGCAGCTGCACTGCTTTGCTGAATTACGGGTCCATCGGCCATCGGGTCGGAAAAAGGTATTCCGATCTCAATCATGTCGGCTCCCGCATCTGCAAGTACTTTGATTATATCAACCGTCGAATCAGACGAAGGATGTCCCGCCGTAAAATATATGGAAAGAATGTTCTCATTCTTTTTCCCGAACAATTGATCGATTCTGTTCATCATGGCAATTTGATTAACATCATTTAAAATCATTTTCTTTTATGCAACGTGTTTTATTGAAGGACCGGGGAAGGACAAGCCTGCAAACGATCCGGTCAGTGCCTTTTTATGAGGCGGGATACCGGTCCATATACTTCATATAAGTCGACATATCCTTGTCTCCCCTGCCGGAAAGATTAACAACCACAACCTGATCTTTCCTAAACTTATACCTGTCGAGCACAGCCAGCGCGTGAGCCGATTCCAGCGCCGGCACAATACCTTCGAGATGTGTCAGTCTGAAAGCAGCCTCCAGAGCTTCGTCATCGGTCGCATGATCAAAAACAACCCGTTTTGACTTATACAAATATGAATGTAAAGGTCCCACACCCGGATAATCGAGTCCGGCTGAAACGGAATACGGTTCCGTAATCTGACCGTCATCATCCTGCATCAGGATGGTCCTGCTTCCATGAATGATGCCCGTCCGGCCCAGGACCATGGTGGCTGCCGATTCGCCGCTTTCAATACCTTTTCCGCTGGCTTCCACAGCTATCAGCCGGACATTCTCATTGTCAAAATAGTGATAGAATGCACCGGCCGCATTGCTTCCTCCCCCCACGCATGCCACGATAAAATCCGGAGCTTCCCTGCCGGTCTGTTCCTTCAGCTGCCATTTCAGCTCCTCACTGATGACCGACTGCAAGCGCGTCACCAGATCAGGATAAGGATGCGGACCCACTACCGATCCTATAATATAATGGGTATCTTCCGGATTGTTGATCCAGTCGCGTATCGCTTCATTTGTGGCATCTTTCAGGGTCATGTTTCCGCTCAGGACCGGTATCACTTCGGCTCCGAGCATTTTCATCCGCAGCACGTTGGGTTCCTGCCGTTCGATATCAAGCTGCCCCATGTA
>JAFGRC010000162.1 GCA_016935355.1 Bacteroidales bacterium
ACGCATTAAAAAACTAACCCATGAGAAAGCAATTCAATACAAAATTTTTGGTATCACGTCGTAAGTTTGTTGGCACAACTGTAGCTGCAGCAGCTGCCTTTTCAATTTTACCAATAACTTCCGGATGCACAACACGTGTGCCCCCGCGTGCGACGGGTGAAGGTGTTCCAAATTCCAATTTTGGAGGAGTTCAGATCGGAACCATTACATATAGCTTCCGTTCGATGGAAGGGGGCATGGATAACATTTTGAAATATTGTGTGGAATCCGGGATCAGTTCTATAGAACTGATGTCCAGTGGCATCGAGCAATGGTGCGGAGCACCTGAACAGTTCAGGGCTCCCAGACGGCCGGAGCCTGCCGAAGCGGGAGAAGTACAGCAGGAACCGGAATATACGGAAGAAGAATATGCTGAATTTGAAAAACAGCAGGCCGATTCAGAAGCAGCTTTAAGCGAATGGCGCAGAAACCCGCCCTTGGAAAAATTTGCCGAACTGGCTCAGATGTACAGGAATGCAGGAGTGGATATCCATATTGTGAAATGGTCTCCGGCAAACTGGTCAGATGAAGACCTTGATTACGCATTCAGGGTAACCCAGGCCATGGGTGTAAGTGCCATTACCAATGAGGCCAGAGACGATGCAGGCCAACGTATGGGACCTGTGGCTGAAAAATACGGTATGTATGCTGTTTTCCACAACCATGCACAATTTGCAGATCCGGAATTCTCCATTGATCCTATACTGAACGCTTCTCCAAACAACATGCTGAATTTTGATGCAGGTCATTATGCCGGTTCAACAGGTTTAAATCCGGCGGATTTCATCAGGGAAAATCATGAACGTATTTTCAGCTTGCATTTAAAAGACAAAACCGGTCCAAACACCGATCCTCCCAATACCAACCAGGTTTGGGGACAGGGCGAAACACCGCTTGCAGAAGTTCTCCTGTTAATTAAGGAAAATCAATGGCCCATCTATTGTGATATTGAGCTTGAGTATCCGATACCCGCATGGTCTGATGCCGTGAAAGAAGTCAGAACCTGCGTGAATTATGCAAGAGGGATTCTTATATGAGGTTCATCTTATGTCTTATTGCAGGAATCATGCATGTTTAAACAATCTGGTGGTTAAATGGTAAACATCGGTTGTTCGAAATCAGATATGTGTTTTAGTTATATTCATAAAATAAGAATTTCACCAAAAGGATATATTTATGAAAAACAAAAAAACCTCAAATCAAAACAATCCGGCTGGCAGTCCTTATGAAACAGGAAAAAGTGAAAAGGATGGTATAAGCCGGAGGAAATTCATAGCTTCCACGGCCGTGGCTGCCGGGGCTTTTACAATTGTCCCGAAGCATGTGTTGGGATTTGGCCAGCCTGCCCCAAGCGATAAAATTGTTATGGCGCATATCGGTTGCGGCATACAGGGATTTGCTGAACTACCCCCGCTGCTTACCAGTCCGGATATCCAGATCGTGGCGGTCTGTGATCCGGAAACCGATAGCAGAAATCATCTGAGCCTGGGAGGTCCCCAGGACACTTTCACATCCACCAGGCAGGCGGATAACATCAGGTCTTTGCTCAACAATCCAAAATGGAGGGAAGGTATTCAGTACGTCCCCGGTGGCCGTATGGTCATGAAGGACGTTGCCGAAACTTTCTATGCACAGCAAAGGGCAGCGGAAAGATTTTCGGGAGTGAATGCGTATGCCGACTTCAGGGAACTGTTGGAAAAAGAGGACATTGATGCTGTAAAGATCATGACACCGGACCACCTGCATGCCACCATAGCCATACATGCCATGAAAAAGGGCAAACACGTGATCACGCACAAGCCTCTGGCCAACAGGTTGTATGAGTCTGACCTGGTGATCAAAACTGCACGGGAAACAGGAGTTGCCAGCTACTTTATGCCTTACAACAGCTATGATGACCTTAGTCTGATCAAAACATGGATCGATGACGGTGCCATCGGTTCGCTGCGCGAAATCCATGAATGGTCAAACCGGCCAAGCTGGCAGCAGTTTTTTGAAATTCCGGCCGAAAGACTCCCCATTCCAGCAGGTTTCGACTGGGATCTCTGGCTTGGACCTTCTCTTGACCGACCTTATCATTGGTGCTATACCCATTCACTTTTCAGGGGATGGTATGAATTCGGCGGAGGATCCTATGCTGATATGGGCCATTACAGCATGTGGGCAGTCTGTGATACATTCGACCTCGATAATCCGGCCTATGCAGAAGGATTTGGCAGCTTTGGCACCGGAACAAGGAATTTTTCAACCGGTAAAATCAGAGAAAATGACTATTCATTCCCGCATTCCGCTACAATGCGCGTGCATTTTAATGCAAAAAGCTCCAGGGGACCTGTTGATGTGATCTGGTATGATGGTGGTATGAAACCGGGATTCATTCCTGAACTTGATGAAGACAATCGGTCTTTGCCCGCATCAGGAATGATGTTTGTCGGCGACAAGGGTAAGATTCTCCAGGGAAGGATCATACCGGAAAGCAAAATGCAGGCCTATAAAGGTCCGCAACCTCCGGAACCCGAAGAACGTACTGCAAATGCGCCGCAACAATCCGGTACTCCGGGCGGATATACCATCAGACCACTGCCTCCGGGCTTTGATCAGTTTATAGCTGCATGCCGGGGTGGTTCAAAAAACACTCCCGGGAATTTCATTTCAGCCGGACACCTTTCCACAATGATAAACCTGGCTATAGTTGGTCTCCGTACCGGCGCCAGGGTAGATTTCGATCCGGTGAACAGGCAGATCACCAATTTACCTGAATCCAACAAGTATCTGACACGTGAATACAGGAAGGGATGGGAACTTTAGATTGACACACAACGGTTAGTGAATGTTTATAATTGCGGCTATTGAACTGTTTTAATTGCAT
>JAFGRC010000005.1 GCA_016935355.1 Bacteroidales bacterium
GAACGGCGCTGTCATCCCATGAGAAATGCTGTTGCATTCCGTTCCGGATGAGCCTTAGAATAAGCGCTTTGTCTTTATAATAGGTCTCAACTGCCTGAAGGATCACCTGATACAGGGCTTGTGCATTCAATTCTGAAAATTTGAAGCCTGTTCCGGAGCCAGTTTCCGGATCGTACAGGTCAACGGTATCATTCAGTCCGCCTGTTGTCCTCACTATGGGGATGGTTCCGTATTTAAGGGAGTATATCTGGTTTAATCCGCAGGGTTCATAGACTGATGGCATCAGAAAGAAATCACTCCCGGCTTCAATAAGATGTGCCAGTTCATTGTTATAACCGATGTATGATCCTGCTTTACCAGGATATAATCCGGGCAGTTTGCCAAAGAATGATTCCTGGTTGTTATCTCCCGAACCCAGTATGGCAAACTGTACCTGCATACTCTCAAGTATGTTTTCGATGCAGGCGATGAGCAGGTCAAGTCCCTTTTGCCAGGTAAACCTGCTTACAATACCGATTACAGGGATATCCGGATCCCGGTCAAGGTTCATTTTCTTTTGCAGTGATTCTTTACACATGCTTTTACCCTTAAGATCATCCATGTCATAATTTGCTGGTATCAGTGTATCTGTTTCCGGATCCCACTGGTTGTAATCAACACCATTCAGGATCCCGGCATACCGGTCCCCCTTTTTAATGAGAAACGGATCCAGTCCGAATCCCCCTTCCGGGGTTAGGGTTTCCCGGGCGTAACCCGGACTTACCGTATTGATGAAGTCTGCATAGAAAATGCCACCTTTAAGCAGATTGACCGCTCCATGACACTCAAACTTATCGGGGGTGAAATTGATCTCACCCATACCTGTGTAATCGTAGAATTCTTTTGAATATTGTCCCTGATAAGCAAGGTTATGGATTGTCAATACACTTGCAGCATTGCCAAGGATCGGGTCTCCCCGGTGCCAGACCTTTAAATATGCAGGTATTAATGCTGTCGGCCAGTCATTTGCATGAATGATATCCGGCATAAAATGGATTTCCTGGCACAGCTGCAATGCTGCTCTTGATAAAAAGGCAAACCGTTTCGGATTATCCTGATAGTCATTATATCCTGCATCATGATACAATCCTTCCCGGGCAAAATACATATTGAATTCAATAAAATAAACCGGAATGCCTTTTTCGGTAATCGTTTTATAAACACTGCACCATTCCTGTCTATTCCCCATCCATACACCCATTGTATCAATAAATGGAACAATATTGAAATTGTCTGTGCTGATAAAGGAATATTTCGGAATCACGATCCTGATATCTGCTCCCAGTTTCAGCAAAGAGGGAGGAAGTGAACCAACAACATCGCCCATGCCACCTGTCATTGCATAAGGAATGCACTCCGATGCAACCATGAGTATTTTCAAACTTTTTGCCATAAAATGATTTTAAACCCGTTTTCCTTTCAGGCATGTGCCTGCATTTTTATTTCAATCCTGTCTTCCGAACCGTAGATCAGTGCCAGTACCAGCGTCAGGTATTCCTGCAGGTGCCGTGTAATGAGGAAATTATCCAGTACTACCTGGTGAGCCCTTTTACCCATCAACTCGATAATATCTGGATGCTTCAGAAGGTATCTTACGCGCAATGCTGTTCCCTCCGGTGTGTTAACCAGAAAACCGTTATAATGGTTGATGACCTGAAGGCGGATCCCTCCAGTGTGCCCTGCAATAACAGGCTTACCTTTCCACAGTGCTTCTGTTACCGTAAGTCCGAAACCCTCACGCAAGGATTTTTGTATCACGATGTCCGATCCCCTTTGAAGGGCATTGATCGACCGGTGCGCATCAGGGGGAAGCTCCAGAATATGAATATCCGGATCATTACCGGCAAATTCCAGCACCTCGGACAGGACCTGTTTCCCTTCCGGATCGTCTGTAGCTCCTCCCCCTGCCAGCACAAGCTGGACCGGTGTATACTTCCGGATCAGCTTAAAAGCCTGTATTACTCCGATCGGATCTTTAAACCGGTCAAACCTTGAGACCTGGGTAATGATGGGAATGTTCCGGTCGATATGCCATGCATCGAGAAATCCGGAAATTTCTTCATTCGTCAGTTCCAGATTTTTTTCGCTCAGTGGGTCGATGCTTGGGGGAATTAAGTAAAGAGGGTGTGACAGTGGCTGGACGAAGTCGGCAAGGGACCAGATGCTCGCATCATAACCTTCAACATAATTGCGCAGGTATTTCCAGACTGGCCTGAAAGGATGGCTAACATCGATGTGACACCGCCACAGCCATTTGCCTTTTCTCCCGGAGCAGTAATGCAACAAGGCAGCCGGCTGGGGATCGTGAATGAACACAATGCTGGCTTCTTCAAGTCTGAATCTTAACCGTTCATAATTTTGCAGGTTGATATCCTCATATGCCTTATAGAGTTTTCCTGAGATTTCCTCACGATTGCCCTGCAAGGCATTATGCATTTTCTTTGTACACTGGTAAAATTCGGAATTTCCACCAATCACTTCCCATTCGGCATCAATTCCCAGCTCCCTCTTCAGCGGAATAAGCCGGTTCAGGATCTCAGCCACTCCGCCACCTTCCTTTGTGGAATTGATGTGAATGATTTTCATGCCCTTGAGCGGATTTGCCAGTTGTTTCAAGTGATCAATAACTTCACTGCCTACTATGGTTGCATATTGCTCTAATAAAGTCTTCATCATCCGCCGTTTTTAAAATAAAGATTGAATACATAGCTGATTTCCTGCCGCAATTCACTCAGTGTGGTAAAATAAGGATCAATCTGGTCTAGCAGGTTGATCAGTTCAGCATATTGTTCTCCAAAACCAGCTAACCAAACTATAAAATCACTTTTTATTTCATCCGTTCTGCGACGCGCATCGATACAGTGGTAAAATATACTGCTCAGGGTAAGATTGGGTAAGATATCCTTGAATTGCTCAGGATGTTCTATTTTGATCCCGGTATCGAAAACCACTGTCTGCGAGCGTGTAAATTGAAATTCATTACCCGGTCTGGCCCATGGAATGTATTCGGTTTCATAAAGCCTCTGTTCGATTACTTCGATCAATTCCCTTCTGAGAGACTCAAGGTCCTTGAAAATATTGGGATCAATAAGTGACAGTTGCTCTGCTACCCTGGCATCATGAAGACTGCGGTGGGCCCAGTTGGCAAAATCATTCTGAAACTCAGTATCACTGGAATGCTGCCTGAGTAAGCCACCCCAGAAATGATAATACAGGCAACCCCTGTGAGTATGTTTCAGGTAATCACGCAATTCCCTCAGGTTCTGGGCTTTTTCTCCAGTCGCTATAGCAATCAGGGCACAATCCATTATGTTAAAACTTGTATCCATGACATCGTATTATTTTATAATGACGGCGTTTGCACAGGTAATTCACATTTTACTTTTTTATCCAGAAACAGAATCCGGTTAACTCATGAAACGAGCATGAATTTTATCATGCTAAATTAGCTTCGCTGAGCTCGCAAGCTCGGTTCACAAACAAGCATGAATAAAATTCATCGCGAGTTACATACGACCATTGAAAATTAAATTTTATACGTATGAAACCAATTCTTTGTAAACGATGCAAAGAAAAAATTACTACTTGAACAAACTCAATAATGTGATCTCATGAGCTGGCGAATGACGGGTTTATAATCTCGTATTGCGAAGATATGAATTAATATCCGGAATCGTACATTTCCTGTATCAAAACCGTACATTTAACACAGGGAAGGAAATGGCCCAAATATGTATAACGATTTGATAAATAAATGTTTAAAATATTTGGCACGAACTTTGGTTTAGATCAACGGGTGAATTACACATTGATACGTTCAACGGATGTTCAGGAATTTTTTTAAAGTGACCATAAGAACGTTTGCAAGGTATGGTACCTATACACTTATAAATGTTTTTGGTCTGGCAATAGGTATTGCAGCGAGCATTGTAATTTTTCTTTACGTGAACAGGGAGGCAGGTTTCGACCGGTTTCACGAAAATGCTGACCGCATTTACCGTATTGGTGTCAGGGGTATGAGACTGGATAACAAGATCAACCATGCGGTTACACCTGCACCATTGGCGAAGGCTCTTCTGAAAGAAATAGATGAAGTTGAAAATGTTGTCCGTATAGCACGTTTTGGTGCCTGGCTGGTCAGGTATGGTGATGTGCAGTACAATGAAGACAACATCGTTTTTGCCGATCCTTCATTTTTTCAGATCTTCTCTTTTCCGCTTGTTCAGGGCAATCCATCCGAAGCATTAAAACAACCGGGAAGCGTCGTCATCACAAGAAGTACTGCCGACAGATATTTTGGGAGCGAAAATCCGCTGGGCAAGATGTTGCGGATCGAGAATGATTCAACCTACTATGAAGTAACCGGTGTAATGGATGGTATTGCTGTCAATTCACACATGCATTTTGACATGGTAGCGTCTTTGCTGACCTTCCCTAAACTGGAACATGAAGACAGTTGGGTGGCAAACTATATGTATACATATTTTCTGGCCGAAGAAAAAGTGAGTGAAAAAGAACTTTCAGCAAAAGTCAATCAGCTGGTTCAAAAATATGTAATGCCTGATTATCTCAAGCTTATGGAAGATGACATACCGGAAATGTCTGCAGGGGATTATTCATATGAATTTGTATTGCAGCCCATTACAGACATCTACCTCCGGTCTTCTTTCGAGAATGAATTTGAATCAAATGGAAATATTTTCAATGTATATTTATTTTCCGCACTGGCCATTGTTATCCTGGTTATTTCATGCCTGAATTTTGTCAACCTTGCTACGGCACGCACGGCAAACAGGGCAAAAGAGGTAAGCATCCGAAAAATAGCCGGATCGGACAGAAAAGTGCTCATCAGGCAATTTCTTACTGAATCATCAATCCTGGCCATTATTGCAATGGTTTTGGCATTGTTAATTACAGAGCTGGTCCTGCCGTCTTTTAATCAGTATATTGGTCTTGATCTCAGTCTCTCGCAACTGATCAATACTTCCGGTGTAATGCTGTTAATTCTCCTGATCCTGGTAATTGGAATATTATCTGGTCTTTATCCTGCATTTTATTTATCATCATTTGATCCTGTCAAAGTAATGCGTCCGGATTATCATCAGCGCCCGGATAACAGTCTTTACCGGAAGATACTGGTTTTCTTTCAGTTCTTTGTAGCAATTGGCATGATTTCCATGACGATCATCATTTTTAAGCAACACCATTTTATGGTGAACAAGGAACTGGGTTTTAACAAAGAGAACTTGCTCATCATAAGACGTCCTGACGGACTCAGGGATCAGCTTCAGGCCTATAAGGAAAAAGTACTCACCCATGAAGGTGTGGTTGCCGTAACCAATTCCACATTTATTCCGGGGAACAATACCTTTCCCCGCATACCTTTTTATTTTGAGGGACAGGATGTTTCGAAAAACTATTCTCTGGATTATATTTTTGTTTCGGGGACCTTTGCTGAAACATACGAAATGCAAGTGGTACAGGGCAGGTTTTTTATTCCTGAAGTTCCTGGAGACAGCGCAATGTGCGTTTTAAACGAAGCTGCAGTTGAGTTTATGGGATTGACTCATCCTGTCGGTCAGAAACTGGTATCATTAGGAGGGAATCAGACCAGGCATACATATGAAATTATTGGTGTTGTCGGGAACGTTCATTTTGAAACCCTCGAAAATGCTGTAAGACCGCTGATCATGATTTTAATGCCGGGGAATTATGAAGGATATTTGACAGTGAGACTGAAACCGGATGACCGGGAACAGACCATCAGCTTTCTGAAGAATGAATGGGAGAAAGTCACTACTGCATACCCGTTTGTTTCGTATGATCTTGGTTCCAGTCTCCGGCAAAACTACAGAACAATAGTAGAAGGCGGAAGGATATTTCTGGCCATATCCGTTATTGCCACATTAATAGCCTGCCTTGGTCTGTTCAGTCTGGTATCGTATGATTACTGCCGGCGAAGATATGAAATTGGATTGCGCAAGGTTTTGGGTGCCGATATGCATCGCATTCTGCTCATGCAATTTAAAGAATTGCTGTTGATAATAATTATGGCGTCAGCATTTGCGTGGGCGGGTGTATTTTTTCTGGCCGGAGCGTGGTTCAATGATATTTATTACCATATAACCGTCAATCCTTTGTATTTTCTGATATCATCAGTCCTTGTACTGATCATAGCATCCTTTTCTTCAGGATATCAGGCATATATTGTAGCCGTGACCAAACCGGAGTATGCCTTGAGGTTCGAATGAGTGATACCGGAACATTACTGAATTTTCCCGTACAGTCACAAATATCATTTGGTATCCGGCACTTTAATTGACGAATTACATGGATCAATTGTCCGGGCTTTCTTACAGAAAATAACCTTGCCCATGAACGTGCGTTTCAGGGATACACATCAAAAATAGGCATTACAGAAACTTTAAGATCTGCCGGAATTCCATTCATGATCCATGATGACAGCAGGATATCCGCACCGGAACGTACATATTGCTCAATATTTTCGGGGGTGTAATGACCAACGGCCGCAAGTTTGACGGCAAGTTTCAATCTGTTTAATTCCTTTTTGACCGATGCGATATCCTCAGCAGAAAAATCATTCAGCTGAAGGATGTCAATACCGGAACGGGCAATTTTCAGTGCCTCTTCCTTATTGTTTGTTTCAGCCATGATCTTTGCCCCGGTGAAAGGCTTCCGGTACCGGGACAATCTTTCCTCAAGCCTTTCCGGTCCTCCCATAAAGCCAAAATGGTTCCCGTTGATCATTACGGTATCCGACAGCTCGTTGCAGTGGATTGACCCTCCGCCTGAAAGGACCGCCTTGTTTGCTATTTTCTTTGTATTCGGAATGATATACCGGGATGCAGCAACAATGATATCGGGATTTGTTTCATTTGCTTTCCCTGCAAGTGAACGCATACGCGTGGCAATACCTGATGCGAATCCGACCAGATATGTCACAGAGGGCAAAACTGCCTGGATATTTTTCGACAGGCCTTCACCTTCAAAAAATTTTACGTCTTTTTCGATCGTTTCTCCACTGGGAGTGAACAATGTGGTTTGTATGCCAAATTTTGTAAAGATTTTCATGGCTTCTTCGGTACAACAAACCACAGTAGTGTCGCATGTGGAAAACTGAATTTTTGCCGGCTTGTTTTCAAGTCTTAATAATGATGTAGCAACATCAAAATGACCCAGATGCTCCATCACGAGGTCATCAAGTTCTTGGTCCGTAAAATAAAACATAACTCCCGTTATTTTTAAAAATTTGAATTTTGGATGTATTTGGTCCAGTAATATTGTCTTGGATTTGCATCGTGAAATCCAAGACTTTTATAAAGATGTTTCGCATTCCTGTTATCTTCCCTGACCTCGAGGGTTATCTTTGAGCAACCGATCCTACGGGATTCCTCAACGATCTTTTCAAGCATCATTCTTCCGATTCCTTTATTCCGCCACAGTTGCGTTACGATTACATCATGAATGTTAACGAAGGGTTTAACCGAGAATGTGCCAAAATTGACAAAACAGTTTACCAGTCCGATAAATTTCCTGTTGAAAACCGCAAACATTATAATTTTTGAAGGATGATTTTTCAGTCCCTCCACCAGCAGTTTCTTTTGCTCATCGGTGTAAGGCAGGCCACCACCCATTTCATCTGTGATGTATTCATTCAAAAGACTTACCAATGCATTGCAGTGAGCGGGATTTTCAAAATCACAATGTATAATTTCAATTATGTTGTCCATGTTTAAAATGGTCAATATTACTGCAGTAATGACAAATCACAACAGTGTCAGACAATACCAACAATGGATTAAATTTACATATAAATCATATGCAACCAACCGTGAATGAATGTATTTTTGCCGGGATGAATATCAGTGAACTTCATAAAAAAATCATTGCTGCTTATTCCGATCAGAATTTGCATAATATAACCATTACACTGATTCATTTATACAGAATGGAGCAGTTCGGTACCCTGGAGCACATAACAGGGATGATCGGTGAGTCCGTAAACATTACCATTGACCCGGAATTAAAATACTTCTCAAAATTAATGATGCTTTACCATCCTGATCGTGGCCCTTATCACAGGATGGAAATTAACAGGCTATCCAGCCAGAACGACTATGACGGATTGATGAATTACAAACATATTCTGTTACTGGACAGGATCGAGGAAATGGCTAAAACGCTTTCATGTATGGAAGACATTGATTATTCACCGGTCTATGAATGGGATTTGAATGCTGATGGTTTTCACATTGTGGACTATGACACCTCAGCAACGTTCCGGGAAGAAAAAGATTTTACGGCACACTGCAACAGCGGAGTTAATTTTTATGAAGCGTTCCAGTTGCGCATGTTCGGAAGTACCACAACCGATTTTCCTGTATATTATCTTGAGGACATTGAGGAATTTGAACTTGCACAGTCAGGAATTGACGATCTTAGCGGAATTCAGTATTGTATTCATGCCAGAACCATGGACCTTTCCGGTAATGCAATCTCGGATATCTCTTATATATGGGAATTGTCGATGCTGGAAGATCTGAACCTGTCGGATAACAGGCTTGAAATGATAGACGGTCTTTCCAACCTTCAAAATCTGCGTAGCATTAACTTATCAGATAATGATATCACGGATGTATCTCCTTTAATGAGGTTGAACAAACTTGAATATGCAGAGCTTTCGGGAAACAGGATCACAAGGAAACAGATCAGGTCGCTGGAGGCGCTGGGAATTACAGTGGTGTCAGATTAATTATCGAAGGCAAATATGTTTTTCCATAAATAAATATCTTTGTGACCTTAAATCAGTGAGACCAGGATTTTAAAATTAAATGACACATTAAGATCATTAAGCCGAACTGATCTCAAAGAGATTTGTTTTCAGGCTATGGCAATTATATTACATGATGTTTGGCATTGGAAAATAATGATTCAATATTGAAACTTGGTAGCTGTTTTACGGAGAGAGGGTATTTTATTACAGGAAAAAAATGGAGCATATCCGGAATTTTTGCATCATTGCTCATATAGATCATGGCAAGAGTACATTGGCCGACAGGCTGATACAATTTACAAATACATTATCGGAAAGGGATTTTCACGATCAGGTGCTCGACAACATGGATCTTGAGCGGGAGCGTGGAATAACCATAAAAAGTCATGCCATTCAAATGGAGTATCAATCCGGGGATACCGGCTATATACTCAACCTGATCGATACACCTGGTCACGTGGATTTTTCCTATGAGGTTTCCCGTGCCATTGCTGCATGTGAGGGAGCCCTGCTCGTGATTGATGCCACACAGGGGATTCAGGCACAGACCATATCAAATTTATATCAGGCGGTTGACCACGGCCTTGAAATAATCCCCGTTCTGAATAAGATGGACATGCCCAGTTCAATGCCTGATGAGGTAAAGGACCAGATTGTTGATCTGATCGGATGCAGCCGTGAAGAAATAATTGAAGCGAGTGCAAAGACCGGAATGGGAGTAGAACTGATCCTTGAGAGGATCATTGCAAAAATACCTCCGCCGCAGGGCGATCCTGAAGCTCCTTTGCAGGCATTGATTTTTGATTCGGTCTTCAATTCATACAGAGGGATTTTTGCCTATTTCAAGATCATGAACGGAAGGATCAAAACCGGGGAACATGTAAAATTTGTAAACCTGAACAATGAATATCATGCAGATGAAATAGGCGTGCTGAAAATCAAATACGAGCCCCGGAACATGCTGGAAGCCGGTAATGTCGGGTACATCATATCAGGCATTAAATCTGCCCGCGATGTAAAAGTGGGAGATACAATCACACATTATGACAGACCATGTGATAAAGCAATTGAAGGTTTTATCGAAGTAAAACCAATGGTGTTTGCCGGCCTTTATCCCGTGGATGCGGATGATTATGAGGAATTGCGTGCATCAATCGAAAAATTGCAGCTTAACGACGCTTCCCTGTCATTCGTCCCCGAATCCTCCGCTGCATTAGGCTTTGGCTTCCGGTGCGGTTTTCTCGGCCTGCTGCACATGGAGATCATACAGGAACGGCTTGACCGGGAATTTGATATGGATGTGGTAACTACGGTACCCAATGTTTCTTACAGGATTATCACCAATAAAGATGAATCAATTGAGGTGCACAATCCATCGGGCTTACCCGATCCTTCTTATGTACAGACAATTGAGGAACCTTACATCGAAGCTCAGATCATTTGCCAGGCTGATTATGTCGGTTCAATCATGAAACTTTGCATCGACAAACGCGGAGTATTGAAAAACCAGGTTTACCTTACCACAAACCGGATCGAAATTGCGTTTGAAATGCCTCTTGCCGAAATCGTTTTTGATTTTTATGACAAGCTTAAAAGCATTTCAAAAGGTTATGCTTCTTTTGATTACCATTATACCGGGTACAAGCCGGCAAATCTCGTGAGACTTGATATTCTGCTGAACGGAGATATGGTTGATGCCTTATCTTCGCTGATACACAGGGATAATGCATATACTTTCGGCAGAAGGATCTGTGAAAAGCTAAAAGAGCTGATTCCGCGCCAGCAATTTGAAATAGCAATTCAGGCTGCAATTGGATCCAAAATTATAGCCCGTGAAACGGTAAAGGCGCTTCGAAAGGACGTGACCGCCAAATGTTATGGGGGAGATATTACGAGAAAGCGGAAATTACTTGAAAAGCAGAAAAAAGGGAAAAGGCGTATGAGACAGATTGGTAATGTTGAGGTGCCGCAGTCGGCGTTTCTTGCAGTGCTAAAGCTGGATTAAGATAAAAAGCCCGTGTAACTTTTTGATGCAGTTAACTGTCATTGTTCCCCGGGGAATTATGTACATTAATAGGATGGTTTTATAGAAGCTACAACAGGCCAGGTTACTTTTATACCTTTAAGGGAGTATAATCCCGATGTACGGTCGCCGGTATCATCATTCGATGTCATCATGGTTATATTGTCTGAATCAGCAGGTGCTTCATACTTAAGAGATCTTTGAAGTGCCAGATGCTGACTTTCCAGTCTCTCAGCTGTTTCAGCCATTTCAATGTTAAAAGCAAAACTTCGTTCAACGGCCGGAACCGTGTAGGCGAGTGTCCGTTCAACATTGCTGTTCATGTTCCCGATTCTTTCATGCACTTTTACCCGTTCATAGTTGTAGGCAAAGCCCTGCTCA
>JAFGRC010000163.1 GCA_016935355.1 Bacteroidales bacterium
GAAAAAACGGAGCAATTTATCAGCGGCAGGGCGAAGGATAAAAATATATTTCCTGCATATTCACTTGAGGAACTGGTTGGGAGAACCTCCCGTCCGCACCGGATCATGATCATGGTCAGGGCGGGCAGACCCGTGGATGAGATTGTCGAAAAACTGCTGCCATACCTTGAAAAAGGTGATATTATCATCGACGGCGGCAACTCTTATTTCCGCGATACGATCAGAAGGACGGAATACCTTGAAGGGAAAGGGATGCTGTTCATCGGTACAGGCATTTCTGGAGGAGAAGAAGGGGCACTTACGGGTCCTTCGATCATGCCGGGCGGATCACCCGGGGCATGGCCTCTTGTGAGGTCATTGTTCCGGTCGATAGCAGCTAAAGTGGATGAAGGGATCCCGTGTTGCGACTGGATCGGAAAGAACGGAGCGGGTCATTTTGTGAAAATGGTGCACAACGGTATTGAATACGGGGATATGCAACTCATATCGGAAGCATATTACATATTAAAGCAGCTGTCAGGAATGGATCACGATGAGATGTACCATGTTTTCGATGCCTGGAACCAGGGTGAACTGAACAGCTATCTCGTGGAAATAACCCGTGACATCATGAAATTAAAGGATGCGGACGGACAACCTCTGCTGGAAAAAATTCTGGATACCGCCGGCCAGAAAGGTACGGGCAAATGGACCAGCGTGGAATCGCTCGAGCTGGGAGTGCCGCTTACGCTGATCACAGAAGCCGTTTTTGCCAGGTTTCTCTCATCCATGAAACAGGAACGCATGCAGGCATCTGCATTGCTGAAAAGGGCGGCATCAAAGGATATACCTGATCAAAAAAGACTGATTGAAGACCTCCGGATGGCGCTGTATGCTGCAAAGATTGTCTCATACGCCCAGGGATATGCATTGATGCGGGCGGCTGCCGAACATCACGGATGGGACCTGGATTTTGGCGGCATTGCGCTGATCTGGCGCGGAGGATGCATCATCCGGTCGGCATTTCTGGACAAGATTCAGGAAGCCTATAAGAAAAACAAACATTTATCCAACCTCCTGCTCGACAGTTACTTCAGCGGTCAGGTGATGCAGGCGGAGGAAGGCTGGAGAAGAATTGTATCGGCTGCCATCCTGAACGGGCTTTCCGTTCCTGCAATGGTATCGGGACTGACTTACCTGGACGGGTACCGTACTGACAGGCTGCCGGCAAATTTAATACAGGCCCAGCGCGATTATTTCGGAGCACATACCTATGAGCGCACCGACCATCCCAGGGGGGTATTCTTTCATACAAACTGGACAGGCAGGGGAGGGGAAACGACTTCGGGGTCCTATGACGGATAAGCACCGTTATGATTTAATGTCTTATAGATTTCCAGACACACCCATGCATCTGTCGCCGCGTATTGAAGCTGTTCTTCGGTCAGCATGGCACGTGCCCAGTTGGAAGTCTGGTTCCTCTTGGAAATCCTGATGCCAAGAACATTGGCGGCCAGCTTTTTAAGTCCGTTGTCAGCGATCCCGTATTTCTTGACTAATTCCTGCAGTTCAACAAACCCTTTTGGCTCCATTGACTTTAGCCTTTTCAGTGCATTAAGGTCTTCCCTGATTGCGGCCCCGATCTTCAGGCAATCAGGGTCCTGAATGATCCGAACCAGCAGACTAGGCATTTTTATTTTATTTAACCGGAAGAGAAAAGCCTTGTCATTTGTTGCCAGCTGAAGCAGCGACACCTGATGGATCTGTCCCTTTTTGAAAGAAGGTTTTGTTTCCGTGTCAAAGCCGAATGTTTTTTCTTTTAAAAGCAAAGGCTTCACCGCTTCCAGCTTTTCAACCGTGTCGACCAGGTATATCGTTCCTTTAAAAGATTTTACCGGTAACGTTTTGATATAATCCGCTTCAATGTTCTCAAAATATTTGCGCCCATTCATCATATTCTTTCCACTCATCTTATCCATGAATACATCCTGTGTTTCTCAGGTGTAAAAGTACAAATATCTGACCAATGATTGAAGTGAGTTTGTATTTTACCGGAGGTATAGCTGCCGCACAGGCATCTGCTGTCAGTCCGGTCTTTGTATTCGTCCGGTCAGCAGTCTGTCTTCCGTCACCGATATGAGCTCATTATCAAGCATCCATTGTACGATGCCGGTCAGTGTTTCCCTGTTAACATTCAGACGGACGGCCAGCTCTTCAATTGAAAGTGCCCCGGAGCCAAGAGTCGTGAGAATCTCTTCCTGCATGCCGGCAACATCTCTCTTTTTTTCTGCGGCTTCATTCCTGGCGCGACACACATCACATTTGCCGCATTCGGGTGAACCGAATTCACCAAAATATTCAAGCAGGAGCTGACTGCGGCACCTGGTTTCCGTTTCAGCATATGCCAGAATGGCCCTGACCCGTTCGGCATATCTCGTTTTTCTGACCTGATGGATGTCTTTTGAGATGAACAGGGATTTTTCATCCAGCCGCTCTTCCGTATAAACCACCATCGGGGACCTCTTCTGGGGAATATAGCTGATGATTCCCAAAGCCGAAAGCTTAATCAGGTATTGTTTTACCACATCCTGGTTTACATTGGCCTTTTTTGCAAGCATGGTTTCGTCAATCGCGGTGAATTCGGTGAACACTCCGGTATAAGAGCGCAAAAGAAGTTTGATGAATGCATCGAACTGCATGTTGGAAACCTGAAAACGGTACAGGTCATCCCGGTTCAGCAGAAATTTTATTCTGGACGGATTGCTGATCTCCTCCGTGAGCTCTATATAACCTCCTGTTTCAAGTATTTTTAAGCTGCTGTATGCGGTAAATATCAGTATTCTGTAATTCCTGACAAATTCATAGAGGTTAAAATCAAAAGCCATTCCTTTTCCGCCTCCGATCGGTATCTGAAGATAATTGCCAAGTGCCGCGTACGTTCTCTTGATGGTTTCCAGATCCGGAAAGTTGACCTGGATCCGTTGCTGTACGGAATTCTTATCAGACGGAGCGTTAAGCAGTATGGCCCAGGATCTTTGTCCGTCCCTGCCGGCCCTGCCCGCTTCCTGAAAGTAGGCTTCCGGGGAATCCGGAAGGTCAGCATGAATCACAAAACGGACGTCGGTCTTGTCGATTCCCATGCCAAAGGCATTTGTCGCCACGATCACACGTGTTTTTCCAACGGTCCAGTTTTGCTGTACACTACTGCGCACGTTATGTTCCAAACCCGCATGGTAAAACGCGACTGAAATACCTTCCTTCCCGAGTGATTTTGCAATCTCGACACATTTGCGCCGGCTTCGCACATATACAATACCACTGCCTTTCAGTTTTTTGATGATATCAATCACATCCCGGTCCCTGTTCTCGGTCTTTTTAACGGTATAAATGAGGTTCTCACGCCGGAAGCTGGTTTTCAGAAGATTCGGCTGCCTGAACAGGAGCTTTTTCTGGATGTCCTCTGTTACCACCGGAGTTGCCGTTGCAGAGAGGGCCAGAACGGGCACTTCGGGATGAAAGGCACGCAGTTCGGCAATTTTCAAATATGAAGGTCTGAAATCATACCCCCACTGGGATATACAATGTGCTTCATCAACGGCAATAAGATTCACAGGCATTTCCTGAAACCGGATCCTGAATTTTTCCGAAGCGATCCTTTCAGGTGAAATGTACAGGAGTCTGTATCCTCCGTAAAGACAATTATTCAGTGCAATATCAATTTCTTCACGATTGCATCCCGAATGAATTGCTATTGCTTTGATGCCAAGCTTTTTTAAATTTGCAACCTGATCCTGCATCAGGGCGATCAGCGGGGTGATCACAACGCATAAACCTGGCATGGTCATGGCCGGGACCTGAAATGTTAATGATTTTCCGCCCCCTGTCGGCATCAGGCCCAGAGTATCCTTACCGCTCAGAACCGACGTGATGATTTCTTCCTGTAACGGGCGGAAAGTATCAAACCCCCAGTAATTCCGAAGTGTTTCAAGATGGTTGTACATCATTCTGACTTATGATGGCTTCAACGGTCCTGAAAGTTATGATAAAATTGCAAAACCATCTGAAAATTGCATTATTAATATTTTGGAAAAATAATTGGGCGTTTTTTTGTACTTTTGCACAATTTACCATAAATACAGGCAAATCATGGCAATTCTGGCTGATAAAATCGTATCCGAGGCCCTGACATTTGATGATGTCCTGCTTGTGCCGGGTTATTCCAATGTACACCCCAGAAATGTTGACATTAAGTCTCATCTGACAAGGAATATCATACTGAATACACCCATAATCTCGGCATCCATGGACACCGTAACGGAAGCGATACTCGCAATAGCCATTGCACGTGAAGGCGGTATGGGAGTGGTTCATAAGAACATGTCGGTCGAGGAACAGTCCAAACATGTCAAAACGGTGAAAAGGGCTGAGAACGGAATGATCTATGATCCCATCACAATACAGCCGGAAGCAACGGTAGGTGATGCGCTCAACCTGATGCGTGAGTACAAGATCGGAGGTATACCGGTGGTCAACAACAATCACGGGCTTGTCGGGATCGTTACCAACCGTGACCTGAGGTTTGAGAAGGAAATGTCCAGACCGGTCAGCGCGGTGATGACGAAAGAAAATATTATTACGACCAGTCAGGAAACGGACCTTGAAAAAGCTGCAAACATACTTCAGAATTATAAGATTGAAAAGCTGCCTGTTGTTGATGATCACAACCGGCTGATCGGACTCATTACCTATAAGGACATCACCAAGGCCAAAGACAGGCCGAACGCATGCAAGGACAGCATGGGACGTTTGCGGGTGGCTGCAGCGGTCGGCGTTTCCCGTGATACCTTTGTCCGTATGGATGCACTCGTTAAATCCGATGTGGATGCCATCTTTATAGATACTGCACACGGCCATTCCTCCGGGGTTATCGAAACGCTCAGGCAGGCAAAGAAGCAATATCCGGATCTCGAAATTATCGTTGGCAATATTGCAACCCGCGAGGCAGCACTGGATCTGGTGAAGGCAGGAGCCGACGGAGTGAAGGTGGGGATCGGACCGGGTTCAATTTGCACTACCCGTGTTATTGCCGGTGTGGGCGTTCCACAGCTTACAGCCATCTCTGAGGTGTCCGAAGCGTTAAAGGGGACAGGTATTCCGGTAGTGGCGGACGGAGGGATCCGCTATTCTGGTGATATCGTGAAAGCCATTGCTGCAGGGGCGAACTCGATCATGGCGGGATCGCTGTTTGCGGGCGTGGAGGAATCTCCCGGCGAAACCATTATATATAACGGCCGGAAATACAAATCATACCGGGGAATGGGCTCTATTGAAGCGATGCAGAAAGGTTCGGGGGACAGATATTTTCAGGATCCTGACGAGGAAATTAAAAAACTTGTTCCTGAAGGTATTGTTGCACAGGTACCCTTCAAAGGTTCATTATCGGAGGTCATGTATCAGCTTATCGGTGGATTGAGGGCTGGAATGGGCTACTGCGGGGCAGCTGATATTGAGGCGCTTCAGCATGCCAAATTCGTGCGTATTACCAAATCAGGTATTATTGAAAACCATCCTCACGATGTTACCATTACCAGGGAAGCCCCGAATTACAGCCGTTAATACCGTTTAATCTTCATATCCAGTCATTTCAGTGTGCCGTATGCAGAAATATCTGATCCCTGTCATATTGATACTGGTATCCCATCAAACTGTATCCGTTGCCCAGGATGATGTCCTGTTCACGATTGACGGGATTCCCGTTTATCTCGAAGAGTTTGAAAGGGTCTTCAACAAAAACAAAGGTGTGCCGGGTTATGAGAACATGCCCGTGGATGCATACCTTGACATGTATGTTAACTTCAGGCTCAAAGTGCTGGAAGCCTTGCGGTTGGGCTATGATGAACAACAGGCTTTTATCGATGAACTGTCCGGATACAGGAAACAGCTTGCCCGTCCTTACCTGCAGGACCAGGAAATGATCGACCGGCTCGTGAGGGATGCTTATGAACGGACCGTGAATGAAATCAATGCCAGCCACATCTGGATGACTTTGCCGGAAAATCCGTCACCTGAAGACACCCTTCGTGTATATAACAAGATTTTGGATGTCCGTAAACGGATCATGAACGGAGAGGTTTTTGAAAAAGTCGCTGCGGAAACATCAGAAGATCCTTCATTCGCCGGCAATCATGGAAATCTGGGATGGTTTTCCGCTTTTATGATGATATTCCCTTTTGAGGATGCAGCATTTAAAACTGCAGCGGGGGAAATTTCCATGCCGGTAAGAACATCATACGGCTATCATATTATTAAAGTGAACGAAAAAAGAATATCGCCGGGAGAGATCCTGCTGGCACATATTATGGTACGTTCAGGAATGGACCAGGATGAAGCAACAGCCGGAGCGGCCGAAGAAAGGATCTACAGGTATTATGACCTGATCCGGCATGGACTGGATTTTGGTGAGACAGCCCGGTTGTATTCGGAAGATACGGAATCCTCGCAAAACGGGGGACGGATGCGGTGGATCCGGTCCGGAGAGCTGCCTCCTGATATTGAAGAACAGGTTTACATGCTCCGGGACAGTGCAGACTTCACACAACCCCTGCGCTCCATTTACGGGTGGCACATTTTTCAGCTGCTCGGTAAGCGACCGCCCGGTTCATTTGATGAGATGGAAGTCCGGTTAAAAGACCAGGTTCTGGCAGATGAAATGCGCATGGTGATCGCGGAGCAGTCGGCCGTCAATGAAATCAAAGAACAGTCAGATTTTATACAATATGAGCAAAATATCAGGTACTTGCTGGAAGTACTTGACAGCACAGTTTATGCCGGACAATGGGATCCGGTTGTTGCAGGCGACCTGATTGAACCTGTTTTTAAGATCGGAGGGAAAGAATTCCTGCAGCAAGATCTGGCTGTTTATATTGCCGGATTTCAATACCGTCCGGAAAACGAATCTTTGGAGGAGATCCTCGGGAGAAAGAGCGGGGAATTTATCCGTGATAAGCTTTTAGAATACAAAAACAACAGGCTTGAGGATGATTATCCCGAATTCAGGGACCTGATCAGAGAATATCACGACGGGATACTGCTTTTCAACATATCGGATGATCTGATCTGGAAGCAAGCAGTTCAGGATTCGGCAGGACTCAGGGAATTTTATGAGGGAAACAAATCCCAGTATATGTGGAAGGAGCGGGCAGATGCCTCAATATATACCGCTGATGATGCTGCATACCTGGATAAGATCCGGAAGTACGCGAAACGAAGGCATGCAAGGAACTGGTCGGTCCGGGACATGCTGAACCTCATATGTGAAAACGATACGTCGGATTGTGTTGTCATTGAAGATGCCGTATTTGAAAGGGGAATGCATCCGTTCATCGATCAGATGAAATGGAAAAAAGGGGTGGTCCGGGAAATACAACAGGAGGAAGGCATTCGGGTAATTGCAATAAATGACGTTTTACCTCAGGAGCCCAGGGATTTTCAGGAAGTCCGTGGCATGATTGTTGCCGCTTATCAGGATTATCTGGAGAAGAAATGGGTGACTGAACTCCGGTCAAAATATCCGGTAGTTGTGCATGAGGAAGTAATGAAAAAAATTGCAGAAGATTAACAGCCATCCCGGGATGTGTTTGAATTTCATGAGAGTGCTTCATGTACAGGAATTGAGAATTATTTTATATATTTATCCGGATATGAAAATGAAAACAGAAATATGACCGGATTATTAAAATATACATGTTTCATATTTATTGTGATGATCACAACGGGATGTGCAAGAAATTCAGGCAATGGTAAAAAAATACCGGTTGCCCGTGTATATGACACGTACCTGTACCTTGATGATCTGAAAGCCGTAACGCCGGCAGGACTGCCCACTGCTGACAGCATTGCGGTCGTCCGGGATTTTATTGACAAGTGGGTGAGGAACCAGTTGATCTTAAAAAAAGCTGAACTCTACCTTACCGATGAGGAGAAGGATGTTGAACAACAGATCGAGGATTACCGTACTTCATTGCTTGTATATGTGTACGAACAGAGTTATATACGGCAAAATCTTGATACTGTGATAACCGACCGGGAGATTCTTGAATATCTTAATGAGAATCCCTCAAACTTTCTCCTCAGCGAGTCTGTTGTAAAAGGATCATTCATTCAGGTACCTGTAACTGCGCCGGAAATATACAGGCTGCGGCAGTGGTGCAATTCGGATGATGAAGGAAATACCGCCGAGATTGAAACCTATTGTTTTCAGCATGCCGAAAGATACGATCATTTTGACGACAGATGGGTAAACCTTTCCGAGGTGCTGGAGTTTTTGCCCGGCCGGCTGTACAATCCTGAATCCACAATTAGATCAAGGCGTCTGGTTGAAATGCGTGATTCGACATATTATTATTTTCTCACCATAAGGGATTATGCACTTGCCGGCGAGGCTGCACCTGTCGATCTGGTTTCGCATGACATCAGAAGCATTATTTTGAACAAACGGAAAATACAGATTGTCAATGAACTCGAATCAGACATATACAATGACGGCCAGAACCGGGGTTATTTCACAATTTATTAATTGCATTATGAAGTACAAGACAACCGTAATTTTGATAAGTCTGATGTTTCATGCTGCCGGTCTTCTGGCGCAGCGGATCATTGTTGATGAAGTTGTGGCTGTGATCGGTGACAAGAAAGTTCTTTATTCAGACGTTGAACAAATGTTCCTGCAGCTCAAGGCACAGGGAGAAACCACGAATGAGAATACCCGTTGTGAAATTCTCGAAGATCTGATGATCCAGAAACTGATGATCAACCAGGCTCAGATTGACAGTATTCTGGTGACGGATTCACAGGTTGAGGTCGAGATGGAACAAAGAATGCGATATTTTGTAAACCAGTTTGGCTCAGAACAAAAACTGGAAGCGTATTATGGCAAGTCGATCCTTGAGATCAAGGACGAGCTCCGGAATGACATAAGGGATCAGATGCTGATCAACGGAATGAGAAATCAGATCACCCAGAACATTTCCGTAACCCCTTCAGAAGTACGCTCATATTACCGGAGTTTGCCGGAAGACAGTCTCCCGTATGTCGATGCTGAAGTCGAATACAATCAGATCGCCATATATCCGAAATCAACTGAAGAAGCGATTTTTGAGGTGCGCGAGAAATTGCTGGATATCCGGGAAAGAGCACTCAATGGAGAAAGCTTTGTTACGCTGGCAGTCATAAATTCCGAGGATCAGGCATCCGCAATAAGGGGAGGGGATATCGGATGGTTCGCCAGGTCGGATCTGGATGCGGATTACGCCAAAGCAGCTTTTGCACTGAAACCCGGTGCCATATCCAAAATTGTGGAAACTTCATTCGGATACCATTTGATTCAGTGTGTTGACAAGACCGATGACCGGATCCAGACAAGACATATACTGATGAAACCGAAAATCTCTGCCGAAGAAAAGAATCAGGCCGTTTCGAAACTTGACAGTCTGGTTCGCCTGGTCCGGCAGGATTCGGTCACATTTGATGATGCTGCACGGTTGTACAGTGAGGATGAAGAAAGCAAAATAAACGGAGGTCAGATGGTAAACCTGATGAGGGGCGGTTCACGTTGGCGTTTGGATGAATTTGAACCCGTCGAATATGATATCATCAGCAACCTTGAAGTGGGAGAAATATCCAACCCTTATGAAACGACAGATAACAAAGGGAAAACAGTGTTCAAAGTCATCTGGCTGAAAAATCTCACGGAACCGCATGTGGCAAATCTGAAGGATGATTTTAATGTCTTTAAGGAAATGGCTATGCAGGAAAAAGAGTCCGAAATAGTGAACCAGTGGGTTGAAGAAAAGATCAGATCGACATACATCAGAATTTCCGACCAATACAATTCATGTACAATGAGTCTGACCGGATGGCCTCATTCCGGAATGGCCCAGCGTGACTGATAAAACACCATAAAGAAAATTCAGGATTGACTCAAAAGCATTCACTGGTATTCCTGATCAGCCTGTACATGGCTGTATCTGCTACGGGACAGCAAACAAAGCAGATCGAATGGCAGGCTGCTTTCGTAAATTATGATGCCAACATCGGACAGGGTGCTTATCGTCTCATTGGTGACGTGAGATTCGATCATGAGGATGTTCTGATGTTCTGTGACAGTGCATATTTTTACTCAAAGACCAACTCCCTCGATGCATACCACCGCATTCACATCAACAAGAGCGATACGGTGCATGTTTACGGTGATTTTATGCATTATGACGGCAATACCAGGATCGCTCAGATATGGCAGAATGTAAAGATGGAAGGGCAAAACACCATTTTGTATGCCCCGCGTGTTGAATATGATCTTGGCAGCAACATCGGATATTATACCAGTTATGCGGATATTGAAAGCGGCGAAAACCATCTCAGGAGCAGGCGCGGTTATTATTATGCCAATGATGAGACATATTTTTTCCGGGATTCCGTGACATTGGTCAATCCGGATTATACAATGTATTCGGATACACTGAGGTATCATATACCGACAAGCATTGCATATTTTCTGGGCCCGACGGAAATCATAAGCGACAGCGGTTATATTTATTGTGAAAACGGATGGTACAACACAGATGCAAACACCTCAATGCTTAAAGAAAAAGCATTCGTTCAGAATCAAAATCAGCTGGTTACAGCCGACAGTATGTATTATGAAAGAGAAACCGGATACGGGGAAGCCTATTCGAATATCGATCTGTTTGATGAAGAACAGAACGTCATCCTGAGGGGAGACCGTGCTTCATTTAACCAGAAAGAAGACCGGGCACTGCTAACAGACAGTGCATTATTTATTTTCATCACGGAAGAAGATTCGATATACGTTCATGCCGACACCTTGCGGGCAATTACGGATTCCGTAGGTGTCCGTCAGTTTAAGGCCTACTATAAAGTGAGGTTTTTCAAATCAAACCTTCAGGGCAAATGTGACTCACTTTTTTACGGCACTTCCGATTCAATACTCAGACTTTATTATGAACCCGTATTGTGGTCAGGAGAGAACCAGCTCTCTGCAGAATATATTGAGATGCGAACGAAGAACAAACAGGTGGAACAGCTGTATATGGACCGGGTTGCAGTTATCATCAACCAGGAGGATTCGACAAAATTCAACCAGATCAGAGGCAGAAGCATGACGTGTTACTTCCGGGGGAATGACCTGTACAGAATTGAGGCCGTTGGAAACGGTAAGACGGTTTATTATGCCAAAGATCAGGATGATGTAATCGGAGTGAATGTTGCTGAAAGTTCAGATCTGACCATTTGGTTTAAAGACAATGCGATTGATGATATCAGGTTTTATGTCAACCCTGTCGCGACATTGTATCCGCTGGAACTGGCACCTGAAGAGGAACTGATTCTGGATGATTTTTCATGGTATGAATCCATCCGGCCCAGAAATAAAGAGGATGTTTTCCGTTAATATTCATCTTCATTGAAAAAAAAATCATCCTTGCTTGGATAGTCCGGCCACAGATCTTCGATGCTTTCATAAATTTCACCTTCATCTTCAATTTCCTGCAAGTTCTCAATAACTTCGAGCGGTGCACCTGATCTTATTGCGAAATCAATCAATTCTTCTTTTGTAGCGGGCCAGGGAGCATCCTCGAGCTTAGACGCCAGTTCAAGTGTCCAGTACATAATGAATACAGCTAATTAAGGAATCCTTTTTTAAAAATTGTGCAAATATATAAAATAATAAATAACAAAAATTGCAAATTAAGACTCCATTTTTTTAAAGTTTATAGGACAAACCGGCAAGAAAATTAAACCGTTGGGACGGGAAATGATTCCAGATCAGATGACTATGGTTGGAAATATTATACAGATCAAAAAAGAATGAAAGCGGTTTGGAATGGTGGTAACTGATTTTCAGGTTAAAATCTGCAATTGGCTTGAGCTTCTGAATGCCGTCGGTCCATAACTCGTTCCGTATCCAGCGTGTGCCCAGCAGGATCATCTCCCCGTCAAGCGTCACCTTGTTTTTAATATTGTATACAATGTTGGTGTTCAGCTCATACTCTGGTTTATGCCAGGGCTTTCTGAGGTTCATCATGTTATAAACATAATAATTGCCGTCAAGTGTGAATTCCAGGGATGGTGATGGCTGAATGGCCAGTTGACCGTGGTATGTTATGATGTCAACATCGTCATATTCTGCCGTGAACTGGTTCTGTAAGGGGATCAGAGTATCGTTAATGAAAAAATGCATGTTCTTGTTGACCGAATAGGTGACGTCAAACCTAAACCTTACTGCATTGCTGATACTTCCTTTAACTCCTCCGTATGCGATCATACTGCTGTTGGCATTCTTTAACCTCAGTCCGGGTTTGATGTATGGATTCTCCCGGGTTAGCTGCTGATAATTGCCGGCCTTGAGTGTTCCGGACAAACCCAGGAACGGAACCAGCACATTCTTGACAACAGTTATTTCCAGTCTTGCAGCCGGATAAAAATAGAACCGTGTTATATCATCGATGTCAGAAACGGCCTGGACACCCAGAATGAACCTCCAGTCGTCACTGTTTTTACCGATCCAGGGATTAATCCTGACTATTGTATTGGAAACCGTATCGTTTTCACCCTTCAGGTTGAAATAATCAACTCCGAGATCAATCCCTCCCTGTAATTCACCGAAATATTTATTCACTCCTGCTTCACCTGATGCTATAGCTTCATGGTTCTGGTTCTCATCAAAAAAGTAATCAAAACCAACCTTCATGTCATAGTTCATAAATGAGGTTCCTGCGTATGCCGATGCGAAACCGGCATCAAAACCCAGTAACCAGGTTTGTTGCCTGATGCTGTCCTGTTTCATGTCGGGCAAAGGTTCCGTTGAAAACAGGGTTGTATTGTATCCGTAATAATGGAAGCTGTTGTGCTCAAGCATCAGGTTGCCTGACAATACGACTTTGTTATATGTTCTTGTGCCGTATAAGTTGATATCATTTCTTGCATAACCGGCAGGAACCGGATCATTGTTGGGCAATCTGATATTGCTGTGAGATGATTTGTGATACAGGTAAGCGCCCAGTGAGCCGTTTCTTGAATGTAGATTACTGATGTTGAATTCTGCCATAGGAGTGGTATAGTTCCCAAGCCCCAGTTTGATCCAGCTGTTGTATATTTTCGGGAGCGATACAGCTACCATTCTGGCCGGATTGATCTGATTCAGTTCAATGGATGACGGAATACGCCTGGAAGAGATTGAATAGGTGAACTCCGGAGGAGTAGTAGTAATGTCGTCTATTACAGGAAGAGAACTGATCTTTTTTGCATCTGAAAGTACGGGCTCATAGGGTCTGATCACATATACCTCCTTATCCAGTTGCTGTGCGTTCAGATTGTCACTGAAATCAGCATTCAGGTAGCAAAAAGTGAGTGCGAAAAAGATCTGCCATTTATAAGATGAATGTCTGGTCATTCGGTTTGTGTTTTTATGATCTGTCATTATAATAATACCTGATATTATGAGATCTGATGCTATGCATGATACCCTTCAACATTTATTTAATTCAGCTCGATCTCGATTTCCTGAACCTCCTTATCCGGCGCTGCATTTGGGTTTTGCGCATCGGTCAGCGCCCGCTGCTTTTCTTTTGCCTGCGCGATAATACCGTCTTCAGAATTTCCATAGTAGTCAATCAGACTTTGAAGCGTTTGAATCGCCTGAAATTCGTCGCCCCTGTCAGCAAAAATATCAGCCCAGAGCAAAAAGCTTTTCGCCATCCAGTATTGATGGGGAGTTGTTTTGTCTGCAAAATCCGATATTTCATTTTCGGCTTCATCAGGCTGATTTCTCTGATAATATATTTCCGCTACACGGTATTTTGATTCAGCACCTTCGGCACTGGTAACTTCA
>JAFGRC010000164.1 GCA_016935355.1 Bacteroidales bacterium
AACGCCTGCACCAAATCTGAAAATCGAAATACTGTCGCCGCTAAGCCCTGAAAACAGGTTTATGCTCAGGTTATGAAAATTTTTTTTATGCGTGCCTTCATTAAGCTCATCCAGTTCCTCCTGTGTCAGTTCATCCGTAACCTCATCCCCATCATAACTTAACATTTCTTCCTGATGCGTTCTTTTCAGACTGAGCGAGTTATAATTGTAAAACACACCCAGGGATAAGCTATTTGACGCCTGCGCCCATAAGCCTTCATTCAGGGAAAGGAAAAGAACAAGAACGATCGGACCACTTCGAAATAAGTGATGTTGTAGAATCTTCATGGATAAATGCATGTAGAAATTTATTTTTGTTAAGCAATCTTCAACTACTTCATTATTAATATGATGTCTTAAAGCGGGCGGGCAAAGACAATACCTTTAATACGATCGTATTTGATACCATCTTCGTTAATATGATCGCCTTCCCACAGGTTGTACCAATTTTCGCTACCCAGTTTCCATTTATAGGCATAGGGCCGGCGATCGCCCAGTGTACTTATCTTAAACTTCATCCAGCCGAAACCGATTCCGCTTTTCTTTTCGCTGTCCTCATTAATTTGGGCGACCGGCCTGATGTTTTTCCACCGTGTATCAATCGAATGTCCCGAAGAAGAGCAATCATATACCTGTATACTGATTTCATTGTCCTTTTCTGTTCCAATATCCCAGGCAATCATTACATGTCCGGTAGAAGCTTTATTACCCAAGGCTTTCCATTTTTCACGCCAGTCATCATCATACCGGGCAATGATGAGATCTCCTTTCTTTAATGAATCTACAGAGGTAAATACCTTCCAGTATTCATTCGATGCTGAAAACTCATCTCCTAATATATCATTCCTGAAATAGTCGTAAAACGTCCAGGCCCTGACGCTGTAATCCAGTGGATGCCAATTCAGTTTTTTATGATACAGATCACTTGCATGATCTTTCAATACTTCCTTCAAAATAAAGTGATATACAAAACCCGAACAGTCATATTTATATACTCCCTTGCTTTCATCATATTCTTTATCATCGCTATGAACATATTTTGTGGTTCGGATATTTTTCCAAATGGCATCACCCCGGTGAATTAACACTGCCCTGGCCGAAACGTCTGAAATGGTATCAGGCTCGATAATCACACTGTCAGCTATCAGCTTATCGAAGATTTCCTGCCAGAAAGAATCGCCCGCGAATTCTATCTCCTCCCCATCGTCCATATCCTCTGCAAAGTCGGTATTCCATTCCGAATCATCTATAGCAGAAGCATCATCCTTATCGCAGGAATTCAGCAATGGCAATATCAATAACAAACACAGTACAAAAGGAAAAAATGTTTTCATCTGTTTTAAATATTTTTATTCATGAATTAACCCAATACTTCAGGGGTCATTCGTGAATGTAAACGAATGATCTGGTATCAGGTAGTTTTTCTCAGGGGTTGAAAAAGGGTGGTTTTTTACATGTTTTTGATTTTATGGCTATTGTAGTTCAAATAAAATTGAACCCCAAAAGAAAACCTGCTGACATATAATCTTAGGTCATGCTTAGTATAAAGACAAATAATATGTATTTTTAAATGCTAAAGGTCAGATTTCATCACTATGAGGTATTACAGAGATTATTTTCACAAAGAGATCACCCGGGTCGTATATTTTATCTTATTCTTCAGTATTGTAGCCGTAATATTTGATCAGTATTTCAACAGCCAATCCTATCCGTTCTGGATAAGCTGGTTTAATTTGGTGCTGGTTGGCACAGCGTTGCTAATGATAATCCTGTCTGCATTAACTCCTTTCAGTATTTATCATTCATTTCTCATTTATACTTACTTGTTTACCCTCAATATTTATATGCCGGCATTTGCCGGAGATGAAGCACTCAGGCAAACCATTATCAGTTCCTTCTCCAATTTGGGGGCCTGCATGATCTACCTGTTTATTGCCGGGATAGTCGGAGCAGGGATACAAGTATTAATCCTGGGAGGAATAAACATACTTGCTGTTTTCCTGATCGCATATGCATGTAAGACGCCGCAACAGGATATACTGTTCGATCCCATAAATATAATCATGTTTGCTATGACATCCGTTTTGATATATGCTATGTTCAGACGGATTGAAAATGCAATGATTGAAAACGAAGAAAATAAAAAGAGAATACTGGCCAAAGAAAAGGAAATATTGTCCATCAGGGTTGAAGAAGAAAGAAAACGAAACCAATATTTATCTATTTCACAATCAGATAATGACTTGTTTGTAAGCAAACTCATCAACAAAATCACGGTCATCTCCGGTGAAAGGAATGAACAGGAAAGAGCGGCTCAGATGAATGAGGTTGTCAGGTTTTGTATTATGCAAGGTTATAAAGTCAACCAATCCGAGCATGCAAAATGGCATAAAGACACCGATACTGAATTTATATCGCGGCTCAAACAAAAACACCCCCAACTTACACCAAAAGAACAATATATATGTTCATTATTGCGGATTAATATGAATACCAAGGAAATAGCCGAAAAGTTGAATAAAAGCGAGGAAACCATCAAGTGGTACAGGAAACGGATACGAAAAAAGATGCAGGTGCAGGATGATTGCAATCTGGCCGGTTTTATGGGAGATTTGTGAGGCTATTCTTTTCCCAGCGATTTTTGCAAAACCTGTTTAAGTTCCTTTAAATAACCTGCATCGAGAGAACGTTCTGACATGGGCATTCTCACAATTTCATGAGTAACTATATGAACCGGAGACCTGCTTAGGACAAAAATTTTATTTCCAAGTAAAAGAGCCTCTTCCACATCATGTGTAACAAAAATCACGGTTCGCCTGTCGGATGACCAGATTCTTGAAAAAGCCTTTATCAGGTTTAGTTTGAGGGTAATGTCGAGCCCCTTAAGCGGCTCGTCCATCAAAATGATATCAGACGGATAAGCAAAGGCCCTTGCAATGGAAACCCGTTGCCGCATTCCGCCACTCAGCTTTCCGGGATAATAATCAGCAAAGCCTTCGAGATCCACCAGCCGGATAAAGCGACCGGTAATTTTCTTTCTTTCCGCTTCAGGCAGGTTTTGGTTAAGCACAAAGGCGATGTTTTCCTCAACCGTTTTCCAGGGAAGCAACCGCGGATCCTGAAATATGTAGGAAATCGTCGTACCCTCGAATCCGTTCAGCAATCCGCTGTCGGGTAAGGTTAAGCCCCCGATGATATTCAGCAGTGTGGTTTTTCCGCATCCCGATGGGCCCAGTATACAGGTTATCTGCCCCATGGGAAACGTCAGGCTGAAATCCCTGAAAATTGCCATTTCCCCGTAGGCCTTATGCAATCCTTTTATTTCAAGCTCCTTGCTCATTGTTTCCAGGGTGTAACTTGGTGTTCGGCAAACCGGATCAGCTTCTCAAAACCGTAACTGATGAGCACGGCCAGCATGGTCCACGCAATTACAGCATCTACATTCAGAAATGTTTGGGCCTCATGCATAATGGTACCAATACCAAACCTGGGCTGACTGAGTACTTCACCGATGATGATGGCACGCCATCCGATTCCCATGGCGCTTGAAGCCCCGCTGATGATGAAAGGCATGATGGCAGGTATATATACCTCCTGAATAATCCGTTTTCTGCCGGTTTTATAAAAGTTGGCCATTTCAACCAGGTCGCGATTGATGCTGCCTATGCCATCAATAACATTGGTGCAAATGAAAGGAAACATGGTAAGCATGGCAATGAATACCGGAACCACACTGGCATGAAACCA
>JAFGRC010000006.1 GCA_016935355.1 Bacteroidales bacterium
GTGATGCTTTTGTTTTTGGGGCAAGAGGAGGCATTCTGCTGGGTCATTTGGTCTCGCTTGGACTGGGAGGATCGGGATTTTTCAACGATTTGCAGTACAATTCAGATCTGGGAGCAGACATCAGTCTTGCCGGGGGTTACGGCGGTTTCTTTTTTGAGCCTATACTGATGCCGAAATTGCCGGTGCATGTGTCGTTCCCTGTACTGATGGGTGTTGGTGGTGTTTCGGTGGTGTCTGTCAACGATGATGAATTCTGGGAGGACACTTTCAGCCCGGAAGCGTCAGATGCATATATGGTAATAGAACCCGGCATTGAAATTGAAATGAATGTTACGAGGTTTTTCCGTTTCTGCATCGGTGGATATTACCGGTACACCAGCGAAGTAACCTTAGAGTATCCGCTTGGCAATCAGGTCCCCATTGATATTCTGAGAGGATTTTCGGGAGGCGTTACCTTTAAATTCGGGAAGTTTTAACAGGTGAGTTCTTAAATGACAACATATATTTCAACAGTTCATACAATTTGCACTGACACATAACCTCAGTCCTGGTTGGATTACTGACGGGAATATTTAATCTGTTTCTTCGCATAACCTGATCATTAATGGCTAAACTTTATGTAGTTTAGCCATTCATATTTCAACGAAAGGTTTTCTGACAATTTATGATAAAAAAAACGTTCTTATCCCTCATTTTCATTTTTGTGGCATTGCTGGCCGCAGCTCAGGTGAAACATACCCTGAGTGGTTATGTCTCGGATGACAACGGTGAAATGCTCATCGGAGTCTACGTAATTGTCCCCGGCACAAATTACGGTGCGGTCACCAATTCATACGGATTTTACTCACTGACACTTCAGGAAGGAACCTATACATTCAGGTATTCCTTTATCGGTTATGGCACGAAAGAAGTGGAGATCAATCTGATATCGAATGCTGAACATAATGTGACATTAGCCGCAGAAACCAGTGAAATAGGTCAGGTTACCGTAACAGCCGGAAGAAAGGATGAAAACATCCGTGATGTCACAATGAGCAATATACAACTGCATGCAAGGACCATCAGGAAAATACCCAACCTGATGGGTGAGACGGATATCATTAAGTCGATCCAGCTGCTTCCGGGTGTGCAGTCGAGCGTTGAAGGCTCAAGCGGTTTTTATGTCCGCGGGGGCAATGCCGATCAGAATCTGATCCTCCTTGACGGAGCCACGGTTTACAATCCTTCGCACCTGTTCGGCTTCTTTTCGGTTTTCAACGGAGATGCCGTGAAGAATGTCGAATTGTACAAGGGCGGTATACCTCCGGAATATGGTAGCCGGCTTTCTTCCGTACTGGATGTCCGCATGAACGAGGGTAATACACAAAAAATCAAGGGCAGTGCAGGCATCGGCATGATCTCAAGCCGGCTGACCTTTGAGGGTCCCATCTTTAAAGACAAGCTGTCATTTATCCTCACGGGCAGGAGGACCTATGCGGATCTCTTTCTTCCATTTGCCAGAGATACCGTTGCCAGGAACAGCACCGTTTACTTCTATGATCTGAATGCAAAAGTGAATTATCAGATAAACCGGGACAACAGATTGTTCCTTTCAGGTTACTTCGGCCGTGATGTCAATGTTTTTGATGACCTGTTCCAGATGAACTTCGGGAATGCGACGGGTACACTCAGATGGAACCATGTCTATAACGGTAAATTATTTTCAAATCTTACTTTAATATTCAGCGATTTCAGCTATAATCTGGGGGTGCCGAACGGCATGCTGTCCTTTAAGGTTTTGTCGCATATAATCGATTATGGTTTTCACAATGACTATACTTATTATATCAATCCTTCCAATACCCTGAAGTTCGGCCTGCAGTCAACATACCATACAATCAAACCCGGGACCGTAAAAAGCGATGACCCGGCAAGTATGATATCCGCCTTGCAATATCCGGATAACCATGCAATTGAAACGGCATTTTTTGTAAGCAATGAACAAAAAGCCGGCACAAGGCTGACCTTGCTGTATGGTCTCAGGTTCTCCATGTTTCAAAATATCGGTGAAGCAACCCTGTATCATTATGATGAACTTTACAGCGTTGTGGATTCAACAATTTATGCAGCGGGGAAAGTGTTCAATACATACACTTCCCTGGAACCCAGGTTCAACATCCGATTCAGCCTGTCGGAAAAGGGCTCGGTCAAGTTCAGTTATAACCGGACCGCACAATATCTGCAGCTGGCTTCCAATTCAACCGCTACCTTTCCTCTGGACATGTGGTTCATGAGCAGTCCGAATCTGAAGCCCCAGAAGGCTGATCAGGTAGCAATGGGATTCTTCAGGAATTTCAAAGAAAACAGTATTGAGACCTCTCTGGAGGTGTTTTACAAAAAGACCAGCAACGCAATTGACTTCAGGGATCATGCACGTCTCGCACCCCAACGGTATCTTGAGGGAGAACTGCGCATTGGCAGGGCATATTCCTATGGTGTTGAAATAATGTTGCAAAAACAGGGCGGCAGGTTGTCGGGATGGCTGAGTTATGCTTATATCAGGACTTTCAGAAAAATCCCGGAAATCAATAACGGGAGGACTTTCCCGCCACCTTATGATAAGCCCCACAATATTGCCCTTCTGATCAATTATGAGATCAGTGACCGCTTTGATGCAGGATTGAACTGGGTCTATTCAACAACAATCCCTGTAACGGTCCCAACTGCAGGTTATTACTACGGGAACGTGTGGGTACCTGAATACAGCGAACGCGGAGGGACCCGCATTCCGGGAACCGCTTATCACCGGCTGGATCTGTCATTTAATTATTATTTTAAAACTTTCAGACTGGAGAGCAATCTGAACATATCAGTATACAATGTTTACAATCGTCATAATGCATTTGCGGTTTATTTCAGGGAGCAGGATGCCGATGGTGGTACGCGGGATGCATCAGGGGTGGAAGCGGTGAAATTGTACCTGTTCCCCATCGTGCCTGCAATTACCTACAATATCAAATTTTAATGATACCATGTATCCTATGAAAAACATCCGGCAAGCGTTTTTATTGCTTCTTTCAGCAGTCATCCTGATCTCATGCGAAGAGATCATGAACATTGAATTTCAGGGTGAATCCGGCAAAGGTCTTGTGGTTGAAGGGATGATCACCACCGATACCACGGCTCATATGGTAAAATTATCCTATACGGGTGATTTTTTTAGCCGGCCTGAACAGGAAATGGTTTCAGATGCTGAAGTAACCATCACCGACGGGGAAAATATTTTTATCCTGCATGAGACTGACCCCGGAGTTTATCGCACCGGTCGGAATGTTTACGGAACTGTTGGTACAACTTATAGCCTTCGGATAAAGCTTTCCGACGGTAGTGAATTTGAAGCTTCGGAGACAATGACCTCCTGTGTTGAAATTGATTCGATCAGACAATCGGCAAATTCAAGTTCATACTTTGGTACATACGGATACAGTGTATTGTATTACGGACAGGAACCTGAACCTGCCGGGGATTATTATCTCTACATGCTTTATTTGAATGATGTCCTTTACACGGATACCATTACGGAAGTATCGTTTGTAAGTGATGAATTTGTGAACGGCAACTATGTCAGTGGTTTTATCATTCACCGGATCCGTGAAAATGACCTGAAATACGATTTTACTAAAGTAACCCTTGAAATGTATTCCATTTCCAAAGGTTATTATGAGTTTTTATCGGCTCTTCTGGTTGAAACGGTATGGAGGGGCAGTCCATGGGACGGTCCTCCTGCAAACATACCGGGTAACATCAGCAACAATGCGCGCGGATATTTTCGAGCATCGGACGTAAAACGGGTCACATATTATTTTTCTCCAACAGCCAGGATCAATTAAATTCCATTCCTGTTTTCAGTTTTTTTTGTTTTTCAAAATCCTGAACGGCAAACTGAATAAGCTTATCGATCAGGTCACAGTACGAAATTCCGCTGCATTCCCATAATCTGGGGTACATGCTGATTTTGGTGAAACCGGGAATTGTATTGATCTCGTTTACCAGCACCCTGTCATCAGGAGTCAGAAAAAAATCAACTCTTGCCATTCCCTTGCATTCCAATGCTTTAAAGGTTGCAATGGCCAGTTGTTGTATTTGTGCTATCAGGTTTTGTGGTAACTTTGCAGGAACAACCAGTTCGGCTCCCTGATCATCAATATATTTTGCTGCATAGGAATAAAAACCCGCTTTCGGGATGATTTCCCCCGGTATGGATGCCCGGGGACTGTCGTTTCCGAGTACGGCACATTCGATCTCACGTCCCCTGATCTCTTCCTCAATAAGTATTTTTGTGTCGTATGAAAAGGCAAGGTTTGCTGCCACGATGAATTCTTCACTGTTGGTTACCCGGGATATGCCTACGGAAGAGCCGAGATTTGCCGGTTTAACAAACAATATTTTACCCAGCTCGGATGAAATTTTTTCATAATCCATAAGGGATTTATCGGTTGCCTGAAAGGTTAGGAACCTGCCCAAGGGGATTTTGTGATCCCTCAGCAAGCGTTTCATGATATCTTTATCCATACCCACTGCACTGCCTGTTATCCCTGCGCCAACGCACGGAATATCAGACAATTTGGCCAAACCCTGTATGGTACCATCTTCTCCGTATGGTCCGTGCAACACCGGGAAGATCACGTCAATCTGACCCATGCCGGTTCTTTGTGACAGGTTGATCAGACTGCTTCCGGCACCAACCGGAGTCAATGCAATTTCATCCTTACTTTCAGCCAGCTGAATTTTCCGGGGATCGCCGGCATTCATAAGCCGGATTGTGTCCCGGTTCAGAAACCACCTTCCATCCCTGGCAATACCAATGAGAACAGGATTATATTTGTTTTTGTCAAGTGCTTCGATAACATTTCTGGCCGATTGCAGTGAAACTTCGTGTTCTGCCGAACGTCCCCCGAAAAGGATTGCAACGCGCATTTTTTTCATTTTGCCGGATTGTGATTTTTGCGAAAATTAGGTTTTTATTCCATAAATATCCCGGCCGGAGAATTTTTTTTCTGAACAGCACATCGTAAATTTATGTGCGAAACTCAAATTTTAAAAGCCCAACGCATTAAAATTTGCAGGTTGAGCCATCCCGGCTTAAGTCGGAGGATTTTAAACTCTTGATATTTATATCCTTAAATCAGATCATGATGTGCAGTTATTCTTTATTTATTGGTTTTAAAAGACGCTATCAAAACGAACGGGCGAGAAGGAACAGTAATGTTTTCAATTGTAGGCCATACATGTTTATTTTCCTTATGATCTTCTTTTTGATGTCTGTGTATTTAAGGGCACATGGACAAAATCCATTACCTGATTTGAGAATCAGTGATGATGGAAGGCACATTGTTAAAGATAACGGTGAACCTTTTTTCTGGCTGGGGGATACGGCCTGGGAGTTGTTTCACAGGCTTGACAGTGCAGAAGCTGCTTCATACCTGTCGAACAGGGCTCAAAAAGGATTCAATGTCATTCAGGCGGTGGTTCTGGCCGAATTTGACGGCCTCACTGAGCCAAACCGTTACGGACAAATCCCGCTGGTCGATCTGGATCCTGAAAAGTCGAATATCATGTATTTTGAATTTGTGGATTATGTCGTTAGAAAGGCAGAGGAACTCGGGATGTATACCGCAATGCTGCCCACATGGGGTGATAAATTCAACCGGCGCCATGGAAAGGGGCCGGAAGTGTTTACTCCGGAAAATGCCTATCAGTACGGTTTGTTCCTGGGTCAGCGGTACAGATATCATGCTGTGATCTGGGTGCTTGGAGGTGACCGGATCCCGGAAGAGAAAGACGATTTTCTGATTATTGATTCAATGGCAAGGGGATTACGCGAAGGAGACGGCGGAAGGCACCTGATCACCTATCATCCTATGGGTGGTGCAAGTTCATCAGGGTATTTTCATGAGAAGAAGTGGCTTGACATGAACATGCTTCAGTCAAGTCATGGCCGGAAAGACAATCCGAACTTTAAAATGATCACAGCAGATTATTTGAAAATCCCTGTTAAGCCTGTACTTGACGGAGAACCATGCTATGAAGATCATCCCGTTAACTGGGATCCTGCCAACGGATGGTTTGATGCGTTCGATTCAAGACGCGCAGGTTATTGGGCAATGCTTGCGGGGGCATGCGGACATACGTATGGCAACCACAATATCTGGCAAATGCTGGATACTGCTCATGCTGTGGTCTCTTCGGCAAGAACACCCTGGCGGCAGGCCGTTGATTACCCGGGGGCATTTCAGGCCGGTTATATGCGTCGCTTTTTTGAGCTCCGTCCCTGGCAGTTGTTAATTCCTTCCAATGATTTGATCATACAAACCTCAGCCGTTGGTTCCGGAAGTGAAATTCTGGCTGCCATGGCTTCTGATACAAGCTATATGATCCTATACACACCATTTGGAAGTAAGTTTTCAGTAAAGACGGATGTTTTTTCAGATGCATCCTTGTTCGCATGGTGGTTTAATCCACGGAATTGTACCGTTATCATAATTGGTGAAATTAAGCCTTCCAAAAATAAAAACTTCGACCCTCCATTTGATGAGGACCGTGGAAATGACTGGGTGCTTGTGATTGAAAAGGAAAGTAAGAACTTTGTTCCTTCGGATGTTCTGAAGAATTAAGATGGCGCATTATTTTCAGCGCACGTGAAGTTGTTTTTTACATCAGGCTTCATACGTATAAAATTTAGTTTTTAATGGTCGTATGTAACTCGCGATGAACCCCGAAGGACTCAGCGAAGCTAATTTTATTA
>JAFGRC010000043.1 GCA_016935355.1 Bacteroidales bacterium
GAGTCCATGGCACAAAGAGAAACGGAATGGATGACGACAGAGCTGAAACTTTCACAGGATCAGATTACAAAAGTCAGTGCTATCAATGTTAAATATGCACAAAAAATGATGGAACAGTTCCAGGGAGGTCCTGGTGGCGACAGGGAGGCCATGCAGGCGCAGATGGCCCAGATAAATGCTCAGAAAAGATCTGAATTTGAGTCGCTTCTCTCTGCAGAGCAGTTAAAAAAGTATGATGAATATCTGGCCGAGAATCAGCAGCGGGGGTTCGGTGGCGGTGGTCGCGGCGGAACTCCTCCGGGTCAATAGAGGGGATCAGACTTAAAGTCTGATTGCTGCAGCAAGAAGCAATATATTATTAACCAGACACAGACAAAACACAATTGACAGTTTCAATAACAGGATGTGAAGTTACCTTTCTGAAGTAAGTTGGGGTTATGGTGTTAGGTATTTGGCAATTTGGCCAGTTAAGTAGGTGAAAAGTGGGTTAGCAAAAGTCAGGGCATTTGCGTGTCCTGACTTTTAATTATGGCCATGCGTATTTCTCGGTAGGAGAAAATTTCCGGCGGTATTCGCTGGGTGACATCCCCGTTTTTTCTTTATACAGCTTACTGAAATAAAAGACAGAACAAAAACCGAGTCTGAATGATATTTCCTTTATGCTGTAATCTGTATTCGTCAGCTGAAAGGAAGCCTGCTTTATCCTCAATGCAAGATGGTATTGATTGGGCGAAAGTCCGGTATATTTCTTAAAAGCTTTGCGAAACAATGAATAATTCACGTCAAGATCTTGTGCGAGATCTTTGATCCTCAGTGTCTGATGCATGTTATCACGGATCATGAGACACGATTTCTGAATGATGTTTTCAATGGGACTGTTCCAGAAATTCTTATTTTTAATCAGGCTTATGATTTGTCCCAGTATTTGTATCGCCAGTCCGGAGGATATTTGCTGGTAACCTGGTCTTTCGGCCCTCACCAGGTCTATGATTTTCAAAAGATCAATGAGTATGTCCTCATGAAAGCCAATACTGATGATCGGAGATTTTCTCAGATGGGCGTTCTTTTCAATCATTCTGGATGCAAACTCACCGTTAAATCCGATGTAATGCTCTTTCCATCCTTTTTCTTCCAGTGGTTTATAACGGTGCCAGAGATTGGGTCGCAGGATGATGACCATGCCCGGTTTTATTGTGAATCTGTCTGTGGCGGTCTCCATGATTCCTTCACCTTCCGTGATATAGTTGATCTGGTATTCCTGAAGGATCCGGCCGTTTTCCCAGGTAAAGTGATAGCCTTTCGGATGCCCTTCCGGGGGATACTGGCTCCCCGGATGTATATTTGCAGTTCCTGCAACATTCAGAAAAAACCCCCAGTTCACATCTTCGCGGTTATGGGTAAGATATTTGAAATAATCTTCCATTTTGCATAACAAAATTTACAATTATTCATGCGGACCAGCACATTATAAATATTATAATGTTTCCGTGAAGTTAGCCAAAATATGAAAAGTACAGCACTGAATGAATATTAATTCTATTCTCTTTATTTCAATCAGATGGGTTTCCCGTTTTGAACCAGGTATTCTTCTGCCTGAACACTCCAGAGTCCGTTATTACTTTTTACAATGGATGCCAGTTCCCTGAATAAAGGATCCGTCTTTCCTTTTTCTTCAAATTCGGAAATTGCTGTAAGAGGCAGGGAAATATGTGTATAGATCAGTTTTTTTCCGCCCGGTATATGAGGCAGGTTTTTTGTCGTTTCAATCACCGCATCGAGTCCCCCGATGTGCGTTACGAGTCCCGCAGGATCCATGCCTTCTGACATCATCGTCAGGGCTTCGTTCATATCATCCTGGTTCCCCCCGCTTGTACCTACTATATGGTTGAAATTATAATGTACGTTATAAAAATTGAACTTTGCCTTAAAATCAGGGTCACCCGGACCGGCAAAAAAGTTCAGGCATCCGTCAAAGGCAAGTATTGCATCGCCCTGTTCGATTACCTGCGGGACGGGTGCAAAGACGAATACATCGTTATAACCTTTTCCGTCAGTAAGTTTAATCAGTTCTTCCGCCGGATTATCCATATTCCTGGTGTTGATATATTGAAGGCGGATTCCTTTTCCGGCCGCATATTCAGGAGAGAAGAGCGTAGCTGCCCTGTCAAGCCTTTCCTGGTCAATATCGGTAACCACCAGAAATCCGGGTTTGCGGTTTTCACGGTGGATCACATAGTTGATCGCAGCAAGTCCCATAGGTCCCACTCCTGCAAGAAAGGCCAGGTTTCCCCCTTCAAAAATTTCCATCTGGTGAACATAGGAACCGGGTTTTGTATGGTAATTGGCATGCATTGCCCCGATCACACATGACAGCGGTTCTGCAAGCGCAGCAGGATAGAACCCCGGACCGTTGTATGGCATCAGACAATCCTGCTCCATAACCTCGTTCGGTATGATGATGTATGTGGCGTCACCACCGATATACTGATAGGAATATCCCGGTGCACTTAGAATCCCGACCGGTCCGTCAGGATAATTGATTGCAGGCTGGATCGAAAATTTCATGCCCGACCAGAACCGTTCCTGCCATTTGTTGCCAACCTCAATGATCTCACCGCTGAATTCGTGGCCGATAATCGTCGGATGGATGTGCACGTCATCGGGTATCCTTTTGTGCTCTGAACCTTGCTGTGTAGCCTTGTACGACGACATGCAGATGCTGTCACACACCACGCGGGCCAGTATTTCATTTTCACGGATCGCCGGCAGTTCAAATTCCTCAAGCCTTAAATCGGCTTTGCCGTGTATACGGACTGCTTTTGTTTTCATCTTCATAATAATTTGTTTATACCCCCTTTTTGTTCCCCCCGAAAGGAGGAAAAATACCCCCTTATTGTTCCCCCTGCAAGGGGGATTACAGAGGGTGGGTGATTCCTATCTTAACATCTCCTGTCCCCCCGTTACCGGAATAGCCTGTCCGGTCTCATATTCCTGTTCAATCACATAATATATTGCCTTCATGACGTCACTGATCCGGCAACCCCTGCCGGCAGGGACCTGTTTCTCGTAATGTGCTTTTACATCATCAATGTTTTTTGCACCCGGCACCTTTCCGGCTTTCAGATACTGTACAAACAATCCACTTTCGGGATCACTCCAGAGCGGGCCTTCGAAGAAATTGCCCGGACATATGGAATTGACTTTGATCCTGAAAGGCATGAGCTCCAGAGCAAAGGACTGGGTCAGGCCTATACCCCCGAATTTACCGCCCGCATAGGCAAAATTCTTTTTGCTGCCTTTCAGACCCGATTTGGAATTGATCTGTATGATATCTGAAAAATAGTTGGTATTGTATCTGGACTGAAGTTTGAGCACTTCCGAAGCATATTTTGCACAAAGAAAATAGGCTGTATAATTCACCCGTGTCATCAGCTCAAAAGTATCCGGTTCCATTTCATCCAATCCTCCTGCGCGCAGTATGCCCGCATTACTGATAAAAACATCCAGTCCGCCGAAATGTTTAACGGTTTCAAAGATCAGGTTTTCCACCGAAGCGGTTTCAGTAACGTTGGTGCTGACAAACAGGGCCTGATTTTTCTTTGCGCTCCGGTTCAGCTTTTCCTCCATTTCAATGCCCTTTTCCACATTCAGATCGGCTATCACGACATTTGCTCCGGCTTCCATCATTTCTTCGGCTATGCCGGCCCCGAATCCCTGTGCACCTCCCGTAACAACAGTAATCCTGTTCCCGATCCTGCCGGTTTCCTGAACGGTTCCGGCAACCTGTCTGCGGTAATTTTCCACCTCCCAGTTGTCGATAAATTCAATGGCTTGTTCTGTCATGTACTGAGGTCCACCGAAACTTTCAGACATATAACTGATCTTCATCCAGTCCTCGAAGACTTCATGCATGGTCTCGACCGATTGTATGGTATCCCCGGCCGCTATGAGCCCATAACCTTTCACTCCGATCATTTTGGGATCATATCCGTATTTTTTCCTGTAAGCATCAGTTTTTTCAATACATTCATGAATGATTGCCTCAGGTTCCTGTTCAGTAAGGAAAAGCGGACGGGCCTTGCAATAAACGATCTGGTCGGGCGTAAAGGGCAATGATACCCGGGAAAAACTTTCTGCATCCTGAATAAAATGTTGAACCAGCGAATTGTTGCGGATCCGGACCAGCTTTGCCTGATCTCCCCGGAACAGCATGCGCAGGGCAGGCAATATTTTAATGATGTCATTCGGAACATCAACAGACTCTATTGCGGGCAGTTCCCTGATTTGTTCCCTGATCTTAGATTCCACTGTATCATAAAGTTTCCGGATTCCTTCAACCGAATCGGCAGACACAAACAATCCGTGGTTTTCAAGGAAAATGAGACCAGGATCTTTTCTATGCTCTTTTCTCCAGATTTTCAGGAGTTCGCGGACCTTTGAGAACAAAATGTATCCCGGGTCGGTATAAGGTATGAACAGTGCATTATCACCAAAGAGCATCCGGATTGTTTCCCGGGCATTCTTTGAACACGTGATGGCATTGACCAGTGTGGGATGGGTGTGGACCACATAAGCATAACCGATCACTTCATGCAATGAGGTTTCAACGGATGGACGAACATTTATTCCCGGCAGAAGGGCCTTGCAGAGGTCGGATTTGACTTCTGCCTCCCGTGTCACTACATCACTGCTGTATTGTCGTGTATAGATTTCTTTCAACATTTTTCTGTCGAGCACGGCAAATCCTTCGGCAGCAATATCGGACAAAGCTATCCCGCTTGCTTTGACCCAGATGTGTCTTTCGTTTTTAAAGGAAGTATTTCCTCCGCCTGCAATTACATAATCTTTGTTTTGTCCGTAATAACGGGATATTTCAACCAGATCGACCAGATTTTTATCCATACGGGTCTGTTTTTTTAATGAGTTTTATCATATGGGGCTTATTTCAGCATATGCCGGATTACCGCATTACCCAGTCTGATGAAGTAATCCTTACGGTCGTTTGCCGGCCGGCCCCGCTGATCCACAAATCCCTCCTGGCTGTTTGCCCTGAGGTACTGATGGGCGGCAACGACACAGGCACCCTCGTAAGATACCTTTCTCAGGAAATCATTCAACGGTTTTTTGCCCCGGGTGTTACAGGTAAGTGGGATCAGTTCCGGCGTATTGTGCTCCGTTCCGAACAAAATAATAAAATTCTTATCATTGAAGAATTCAACAAACCTCTGCAGGTGATCCGCATCGTTGCGACCGGGGATCAGTTCGATGCAACCTGTGTTTCTTTTTGAGAGCTCCTTCCAAAGCAAGCCAGGGTCCTTTTCATATTCTGTATAATTGCCTTTGATGTCATCAAGAAGAACCGGATAGCATGGGATACCACCTGCATCGAGGATGATTTCCACAATCTCGTCAACAGGCATAAAAGCGCTCTCATCTTCTTCCACATATGCTTTTCCGCCAGCTTTCAACAGATTGCCCCGGATCTCATTCTCAAGTGCCGGGACATCCTGAAGCGATGATCTGATTTCTTTGCCGCCGCATATTTTTGTCAACAATGCAAGCCTGTCCTGTTCTCCCGGGACTTTTTCAAATACAGCCACCCGGATTGCCTTGGCGATGTGCCGTTCCCGAACCAGCTCTTTGGCAAATGATGAACGGATGTCGTTAAAGCTTAGTTTGATGCCGGCGCCAATCCGGTCGAACCATCCATTCGATTTTTCCACCATTGCTGCCACCTGTTTCTGGCTTTCAGCAAGGTTTTGCCTGAGCCTGACGGTATTGGTCGCATTCAGATGAAAAGGATGATCAAGTCCTTTCCCGCTGAAATAACAACGGCCCGGATTGTTGGGATCGTTTATCCTGATGTTATGCTGCTGTTCGTCTTTCAGCAAACCGATGAATTCAATATTGAAGAGGGGAAAGACTTTATGCTTCAGTGCTTCGGAACAGAATGCACCATATCCGTCAGCCACAAAAAAATCATTGATACCGGCCACCTTGATGTTTTCCTTTGTTGCAAGGGAAAAGATCTGTGCAATATTATCAAATGCACTGAACGAATAGGGTGTATGCAAATGAGCGTTTACCTCAAGGATGTCGACCCCGGGGTATAGGTCAAGCAGTTTCTGCTGATCGGGAAACGTTTTCAGAAAGTTGCTCATCGCAATTCAAAATTACAATAAAAATAAAAGGTTTGAGGCTTTCTGAACCTGTACTTAATTTACTCTAATTAATTAACCAAAACCATTATTTCGTTCTTCACATTCATGTTTATAACATGATTGACCTGATGTAAAACGACGATTTTGTGCCTCAAACCTTTGTCATTATTAGTTTATAATTATGTTCATACGCCGGCCTGACTCCTGTTCATCTGACCGGTTACCGACCAGTCCGTTTTTGCCTGATGACCCTTCAGGGGAACAATGCGTTCATGAATGGCATCAATGATCCAGTCCGGTTGGGGGAAAAAGTACTGCTCCATTTCATATGCCGGTGTGATCCAGTTTCGGGAACCGACAACGACCGGAGGAGCATCAAGGTCATCGAAAGCAAGTTCGGTGATGTTCGATGCCATATCGCGGAGATAGGAACCGCGCGAACAGGCATCACTTGCAAGAATGATGCGGCCGGTCTTTCTAACCGATTCCAGTACCGGATCATAATTGAACGGTACCAGGGTACGGGCATCAATAATTTCAGCTGACATGTTGTATACGGACTGTAATTTCTCTGCAGCCTGAATGGCAGTATATAAAGTAGATCCGATCGTAAGGATCGTGATATCAGTACCTTCGCGTTTGATGTCCGGTTCGCCGAGCGGTATTTCGTAATATCCTTCCGGAACGCCGCCTTCATGGAACTGCTCACCCACGTCATAAATACGCTGGCTTTCAAAGAAAATAACCGGATCTGTTCCCTGCAGTGCGCTGTTCATCAATCCTTTTGCATCATAGGGAGTTGTGGGAAAAACCACCTTGATGCCGGGAATATGAGCCACCAGCGATGACCAGTCCTGCGAATGCTGCGCACCATATTTGGAACCGACCGAAACCCTTATGACCACGGGCATTTTTATCAGATTGCCACTCATGGATTGCCATTTGGGCAGCTGGTTGAAGACTTCATCACCACACCGGCCCAGAAAATCACAGTACATGATCTCCGCGATCACGCGGCCCCCTGCCATACCATATCCGATTGCCGTACCTGCTATGGCTCCTTCTGCTATCGGCGTATTGAACAGCCTGTGGTACGGAAGGGATTCCGTGAGTCCCCTGTAAACGGCAAATGCACCGCCCCAGTCACGGTTTTCCTCACCATAGGCTACCAGTGTCGGATCTTTATAGAACCGGTCGATTATGGCTTCAAATATGCCGTCGCGCAACTGAAAGACTTTGGCTTTCGATGCGGGTTTTCCATTCTTATCGAGATAGAACCGTTCCCTGCTTTTGATCGATTTCACCCGGGGATTCTCAGAAAGGGGCATCAAAACTTCGGGTTCCCGGTCGTCAAAACGGTCGACGGAACCGTTTGAGAACATCATACCTCCGATGGCATCGGGGTATTTTTCAAGGTCGATTCTGGGCGATATGCTGTCGTCAATTGCCAGAGAAAGGATTTTCCTGATGAGATCAACCGTGACTGAACGGATGTTTTCCAGCTCATCTTTTTTTGTAATACCTTCTTTAACAAGATCTTCTCCGAATGTAACAATCGAATCGACATCCTGCCAGGCCTCCAGCTCTTCTTTGCTCCTGTACGAAGAGGCATCTGAAGGGGAATGACCGCTGAAGCGGTATGTCAGCGTGTCAATCAACACCGGGCCTTTCTTCTCGAGAAGCAGCTTTTTTTTCCTTTTGAATGCGTCAATTACCGCCAGGGGATTGTATCCGTCCACACGCTCTGCATGCATCATATCCTCATTCACTCCGGCACCGATCCGCGCGGCAATTCCGTAACCCATTGTTTCGCCGCAGGTTTGTCCTCCCATACCGTACTGGTTGTTGATCACGTTGAAGATGATGGGCAGCCCGCCCCGGTATGCTTCATCCCAGAGTTCCGTATACTGGTCCATAGCAGCAAATGATATGCCTTCCCAAACGGGTCCGCATGCCATGGATGCGTCACCGATGTTGCAGACCACAATTCCGGGTTTGTTGTTGACCTTTTTATACAGAGCCGCTCCGACGGCAATATCACCGGACCCGCCGACAATGGCGTTGTTCGGATACACGCCGAAAGGTGTGAAGAAAGCATGCATGGATCCTCCAAGCCCTTTGTTGAAACCATTCTCCCGGGCAAAGATCTCGGCAAGCGTACCGTACAGGAGAAACCTGACGGCCAGGTCCTTAACATTTCCGTTACGTTCCTTTTCAACAATTGATAATATACGGCCGTCGAAATATCCTTTCATTATGCTCATCAGGTCGCCATCTTCAAGTTTTGTAATGGCTGAAAGGCCTTTGGCCAGTATTTCGCCGTGACTCCTGTGTGAACCGAAGATCAGGTCATCAACACTGAGGTGGTATGCCATACCGACTGCCGCAGCTTCCTGTCCGATGGATAAATGAGCGGGACCGGGATGATTGTAACCAATTCCATGATATTCATTCCTGATTTTTATGTCATTCAGCATGGTCTCAAATTCCCTGATGATGACCATGTCGCGGTAGATCCGTATAAGATCACCATCTGCAAAATGATTTCTTTCATCTGCCAGCTTTTTGTTGTACTGGTTTACGGGAATTGTTCCGAAAGTGATCTTCCCGGCTTTTCTGATGACTTTGGGATCTATAAACTGACTTTTGGGCATAATTTTAAAAAATAAATTAGGAATTAAGAACAGGGAACAATATTTTCAGTATTTCGTTCATATTTTTTCATTGAAGGCTTCGATCTGGTCCTTGATTTCTTTCAGGAACAGGGTGGCCGGACCGCCGTCAATCGCCCGGTGGTCATAGGTGAGTGACAGTCCCATTACCGGAATAAAACCGAACACACCTTTACCCAGATCAGCAGGCCGGTATGTAATGGTATTGACACCCAGTATTGCGACCTGTGGAAGGTTTATGATGGGAGTGAAGAGCTCTACCCCGTAATTGCCGAGGTTTGAGACGGTGAATGATGCAGCCGTACTGGCCAGCAATTCAGGATTTATATTGCCTTTGCGGCACTGATCCGCAACTCCGGCCAGACGGCCGGATAATCCCTGCAATGAGAGATCGCTTGCATTCTGCACAACGGGTACCATGAGTCCCCTTGGCGTATCAACGGCAATTCCCAGGTGTACTTTCCGGAAAGTCCTGATGCTTTCTCCAAGGAAGTGGCTGTTGACTTCGGGGAATTTCTGCAACGCTTTGATGGTCGCGAAACATACCATATCATTAAGGGTGATGTTGATTGTGCTTCCCTGTGCCATTTCTGCCTTGACCTTATCGCGTAAAGCCAGGAGGTGGCGAACATCCGCACTCATGTGATGTGTCAGCTGGGCTGACATGCTGATGGATTCATGCATGGCTCTTGCGATCAGCCTGCGGACATTTGTCAGCTTTTTATCTTCATATCCGGTGCCCGGAGCAACAGTATAATCCTTGATTTCTGCCGGTTCTTTATAAACAAGCTGCTTTGGTGAAGCTTTCGTTTCCTTTGGTGCAGATTCAATGTCCCGGACGATGATGCGGCCGTTGGGACCGGTACCTCTTATTGCGTAGGATTCAACGCCCAGTTCTGATGCCATCGCACGGGCGCGCGGAGAGATGCGTATCCGGGTATCTGTTCCATCGCTTTGGCGGTCACCCGCTTCAGCTTTCTGTAAAGGAACATCGGCCGAAGCCTTTGCCGCACCCCGTTTCTGCTCATACACACCGGTCGTTTTTGACCGGACATCATTGGATGTTTCTGCAGGTGTTGTTTTTTCCGTTTCAGGCCTGACGGTTTCATGCAGGGCAGCTTCAGGCTGAAGGGCATCAACATTCTCGCCTTTATTGCCGATTGCTGCAACACTGGTCAGGACGGGGACTTCATCACCTTCCTGACGGAATATCTCGAGCAGGATACCATCTGCTTCGGATTCCGCATCAAAAGATGCTTTGTCGGTTTCATAGGAAAAAAGGATATCGCCTTTTTTGACCGTTTCACCTTTCTTTTTGATCCACTGCGTAATGATGCAGGTTTCAACGGATTGTCCCTGCCTGGGCATGATTACGGGAACAGCCATGGTGTATAATTTTCAGTTGTTAATATTTACATTATTTACAAGTTGGACTGGTTCATTTTCTGATCTTATTGAGAAAACGGTATTTTTTTGTAACTTGTAAACATATGTTTATTATTTTTATTATCTTTACAGCAATAAAATACTGTAAGTAAAATATTTTACAAATATAATAAACCAACTTGTATTTACAAGTTAATTTCAATTTTAATTTTAATGACTGAATCTATTCCGCAGTACCGGCAGCTTTATGAGGTTCTCAGGAAACAGATTGTAGAAGGTATTTACCGTCAGGGAGACCTGCTGCCGTCTGAAAGTGCTTTATGCCGGCAATATAAGATAACCCGTCCGACAGTGCGGCATGCACTTGATGCTTTGCTCAATGAAGGCATGATCCGGAAACACCAGGGCAAAGGAAGTATTGTAACGGGACCGGCAAACGGGATCGGAATTCTGTCAATTTCCGGTACGACATCGGCACTGGGTATGCATAACCTGCGCACGCATATTCTTTCAAAACCTTCAATCTTAAAATGGCCCGAACCGTTTATGTTTCCGCTTGACGAGGAGGTCAGGGCTTCAGGGTGCATTTACCTGGAAAGACTCAGGTTGGTTGATGACAGGCCTATTTTTTACGATCTGAATTACCTGCCTAACATAAACCTTCCCAGGTTTACCAGCCGGAAGTTTGAGGAACAGTCTCTTTTTGACATACTGCGCAGGGCATACAGAATTGAGGTAAAAAGTGGGGAACAGCGTATCAGGGCCGTGAGGGCCGATAACAACATACATGGATACCTGAACGTGCCTGTCGGATATCCTGTTCTGCATCTGCAACGCAAACTCAATACAAACAGGCCGGGATACTATTTTTTCTCTTCAATTCACTGCAATACGGATGCATATGCGCTTTACGGAACTTTTTGATGGCACTATCGGATCATGTTGTTTTTCCGGGATCTTTTGCCATATGGGATTTTTAATTATTTTTGCGATATTATAATGCTGCATTTAACCGGAATATATAAATTCGGAATGAAATGACCGATGATTCAATTTTAATAAACAACCATTAACCAACTAAAAAGTATCAAATCATTATGAAAAATTTACGGATTTTATTCATTTTAGTTTTTGGAACATTCCTGATATGTTCCCTGAACAGTTGTAAGAAATGGAGTGAAACAGAAATGGATTCAATCAGGATCGTTACCAATAAAAACGGCCAGAAGCTTGGCTATTCTGTTACTTCCGGGATCAGTCTGTTGTTTGATAAAGGTTATGCTTTTAAGGACCTGAATAAAAATGGCATACTGGACCGTTATGAGGACTGGCGTTTATCTGCAAGCGAAAGGGCAGAAGATCTGGCTTCACAGATGACGATCGAACAGATTGCGGGACTGATGTTGTACAGTGCGCATCAGGGTGTTCCGAACACCAGAGACGGACAGACATATGGAGGAAGGGCATGGGATGAAAGTGGGGCATATCCTTATGATCTTACCGATCAGCAGATCGTTTTTCTCAGGGATGATAACCTGAGGCATGTACTGGTTACCTCTGTGGAAAGCCCGGAAGTTGCTGCACGCTGGAACAACAATGCACAGGCACTTGTGGAGGGTCTCGGTCTGGGTATCCCCTGCAACAACAGCTCAGATCCCAGGCACCGGACAACCGCTGATGCAGAATACAATGAGGGTTCCGGAGGGCAGATATCGATGTGGCCCGGTTCACTGGGTATGGCAGCAACCTTTGATCCTCAGTTGGTGCGGCGTTTCGGAGAGATTGCATCAGTTGAATACAGGGCACTGGGAATTGCGACGGCACTTTCACCACAGATTGACCTTGCCACGGAACCGCGCTGGAACCGTGTGACCGGCACCTTTGGCGAAGATCCGCAACTGGCTGCTGATATGGCGAGGGCTTATGTTGACGGCTTTCAGACATCATCACCGGAGAAGGAGATCTCGGAAAGCTGGGGTTATGAGAGCGTAAATGCAATGGTCAAACACTGGCCGAGCGGTGGCCCTGAAGAAGGGGGAAGGGATGCGCATTACAATTATGGAAAATATACAGTATATCCCGGTGATAATTTTCAGGAACAACTTATTCCTTTTGTTGAAGGGGCATTTAAACTTGAAGGTGAAACCGGCATGGCTGCTGCTGTGATGCCTTATTACACCATTTCTTACAATCAGGATACCGAATACGGGGAAAATGTCGGGAATTCTTACAGCCGTTTTATGATCAACGATCTGCTGCGCACAAAATATAATTTTGACGGTGTGGTATGCACCGACTGGGGTATAACAGGTATCGGGGGCCGTGCATGGGGACTGGAAGACAATACGACTGTGGCTGAAAGACATTACAGGATTATCATGGCAGGTGTTGACCAGTTTGGGGGAAACAACGATGCCGGTCCGGTTATCGAAGCTTACAACATGGGCGTTGCGGAACATAGTGAAGATTTTATGCGTGATCGTTTTGAACAGACGGCAGTAAGACTCCTAAAAAATATGTTCCGCACGGGTCTGTTTGAGAATCCGTACCTGGATGTGGAAGAAACAAACAATACGGTTGGCAAGGCTGAATTCATGGCAGCCGGTTACGAGGCACAGCTGAAATCGATCATCATGCTTAAGAACAAGGAAAATACGCTGCCCCTCGAAAAGAACATTGCGGTTTACATTCCCAAACGGTATTCACCTGCGACAACAGACAGATCGGGAAATGCAATACCGGAATCTTACGAATACCCTGTAAATATTGATATTGTTGAAAAATACTTTAGCGTTACAGTCGATCCGGATGAAGCGGATGCTGCCATAGTATTCATAAGCGGTCCGAACACAGGAAACGGATACAGTGAAGCAGACCTGAAAGCCGGAGGTAACGGTTATGTACCCATCAGTCTGCAATACAAGCCTTACCTGGCTGTTTATGCCCGGGATCCAAGCATAGCAGGTGACCCGCGTCCGACAGATGTTCTCAACCGCACATACCGGGGCAAGTCTGTTGCAGCATCGAATGTCGGGGATTTACAGATGGTCATTGATGCCAGAGCAGCAATGAATGAAAAACCGGTCATTGTTGTGGTTGCCATGTCCAGACCCATTGTATTCAGTGAATTTGAACAAGAAACGGATGCCATTATAGCTGGTTACGGTGTGCAAGATCAGGCGATCATGGATATCCTTTCTGGGGAATTCGAACCGTCCGGACTGCTTCCCATGCAAATGCCTTCCAGTATGAGAACCGTGGAGGAACAATTTGAGGATGTCCCCCATGATATGGAATGCTATGTGGATTCCGAGGGCAACACTTATGATTTTGGTTTCGGCATGAACTGGAATGGCGTGATCATGGACGAACGAACAGCAAAATATAAGAAATAATCAGGATTAAAAATAATTTCATACGTGAATCAGGCACAGTCGTGATTTTATTGTATCCGGCTGTGCTTTTTTCTGTTTAACAAAAGCCTTATGGCTTTTCATTCACACCGGTCCCACTGCCCGTTTAAGCGCTCAGTTAAAAAGTGTAAAATCATAAACTTTATCTATAAAAGATTGTTTTCTGTCTATTAAATTTCAAGATTGACACCGGTTGAATATCTTTGCAATTTTCCTAAATTATAATACAAAATATGAAACGTCTTATATCCCTGTCCTTCATTGTATTGCTATCGGTATGTGCCGCACATCACCTGATCGGGCAGGATGCCGTAAAAATCACAAGATTGTCATCCCCGGTAGAGTTTGACGGCTATCCTTACGAAGAAGCCTGGAATAATATTGAATATTTCACTCTGACGCAGAACCGGCCCAACTACGGTGCTGAACCATCGGAAAGAAGTGAGATCATGATCGCGTATGACGATGAATTTTTATGGGTCGGGGCCAGACTTTTTATGCAGGATGCCACACAAATCGTTGCCACCAGTAAAAAACGCGATGAGATGTCAAGGAGCTCAGATTCATTTGGACTGATCATCGACAGTTTCAACGACAACGAAAATGCACTGGCTTTTTTTACGATGCCCACAGGAGCGAGAATTGACTATACTATCGCCAATGATGCAACTATGACTGGCGGCGGTGGCGGCGGTGGCGGCGGTAGCGGTGGCAGAGGCGGTGGTGGCGGTGCCAGTGGAAGTTACAGTTACATGAACCTAAGCTGGAATACATTCTGGGATGTTGAGACCACACGCGATGATCAGGGCTGGTATGTTGAGATGCGGATACCCTTTTCCAGCCTTCGTTTTAAACCGGAGAATGACGTTGCTACCATGGGACTGATCATAAACCGGACAGTCAGCGAGCATAATGAGACCGACACCTATCCTGCAATTGATCCGAAGTATGGATTCACGGCGAGCTCGAAACCTTCACTGGCAAATGATCTGATCATCGAGGGTGCAAGGCCAAAGAAGCCCGTATACATATCTCCCTATGTGATCGGTGGGTTTTCAAGGGACTGGAACCTGAATACCGAAGAACCAGGGTATGTCAGGGACGATAATCCCGATTTCAATGCCGGTCTGGATGTAAAATACAGCATCAACAGCAATCTGACACTTGACTTAACGGTAAATACAGATTTTGCCCAGGTGGAAGCCGATAATCAACAGGTTAACCTGACCCGGTATTCCCTGTACTTTCCGGAAAAGCGGATGTTCTTTCAGGAAAGGTCGAGTCTGTTCAGTTTCAGCCTTGGCGGAACCTCCAACCTTTTTTACAGTCGTGATATAGGACTTTCTCCCGGTGGCGAACCCATCCGGATATATGGAGGTGCAAGGATTGTAGGCAGGGTCGGTAACTGGGATGTTGGTCTTATAGACATGCAGACAGAAGAACATGGCTTTATACCAGGTGAGAACTTTGGCATTTTCAGGATGCGCAGACGCGTGATAAACGAGAACTCATATGTTGGAGGCATCTTTACATCCCGGGTCGGAATGAACGGGGATCATAATTTTGCATATGGTCTGGATGGAATATTCAGGGTTTACGGTGACGATTATCTCGATGTCAAAGTAGCACAGACTTACGACAGTGAATTGGGAAACAAGCTGAATTCCATTGACCCCATGTTCTTTTCAGTCAAGTGGGAACGGCGTTCCGAGGAGGGATTTGCATATGAACTGGGCTATTCCTATTCCGGTCAGGAATTCGATCCGGGTATCGGTTTCGTACGTCAGGGCAGCATGCAGAATATTTCGGGGAATCTCCAGTATGGCTGGTTGCCCGGACCGGAATCGAAATTTTTCAGCTATCAGGGGAATGTAAGGTTTTCAAGATACACCAGGCTGGAAGACGGGAAACTGGAATCCATGTCCATTCAGCCCGGCTGGGAAATGAACACCAAATCAGGTTACCGTTATGAAGTTAATTTAGAATACCAGGAAGAAGGTGTTCGGTTCAGTTATCCGCTGTCAGACAGTATCTGGATTATGGAGGGTGAATACCAGTTTTACGGAAGCAGCATTCGTTTTGTATCACCCATGTCAAGGCCAATCTATTTTAGCCTGAACGCCAATCTGGGTGAATTTTATAACGGACAGCGATACGGATTTTCAGTGACGCCCTATTTCAATCTTTCGTCCAGTCTTCAGTTATCAGGTTCATACCAGTTTAACCATATAGTGTTTCCTGACCGGGAAACAAACAACAAACTGAACATCCACAGTACTTCGGCCCGTGTGACATATATGCTGAACACGAAATTATCGGCAAGCCTGTTTGTACAGTATGTCAATACCGATGATGAACTGATCGGGAATTTCAGGCTCCGGTACAATCCACGTGAAGGCAATGATTTTTATCTGGTATATAATGAATACCGGGGTGTAAACAATAAAGGATACGACCCGCCCATGCCCGATTATTTTAACCGCACCATAATGCTCAAATACACACATACTTTCAGATTCTAGCAGTCCGGATACCATTGATAAATAGAATAAAAAAGGAGGGTGCCACGAATTTTGAGGCCCCTCTTTTTTTTTACAAATGACAACCCGTCGGGGTGCGGTATCATTTTGTATAAACAATTTACCATTTTGTGTATTGCGCAGGATACAACTTCGGTTTATTTTTACTGTTGAATCATCAGGGATTAATAAATTTATTTGACTTAAGAATCCGATACTTACCAGATGTCAGAAAGTGAAAGTGAGAATAAAATAAAGGCTCTGTTTGATGAGTTTTATGAAAGAATGTGCCTGTATGCAGAGGGAATAGTTAAAAATCATCAGGTGGCCGAAGAGATTGTCCAGGACCTTTTTGTATACATCTGGATGCATTCCGATACCTTCATAATCAATTATTCCTATAAGAGTTACCTCTTCCGCAGTGTGCACAACAACTGCCTCAAACACATCAGCCGTGTGAAAAATGAAAAAACACATGAAACAGATACAGGCGATATTGATGCTTTTCATGATGAAGAAATTCTTAACCCGTTATCGGCTGATGTTCCTTTATCCCAGATCATTACAAAAGAACTTGAAGAAAAGGCGGAAGAAATATTCAACAATCTCCCTGAACAGTGTAAAAAAATATATGCACTCAACCGTTATGAAAATATGAGCTACTCAGAAATTGCAAAAAAGCTCAATATTAATGTTGGCACGGTCAAGACTCAAATGTTCCGCGCGTTTAAAAAATTACAGGAAGGATTAAAGGACTACATATAATAAAAAAATATCACCTCTTCTGTCAACCACTTTATTATTTTTTGGATCATATAATAAATATTATTATGGAAACATCAGGCAATATATCTCAAAATCCGGATGAATTACTCGTTCATTATCTCACGGGTTCCGCGTCTCCCGAAGAAAGAGAGGCAGCAATCAGATGGATCAGGACAAGCACGGAGAATCAAAAATATTTCAATGAGCTTCAAAAGATCTACCATCTTACGAAAATCATTCACAGACCTTCAGGTTTTGACAAAGAAACCGGTTGGGATAGAATAAAGGCAAATTATTATCAGCAGCGTTTTACTTTCTATGTAAAGGAAAACAGGTATAAGCTCAGAAAGCTTTGCCGGAGGATTGCCGCTTCAGCCGCAGCCGTGATAATCGTGGTTGCCCTGGCTGGTCTTTTATTGTTCAGCCAAAAATCCGGGACATCGATTCTGGCTGGAGGAGGATTATACAATGAAATAGTTGCACCAATCGGGTCACGGTCGCATGTTACCTTATCCGACGGAACGGACATATGGCTTAATGCCGGCAGCAAGCTGCAGTATCCTGCCCGTTTCGGTGATGGTGAACGTGAAGTATACCTTGAAGGAGAAGCATTTTTCGATGTTGTGGAGGGTAAAAAGTTGTTTATTGTAAGGACTTCCGATCTCAATATTAAAGTTTACGGTACACAGTTCAATGTAAAATCTTATCCGGATGAGGACCTGATTGAGACCACACTTGTTGAAGGCAAGCTATCTGTAGAATCCATCCGGGATCAAAATATAAAAGAACCCATCATGCTGGAGCCCAACCAGAAGGTTACTTACATCAAATCCACACAGGTTAAACCTGTAATGCAGGATGACGGCAAGAGTACGATTCAGGAAAATGTGGTTGTGGAAGAGAAACCCGCTGAAATCGTTATCATTCCAAGGGTTGATCCTGTGCTCATCACTTCCTGGAAGGACAGTGAATGGGTCTTTTCCAGGGAGCCACTTGGCGAACTTGCCGTGAAACTTGAAAGAAGGTTTAATGTTGAAATCACTTTTGAGGATGAGAGTCTTAAAAACTACAGGTTTACCGGGAATTTTAAAGACGAGACCTTTGAGCAGGTATTGGGGATCCTGCAAATCGGAGCTCCCGTATTATATACGATTGATAAGAACAAAGTGATCCTTAAAGAAGATCTTTCATTTAAACTCAGATATGACCGGATGATATCAAATCCCAACTAACAAAATGTATAATAAAACCCTGATGCCTATGTAAAAAACCGGAAGCCCTAAAGAAGAAATCGCGGAATGCGGCAACATTCCACGATTTCACAATCCAAAAGTTCAAATAATGTCATTCTTCTTCACAAGCTGTGAGAGATAATGACAAATTTTAAACCTAAAAACATACGAAAATATGAAAAAAAATCTTTATCTGCCCTTCTTCTCAAAATACGGGCAAAAAAAACTACTAATCATTATGAAACTGACATTGTTTTTTATGCTGCTATGCGGCACTGCTTTTTCAACCGGCACTTTTTCCCAGAACCGGTGCCTGACATTTGACATTGAAAATGCCAGTGTCAAGGATGTATTCAGAATGATTGAAGACCAGAGCTCCTACAGGTTTTTCTATAATGATGAACTGATTGAGCTGAAAAAACTGGTTGATCTGTACGTGCAGGAATTATCCATTGAAGAGGTTTTAAATCAATTGTTCATGGCCTCTGAAACATCTTACACCATAATGGAAAATGATCTGGTCGTGGTTGCTCCGAAAAGGGTCCTGCAACAGCAAACGATTAGCGGTCGTGTGACCGATGCCACAACAGGTGAAGCGCTTCCGGGCGTAACGATCCAGGTTGCGGGTACAATGACCGGTGCAATTTCCCAGGCTAACGGAAATTACACTGTTAACATTCCGGCAGGTTCAAATACCCTGATCTTTAGTTTCGTAGGTTATTTAACACAGGAAATAGCCATTAGCGGACGAACAGTTATTGATGTAGTTATGGTAGAAATGATCACAGCTCTTGAAGAAGTTGTGGTTGTGGGATACGGTACTCAGAAAAAAGTGACAGTGACCGGAGCTATTACAACTTTAGGGTCGGATGACGTAAAATTGACCCCACAGGCTAACCTTACACAGGGATTGGCCGGGTCTCTTTCTGGTGTGATTATAAACCAGCGTGGTGGTGAACCGGGTCGTGAAAATACGGAAATTTTTATCCGTGGCAGAAGTACAACAGAGGACTCGTCCCCTCTTTATGTAATTGACGGTATTGTTCGTGATTATCAAGGTCTTGACAGGCTCGATCCAAATGAAGTGGAATCGATCACCGTATTAAAAGACGCATCTGCAGCAATTTATGGTTCCCGGGCAGCCAACGGAGTTATATTGATCACTACAAAAAGAGGTACGGTAGGAAGGCCCACGCTTAATTTAACATACAATCACGGTTTTTCTCAACCGACACGCCTTCCAGAAGTAGCATCTTCAGGAGTATATGCAGAGGCATATAACCTGACTGTGACCATGCAGGGCCAGCAACCCAGATGGACTGAAGAAGAAGTCCAGAAATTCTATGATGGCTCTGATCCTATCAGGTACCCAAATACCAATTGGTATGATTTGTGTTATCAAGATTGGAAGCACCAAGATAAGGTGAATTTATCAGTAAACGGTGGAACAGATAATGTAAAATACTTTATATCAGGCGGATACCTGAATGTGGGATCTCCCTATGAAAAAAGTTTTACTTATAATAAGCAATACAATGTACGTTCAAATATTGATGCAACCATCAATGATAATATTACCATTTCTTTAGATTTAGCTGGCCGTATTGATGATATTTTGGGAACGAACATTGATTATGCGCATATTTTACTTGGATATCCTTACCAGCTTGCGATTAATCCTGATGGCTCTTATGGAGAAGGAAGGACAGGCGAAAATGCCGTGGGAATGGTTCGGGAAAGATCCTATGAATACAGGGACATAGAACGCGGTGTACTCACAAGCAGTCTTTCAGCTGTCTGGAAACTTCCCTGGGTTCAGGGTTTATCACTCTCCAGTACTTTCGCTTTTGACTACGATAAGGGATATAACAAAAATGGTCAGAATGTATTTTATTATTACGTATACAATCCTGATTCTGATACATATACCAAAACTAAAGGTTCAAATGCCGCTTATCCTAATTTAAGTGTATCGTGGAGCCAGGGAAATTCAGTCACGGCAAATGCACGCCTGGCATTCGTAAGGTCTTTTGGCTCGCATAATGTAGATGCTTTTGTCGCTTATGAGCAGAATACCACACATAATGACAATTTAAGTGCTTCCCGCAGCCAGTTCTTAAGCTTTGCAATAGAAGAATTGTTTGCCGGAACTGCTGACAAAACTATGCATTCAAACAGTGGAAGCGCTAATAATACAGCAAGGCAGCATTATTTTGGGCGTATTGCTTATGACTACGGATTAAAGTATTTGTTACAGTTTCAGTTGCGTTATGATGGTTCTCAGAATTTCCCGCCAGAGAAGAGATGGGGATTGTTTCCTGGCGTCTCCGCCGGCTGGGTAATTTCTGAAGAATCATTCATGGATGCCGTTCCTGTCGTCAGCTTCATGAAATTACGCGGGTCATGGGGTCAGTTGGGGAATGATCGTGTTTCATCCTTCCAGTATCTTACAACATACCAATATGGAAATAATCCGACTTTTGGAACATCTCCGACTGAATACCAGGGTCTGAGACAAAGCGGTGTACCCAATCCTGATATTACCTGGGAAGTGGCTACTAATTACAATATTGGAATTGAGACCAGATTATGGGGACAATTGCTTGGTATAGATGTTGACTTATTTACAACCCGAAGAAACAACATCTTGGCTACACGTAATGCTTCAGTTCCACAGTATACAGGCCTCTCATTACCTGACGAAAATTTTGGAATTGTTGACAATAAAGGTATTGAACTAACTATAAGCCATTTAAGTAGAATTGGAGACGTTAATTATAATGTGCGTGGAAATTTTACATATGTAAGGAATGAAGTAATTGATATCGATGAAGCACCAATGGCTGAAGATTATCAACTGCAAACTGGCAAACCAATAGGAGCCCAATTAGTATATGTAATTGACTATGATTATTCTGGTGGTATATTTAATTCTGATGAAGAGGCAGACGCATACGGTGCAACTTTACCTGGTACCGGAGCCGGCCATCTTGTCAGAAAAGACATGAATGGTGACGGTAAAATTAACACGGATGACCGTGTCAGACAAGAACTTACAACTTCACCCCAGATTGTTTTTGGTTTGAACATGGGAGCCACTTACAAAGGATTTGAGCTTATGCTCAACTGGCAGGGACAGGCAAGGGTCTATGCCACACCTTTGGGACGCTTTACTTATAATCCTCAATCAATGGGTAATTTCATGGCGTGGTTATGGGAAGATGGCTGGAGACCTGACAATGTGGACGGGTCCAAACCAAGAGCCGGACTTGATCGTACCCAAGGTTATGGTGGTACTGACTACACTCTCTTCAATGGTGCCTTTCTCCGTTTGAAAAATGCAGAATTGGCATATACTATTCCAAATAATATTAGTTCAAGGATCAGAGTTGACAGGGCACGGATTTTTGTTTCTGGTTATAATCTTTTCTCTTTTGATTACTGTAAACCTCTAAGTGTCGATCCTGAGGCAACCAATACGAACACCAATCCCCCGGAAAGGATTATTAATCTTGGCGTTTCATTAACATTTTAAAAAATACTGGTTATGAAAAGAATATTAATATTATTTATAGCTGCACTGCTGATAAGTTGTGAAGATATCCTGGACGTTACACCCCTTGATAGAATTTCTGAATCATCAGTTTGGACTGATGAAAATTTAGTTCAGGCATATGTAAATGCTCAATATAATGTGGTTCAGGACGCATATGGTAATTATTTTGAAGCTTGTACAGATGAAGCTTATATTTTTAATAATGCTGGTCATAGTTGGGGTTTCAGAGAAAATACTATTACTGCGGATGATGGCCTGTCAGGTGAGTTAGCTTTTTGGTCAGGGGGATATTCAACTCTAAGAAATATAGCTATTTTCTTTGAAAAAATAGACCAGACCGAAAATTTTGATCCTGATATAGTAATTCAGTTGAAAGCAGAAATGGCTTTTTTAAGAGCATATATCTATCAGATATTTTTATATTCATATGGAGGTGTTCCGATTATTGATAAAGTATATACTCTTACTGAAGAGCTTACTGGGGTTACAAGAAACACATTTCAGGAAGTCTATGAGTATATTATGGATGACCTTGACTATGTGATTGAAAACATGGTAGATAAACAGCCTTCTTCAAATTGGGGAAGAGCCAGTGCTGATGTTGCCAGGGCATTGAAATCCAGACTTCTGTTGCGCGATGCAAGCAAACATTACAATCCAGGCAACAACCAGGCCAAATGGCAAGCAGCTTCTGATGCGGCATGGGAATTGATTGAAAGTGAAAGATATTCATTATGGACAGGTGATTATCCTGAAATGTTTTGGACAGTTGGGCATAGTGAGGCGATTTGGCAAAAATTGCGTACAACAGCGAGCAGGACAAATTATCCTTATTGGAACAATGCTCCTACTGTAGGAGGATATGGAAACAGACAACCAACTGAAAACCTTTCAAGGGCATATGAAATGCAGGCTAATGGACTTTTGCCATACACAGATGAGTTCTCCCTCACTCCTACAGTTACTCCCGGATCAGGTTTTGATCCAGAACAGTATTGGGTTGGAAGAGATCCAAGATGGTATTCAATTGTTGGTTATAATGGAAGGGAATGGAGTACCGGCGTTATTGAGACCTGGAAGGGAAGGGTAACGCAGGACGCATCCTATACCGGTTCTTATTCTGTCAGGTTTCTTAATCCTGCATGGCCATGGTCAGCAAGTTATCCTTATGACCCTCCTTATACCATTATAAGGTACGCAGAAATTCTTATGAATTATGCTGAAGCCCAATACGAACTCGGATTTGAAGACGTGGCAAGGGATTATGTCAATATGATCCGGGAGCGTCCGGGTGTTGATATGCCCCCTCTCGATGAGACGGTTACAGGTGAAGCCCTTAAGGAAGCTATCATTCATGAGAGGCGTGTTGAATTTCCCTTTGAATGTTTACGCTATCATGATATCCGCAGGTGGGAAATTGGCGATGAAGTTATGGGAAATCCCTTGCTTGGAATGAATATTTATAATCTCGGTACCCGGGAAGATCCTGGCCCATACGAATATGAGTTTGTTGAACTTCTTCCAGGATTTTGGGATGATAAACATTATCTGGTACCCATCCCTTATGCTGAAATACAAAGAAGCGAAGGAAGTTTGACTCAAAATTCGGGCTATTAATACTTTAATTTAATTAACCGGCAGCTACCTGCCGGTTAGTTTATTTCTCTCCTCTCCCTTACAAATACCAAATACAATACCAGCAACTGATGGAAAGAAGAGATTTTATAAAAGCCACCGGTGCAGCCGGAGCATTCTTTGTTATTGCCACACCCGAATCATTAAGGGCACTTGCCGAAGGCAGGATGCAGCCGGAACTTGAGAACAGTTTTATTAATCCACTGAGGGCAGACGGTCCCTGGGTAGTCTGGCACTGGACCAATTGCAACCAGACGAAAGAAGGGGTAACCAGCAACCTCGAAGCTATGGCAGCGACCGGGATTGCAGGAGCTACCTTATTCAGTTTCCCTCCTGGAAATGGAACAGTAGTTGAAAATCCTGCTGCTCCGCTTACACCAGAATGGTTCGATCTGGTTAATCATGCTGTAACCGAAGCAGGAAGGCTTGGAATAACCCTTGCTGTTCAGATAAGTGCAGGTTGGGCAACAGCAGGAGGATCATGGATCCCACCTGAATTATCCCAGCAACAGATCGTATGGAGTGAACTCACCGTTGACGGCGGAAAACCTTTCAGGGGAAAGCTGGCAAGGCCAAAGCGGCCAAGTGCAAACGGACAAACGGGCAGGGGAGGAGAATACATCCCTCAGAGCTGGAATGATTATTACCGCGACCTGAATGTACTTGCCTTTCCGATACCTTGGGACTGGGAGCAAACCAACATCAACTGCAATGCCAAAATCACCACCAATCTGCCTGTGACTAACCTGGCAAAGCTTGTTGACCCGAATAATACTGAAATTGTTCTGATCACCGATCAAGCAGGATGGATACAATTTGCTTTTGATCAACCATTCACATTAAGGACCGTTACTATTAATCCGGGAGGGTATAACCGACCTGCTCACAGTATGGAGTTACAGGCAAGCGAAGATGGAGTAGTTTACAGAAGAATAAGAAACCTTGAACCTATGATTAGTGGTTGGCAAACAAATTTACCTGTATTGAGCCATACTGTCCCCCAGACTACAGCTCGCTTTTTCAGGTTGATATATAATCCCGGCCCTCCACTGGCATTCGATAGACACGCAAGACGAGATTCCTGGCCAGTAGTTACTACTGCAGTCCCTAAAGAAGGAACAACACAATCTGGTACCGAATCCATAAATATACTGGATCTAATTGATAGGCTTGCTTTGGCAAGCATTGAATTATCCAGTACGGCGAGAGTACACAATTGGGAAGGAAAAACAGCCCTGGTGTGGGGTCGCAGCCGTAGAATAATAAGCGATGAAATGCCGGACAGCACATGTGTACCTTTGGACAGCATAACCGATTTAACGGATCTGATGGATGAGGATGGTTCGATCAATTGGCAGCCACCAGAAGGAAAATGGAAGATCATGCGGTTCGGTTATACAACCATGGCCAGGACAAACGGTTCGGGTATTGGTCAGGGTCTGGAAGCGGATAAGTTTAGTGCAGATGGTGCAAGAATTGCTTTTGAAGGCTGGTACGGAAGGATCCTGGAACATGTCGGTCCCCGCTTAACGGCAAATGTCGTAAAGATGCTGAATGTTGACAGCTGGGAATGCGGTTCGCAGAACTGGTCACCTGTATTTCGCGATGAATTCAGTGCACGCAGGGGGTACGATTTGACTAAATATTTACCTTTAATGGCTGGGGTACCGGTTGAAAGTGCAGATGTTACAGAAGGATTTCTTTTTGATGTTCGCCGGACTATCGCTGATCTAATCAGCGATAATTTCTTCGGTACGTTGAACAAATTTGCCCATGCTAAAGGCTCATTATTGAATACGGAAGCCGTATGTCCAACCATGATGTCAGATGGAATGCTGGTCCATAAAAATGTTGATGTCACATGCAGCGAATTTTGGGCGGATACTTGGCATAACTGGAAACCTTGCGATATCAGGGAGGCAACCTCTGCTGCACATATCTATGGCAAACAAATAGTCATGGCTGAAGCTTATACTGGCGGAGGCCATTGGACTGAACATCCTTATGACTTAAAAGTCTTGGGAGACCTTCATTTTGCTGATGGTATCAACCGCTTTATGATCCATCTCTGGGCGGCACAGCCATTTCCCCGTCGTAAGCCGGGAGTTACGGGTGCTGCGGGTACCTATTTTAATGAGCATACCACCTGGATCAAACCAGGCAGGGCATGGGTGGAATATCTGAGACGTTGCCAGTCATTGCTGCAGACCGGTATTACAGTATGCGATGCATTGTATTTTATCGGCGAGGAAGTCCCCTGCCGGGCACTTATACCACCTCATTATGGGTCTTATTATGTTACTGAACCTGCATTGCCTGAAGGGTATAATTACGATTCCATAAACCAGGATGCGCTGTTGAATCATGCAGGTGTAAAGAATGGCATGATCGTACTGCCAAGCGGTGTAAGCTACAGGGTCCTTGTTATGCATCCCGACAGGTTGATCACTCCGCAACTCGCAAACAAGATCAGGGACCTGGTTGCTGCAGGTGCCCAGGTTGTTGGTCCAAAACCCCTTGGTTCTCCGAGCCTGGAGATGTATGGTTCAGCCAATGCCGAGGTAAAAGCAGTGGCAGATGATCTTTGGGGTAATATGAACGGGGTGAACGTTACGGAAAGGGTATACGGCTCAGGGAGAATTTTCTGGGGGATGTCATTGGAAGAAGTTTTTGAAAGGATTGGAGTTGAACCGGACCTGTTGTTCCTCAACCAACGTGAGACTTTGACAGGTAATCCCTATAAAGCAACGGCATTTGAACCCCAAGGTATAAATCCGACAGCACTTGGGTCCGACCGTAAAGGGTGGGGACTGAGGTGGAATCACCGTACCACTAATGGATACGATTTCTATTTCATTTCTAATCAGGAACAAATGGTGTTATCTGCAGAAGTAAGTTTTAACATCACCGGTCGTATACCCGAACTATGGCATGCAGATACCGGGATGACAGAGGATGCTCCGGTATGGAGGGAGGAGAACGGTCGTATAATCATCCCGATGGAATTCGATCCTGCGGGATCCGTTTTTATAATGTTCCGCAGATCTTCTGAAGATGTCGACCAGGTGATTGAAGTCACTGGAGGACAGAAAACGGGTGGCAGCAAGCTGAAGCTGAAAGTCATGGATGGCAGTCTGGAAAGATGGGCCAGTGAAAACGGAAAGTGGAACCTGAAAACCAAATCTGGACAGAATATTGCAGTAAATGCCAGTGGTGTTCCGGTACCGGTTCCTGTGGAAGGTGATTGGGATATCACGTTCCCATTGCTTACAGGTGTTACAAAACAAGTAAAACTGAGACCGGGGTCCTGGACCGAACAGGCTGATGAGGATATAAAGTACTTCTCAGGAACAGCAATTTATGCTAAAGATATTACTTTAACTGAACAACAGCTTTCAGAAGGGAAGAAGCTTTATCTGGATCTTGGGGAAGTAAAAAACCTGGCGGAAGTGAAGGTAAACGGAAAAAATCTTGGTGTGGTATGGAAACCTCCTTACAGGGTAAATATGACAGATGTAGCAGCTACAGGCGTGAACAGGATTGAAATAGAAGTTACCAATACCTGGCACAACCGGCTTGCCAGGGATGCTGAATTACTTGAGGAAGAACGGCAGACCTGGGTTTTGGGTGGCAATGTACGTGCTGGTGCTGCTCTGGTTCCCGGAGGTTTGCTGGGTCCTGTTGAAATCAAGACGATGGTTAGGGTTTAAGTCATATTTTTTTCCGTCGGGACCGGTAAGTATTGAAGTGTGGTAGGAGAGCCCGAGGGAATTTTTTCTAAAAAAAGTTTTAAGATGACTGTCCCTGCAATTTTTTTTTAATGACTGGTGATTGCGGTTTGGTTAACCGGAAATCATATGGAATTCAAAACTACCACCATTATGAAAAAAGCGTTCATTTCACTTTCTGTTCTGCTCAGCCTTAGCTTCCTGTCAATGGCAGCATTATTTTCTCAATCCCGGGTTATCCAGGGGCGGGTAACTGTGTTTGACAGCATTCCTGTTGTGAATGCGAGTGTAGTCGTAAAAAGCACCGACTTTACCCAGTTAACCGATTCACTCGGTTTTTTCAGTGTTGTCTGTAACGAAAGCGATATAATTAGAATAAGTGCTCAGGGGTTTCGTAATTTTAAAACCAGGATTAATCCGAAAGAGCTTACTTTACCAGTAAATCTTAAATTAAAAAAAGGTGATGTTTACCTCGAAATGGCTCTTGATCACGGACATATACTTGATAAGGACAGGCTGGCTGCATTAGCTTTTTTTAAAATATCCGATATATCATCGGGCGAAGAACTGGCATTTGACTATTCCACATTCACCACATTGGAAGAAGCTATAATGGGACGCTTTTCCGGAGTAAGAGTTGTTAATGGTGAAGTCATAATTCGCGGTATAGAAACATGGGCTTTATCTAATGCTGCCCTGGTGGTGGTTGATGGAGTTGTACGTGGTTATTCAATCGCAGGAATATCGCCTGAAACTGTAGGGAGTATTACATTTCTTAAGGGACCGGATGCCGTGATTTACGGATCACGAGGAGCCAATGGTGTGGTGTTGATCAGGACCAAAAGAGGTGGTGAATAATATGGGTGGTGCCAGCTTGCTGATACGAATCTGAATGCGAGAATGACTCAGTTATGTTTATTGAATGGGTGAAAACCAATAGGAATGTTCTTTAACAAACATTATCAGAGCTGGTGCTGAACTTGTTACTGCAGATTTGATTGGGCTTGTTACGATAAAAACAATAGCAAAGGTTTAGGATAATATTAGACATAAACATATTAATAATATTATAAATATTATGGAAAGACGAAATTTTATTAAGTTGACTGCTGTCACAGGAACAATTATAGTAATTAATCCTTTTATTATAGATGGTTGCAGTGGTCAGGATTTTCTTAAAGGATCGGGTTTAGAAAAATTATTCTTAAATCCTGGCCATGATGCAGGCATATCAGTAGTATGGCACTGGACTGGCGGTGTGGTAACCAAAGAGGGTATCACTGCCGACCTTGAAGGAATGGCATTGAGTGGTATAAATCATGTGATGTGGTTCACCTTTCAACCTGGGAATACCGAAATTACAGCAGACGGAATAAAACCGGTTGCACAGCTGACACCCGAATGGTGGGACATGGTCACTCATATGCTCAACGAAGCCAAGCGGCTTGGGATTACCGTAGCACCTCATATTAACTCGAGCTGGGGTCCTGC
>JAFGRC010000044.1 GCA_016935355.1 Bacteroidales bacterium
GACACATACTTTTCATACATGGGAAGATCAGAAGGGATTTCAATAATGTCTCCGGATTTTGGCAGCAATTTCTGTTTCAGGAATTCGGGAAGGTCGACTTTGCCCACAAAGCAGATGCCCTGGGAGTCTTTTCTTGTTGCCGTTGCCAGTCCCTGCTCATCGGCAATTTTCCTTACCTCATGTTTATGGAGGGCTCCTATTGGAAACAGTATATGCTGCAGCTGTTCCTGGGAGAGCTGGCAGAGAAAATAACTCTGGTCCTTGTTCGGATCGGTCCCCTGCAGGAGTCCGTATTCCGCAATGCCATTCATATGTATTTCTTCTTTCCGGCAGTAGTGTCCTGTTGCCACATAATCCGCACCACGCTCAAGGGCGATTTTGACAAACAGGTCGAACTTGATCTCCCGGTTGCAGAGTACATCCGGATTGGGGGTGCGGCCTTTCCCGTATTCCGAGAACATATAATCAACAACCCGTTTGCGGTATTGCTCGCTGAAATCGACAACTTCCAGGGGAATATCAAGTTTCCGGGCAACGATCTCTGCGATCAGGAGATCCTCCTCCCAGGGACAGTCGCCGGAAAGTGTGCCGGCCGTTTCGCGCCAGTTGACCATGAAGAGTCCAGTTACCTCATATCCCTCTTTTTTGAGCAGATATGCCGCCACGCTGGAGTCTACCCCTCCTGAAATACCGACTGCAACTTTCTTTTTCAATTCAGAAATTTTTGCAAAGATAGGAATGAATGCATTTGTTTCCTATTTTTGTATGCAAGCTAACGTTTCTGTATAACTTCAAATCCGTCCGCCATGAAAAAAGTCCTGAAAGTCATCCTGATCATTCTGGCAGTCCTGTTAGTCCTGATACTCGTTGTTCCTTTTGCCTTCCAGGGTAAGATCACAAAGATTGCGAAGGAGCAGATCAACAAAAACATTAATGCCAGAGTCGATTTTGACCGGCTCGCCATTTCCCTGATCCGTAACTTCCCCAATCTCAATGTGGGACTCAGGCAGCTATATGTTACCGGCATTGACGATTTCGAAGGGGATACGCTGGTCAGCATCGGATCGTTCGATGTTGCCGTAAACCTGCTCAGCGCCATCAGGATGGAGAATATCGAGATCCGGCGCATTGCCATCAGCGAGCCCCGGATCCATGCACGGGTTCTTGAGGACGGAAAGGTCAACTGGGATATCATGAAAGAAACCGGTGCAGAGGAAGAAGAGCCGGATACAACAATGAGTGACTTTAACACCAAAGTGGCATTGAAACTGCTCGAGATCAGCAACGGGAGGATCGCCTATACGGATGACAGCAGCAGGATAGAGGCGTCGCTGGACAACTTCAATTTTACCATGAAAGGCGACCTGTCAAAAGATTTTACCACACTTGCCATCAGTTCCTCCACGGAATTTGTGAACGTGGTGATGGGGGGTATCCGCTATCTCAGGGATGCCGGACTGGATCTGGACATTGAACTGGATGCCGACCTTGTGAATTTACTTTTTACCCTGCGGGATAATTCAATTGCACTGAACGACCTGGTGCTCCGTTTTGACGGAACGGTCGCCATGCCCAATGAAGAAGATGTTGCAATTGATCTGTCGTACGGTCTGGATCAGGCGGATTTCAAATCATTGCTGTCGCTGATCCCCGCAATTTACATGAAAGATTTTGAGGATGTTGAAACGGCCGGTCAGCTGACATTAAACGGAGCGGTAGAAGGCACTTACAATGCCAAATCCATGCCCGATGTCACGCTTGCCATGCTGGTTGAGAATGCCATGTTCAAATACCCCTATCTGCCAAAATCTGCCGAGAACATTGGCATTGATGTGGACCTTTTTTTTGATGGCGTTCAGCAGGACAACTCAACGGTTGACATCAATAAATTTCATGTTGAGCTGGGTTCCAATCCGGTTGATATGACACTCAACATTAAAACACCCGTCAGCGATATGATGGTAAACGGAAACCTTCATATGGATCTCGATCTTGCCACATTGCAGGATGTTGTGCCACTGGAGCATACATCACTGGCCGGCAGGATCAATGCGGCAATGGATTTCATGGGGTATTTGTCCTATATCGAAAATGAGGAATACGAAAAATTCAGAGCCGACGGTTCCGTTCAGATCGATGATTTGCTTTACAGCACTCCGGACCTCCCCGGGGATGTCATGATTTCAGAGGCATCCATAAGTCTGTCACCCAAGTTTTTTGATGTGCAATCGTTCAATGCGGTAATGGGCAGGAGCGATTTTCAGCTGAGCGGCAGAGTGGAGGACTTCATACCCTATTTATTCAAAGATGAAACGATCAGAGGTGATTTTATTCTTACCTCGGGCGTTCTTGATCTGAATGCATTCATGACAGAATCCGCGGAAACTGTCGAAGAAACGGATACCGTTCCGCTGACATTGATCGAGGTTCCGGGAAATATTGATTTCAGACTGGTTTCCAGGATCGACAGGATGTTCTTTGATAAGCTGCAGATCGAAAATACTGTGGGAGCGATCCTGGTCCGTGACAGCAGGGTATCTCTGGACAATCTGAGAATGAATCTGCTGAACGGTACCATGCAGCTGTCGGGAGAATACAATACAAAAGACATCCAAAATCCGCTTGTGGATTTTGATTTCAATGCCATATCCATTGATATTCCGGCTGCTTTTGAAGCGTTTGGTGTATTGCAGAAGTTTGCGCCAATTGCACAGAAGGCAGTGGGTAATGTGTCACTGCAGATGCAGTACAGCAGTTACCTGAGTGAAAACATGATGCCGGTACTGGCGAGCATTGTCGGTACAGGCAGTTTTTCATCCGAAGCCATCGGACTGAGAAGTTCAAACACTTTTAATGCTATTGGCAATGCGTTGAATACAAGTACATTTGAAAATATGACCCTGAACAATCTGGGAGTGGATTTTGAGATCCGCAACGGCAGGTTGCTGGTAGAGCCCTTTGAGGTCATTATGGGAAAAACAACATTGCTGATCGGAGGTGACCAGGGTCTGGATGAAACCATGAATTATACGATCGGCATTTCAATTCCCCGGACGGAACTGGGAGAAGCTGCCAACTCAGCAGTAAACAACCTTGTGGAAAGGGCATCTTCAGCAGGCATTAACATTGACCCGGCAGAGAATCTTAATATAAGTGTGTCCGTTGGAGGTACTTTCAGGAATCCGGAGATCAGGCTGAATTTAAGGGAGAATACCGGACAGGCTTTGCAGCAAATGAAAGAGCAGGCTGTTCAGGCTGTGCAGGAGCAAATCGACCAGAAGAAGGAAGAAGCACGTGCTGCAGCCCGGGCTGAAGCGGACAAGATCATTGCCGAAACCGAAGAGCAGGCTGATGTGATCCGGCAGAATGCCTCAAAAGCAGCTGACATCATCAGAAAGGAAGCCGATTCAAATGCGCAGAAACTGATCGATCAGGCCAAAGACCCGATCTCCAGGCGTCTTGCCGAGGAGGCTGCCAAAAAGCTCAGGCAGGAAGGTGAGGAGAGCGCTCAAAAGATCATTGATGAAGCCGACCGGAAAGCGGATGCCCTTGTCAATGAAGCACGGGAAAGGGCGGACAGGTTGCTAGAATAAAACGTTTCAAGTTTCACGTTTCGTTAAGTGGTTCAATGTTGTTCAATTTAGAGATTGTTCAAGGTGGTTCAAAATAGTTCAACGTTCAACGTTCAACATTCAATTGTTCAAGATTGTTCAATATTCCGGGTTTCAAGTTTCGTGTTTTAGGTTCCAGGTTTCACGGAGGGTGCAGCTGGAACAGCGGGTGCATCCGTGCTGTTGTTGTTTCCCTTTTGCATCAGGCAAAAACGGTCTTACAACAATATAAAGGGTAAATGCTGCTGCAGAAAATACTACGATAAAAGTTATAACATCCTGAATCATAACAATTTGTTTATGCAGTTAACAGACCCGCCTGATAAATCATGAACGAAACCAACCATGCCAGTCCCGTTGTGTAAAGCATCGTAAACACGGCCCACCGCCATGAACCCGACTCCTTTCCGATGGCTGTGATGGTGGCAATGCATGGAAAATAGAGCAACACAAAAGCAACGAAAGAGATGGTGACCAGAGGTGTAAATACCCGTTCGCCTTGTTTTTCACCTTCCGTGTACCGCATCTCCCTGATCCTTTCCTGCAGGGATCCGGTTTCACTGAACCCGGTTTCGGGCTGATAAATGATCCCCATGGTGCTTACAATGATTTCTTTGGCAGCAATACCGCTCAGCAGGCATACGCCCATCCTCCAGTCAAATCCCAGTGGTTCAATGGCAGGTTCAATGAACTTGCCGATTTGTCCGATATATGATTTTTCCTGTTGTTCAGCCATTGTCGTCTGGCCGGTGCGACCCTTTTCAGAATTGCCGTCAGCTATTAATGATGCTGTTGATGCAGGATTTGTCCTGACCTGAATGGTTCCGGCATCATAACGGGCGGCCACATTTTCCCGTTCCTGTTCGTTTAATCCCGCGGACATATGCTGTACAGGATAGTGTCCGAGTGCCCATATCAGGATCGAGGCGATTACGATGATCCCGCCCATCTTTTTCAGGTATTGAGAACCCTTATACCACATGTGCCTGAGCGTTGACAGGATTGTCGGAAACCGGTACGGAGGAAGCTCCATCACAAACGGCGCTTCCTCGCCCCTGAAAAAAGTCTTTTTAAATATCAGGGCAATGATAATGGCTGTAATGACACCGGACAGATAAATTAAAAACAGGATACTGCCTTTATATGCCGGGAAAATTGCCCCGATCAGCAGGATGTAAACCGGAAGCCGGGCACTGCACGACATAAAAGGATTGATGAGGATGGTCACAAGTCTGTTATTCCTGTTCTCGATCGTTCGTGTAGCCATAATGGCAGGCACGTTGCATCCGAATCCCATGATCAGCGGAATGAATGATTTGCCATGCAGTCCGATTTTATGCATCAGCTTGTCCATCAGAAAAACGGCCCTTGCCATATAGCCCGTGTCTTCCATTATTGAGATGAAAAAGAACAATATGAGAATATTGGGAAGGAACACGATAACGCTTCCCACACCCTTGACAATGCCATCGATCAGCAGTGATTTAAAAGATCCCTCAGCCATCAGTCCGTCCAGCGCATGGCTCAGCAATCCGACTCCCTGTTCGATCCAGTCTTTGGGATAATTGCCCACGACAAAAGTGCAGGTGAACATGACCCACAGAAAAAGCAGAAAGAAAGGAAAACCCCAGCGCTTATCTGTTAGCAGGTTATCAATTTTACTGGTTGTTTCTCTTTTATCTTTTAATCCGGGTTTATAGGTCTCTTTTAAAGCACCGTAAATAAATCCGTACCGTGCATCGGACATGACGGATTCAACGGTTTCACCATAGACCTGACTGATCCGCTCCGCCTCCTTTTGGGCCAGGGTGATGATTTTACCGTACTCCGGATGACCCGCAAAATAACGCTGCAGGTTATGGTCCCCTTCCAGCAGACCGATGGCCAGAAAGCGCGGTGAAACCTCACAGCAATAATCTTTCTCAAGCATTTCAGTGATGCGGGAAATGGACAATTCAATTTCATCGCCGTAGTTGATCCTTACGTTGCGTTCGTATTTTTCCGGACTGATATGAAAGTCAATTGCAGTCAGTAACAATCTTCTCAGCCCTTTGCTTTTAGATCCTATTGTGGGCACAAAGGGGATGCCGAGCATGGAACCCAGCGTTCTGTAGTCAAATTCATCCTGACTGTTTACAAGTTCATCGTACATATTCAGTGCCACAACCACCTTGACATTCATGTCGATCAGCTGGGTCGTGAGGTACAGGTTGCGCTCAAGATTTGATGCATCGATGATGTTGATGACGATATCCGGTTTTTCATCGAGGATGAAGTCGCGCGTATACAATTCTTCCGGAGAATAAATGCTGAAGGAATAGATACCGGGCAGGTCCGTCATTTGCAGTATCTGGTTCCTGAAGGTGATGGATGAGGTCTTTGAGCCAAGTGTGACTCCGGGATAATTGCCAACGCGTTCCCTGGATCTGGAAATACGGTTGAAAATGGTGGTTTTACCGGAATTTGGATTCCCGACAATGGCGATGTTGATCTCCTTATGATGATCTGAAACATCCTGAACATGTCGCAGGGATTCCAGGAAAAGCTTTCCATTCAGGGTTCTCTCGTTGCTCCGGGTAGTGACCCCGATCATAAAAGCTTCACTCCTTCGAAGGGTTACGTTGTATCCCATCAGACTGAATTCAATGGGATCTTTCAGGGGGGCGTTTTTTATCACGGTGATCTTTCTGCCTTTGATGAAACCCATCTCATGCATGCGTTTCCTGAAAGCTTCGCTTCCGTTAATACACACCAGGTAAACACTTTTACCGGTAAGAACTTCTGATAAACGGATCCCTTGAGACATCATTTCAAAATAAGTCCCAATAATATTCAATATTTATTTCATGCCCAATACCAATAAATTGGGAAATTGATTGTATTTTCCGGACTGAATACATATCTTTAAATTGCAGGTTGAAGGTATCCTGTCATACTGCTTCTGATCTTTCGGGTAAAACCTCTGAATGAGTATGAAAGATTATGGTGCCCGGTATGGTTATAAGATGCATATCAATAGATTATTGAATGGAAATATAATGAATTTTATATTAATAAAAAGTGAATAAGCCTGATAACATATACGACAAGATACAGGAACTTCTGGGTGATCTCAAGAGTACGGTCAGCATACTTGAAGAGCAGATAGACAATGATGTGCAGACTGAGTATTTCGATTTTAACAGGAATATTGAAAGCGGGCATCAAACGGAAGAAATTTTCAATAACAGGGAATTCATTTTCAGTCCGGATTGCTCATCTGAAGAACGAAAATATTTGCTGTGCAGGCTTGCAAGAATTGATGACATAGAAGCATATAGAACACTTGAGAGATATGCCAGGAATCCGGGGAATCCTCTAAGGGACTGGGCCTGTCTTGCACTGAAGGAGAATAAGCTTCTGCTGGAAAGCAAGTGGCTGGATGAAAGTCAGGTCCTTATTTCAACAGGTCTGGGGGGAAAGGGATTAAAACTGCGGTATTTTATCGTGTTTTTCACCCCCGCCGGTATTCCATTTTCCGGATTTCAGCGTGAGATGATCCGGAAAGAGCTGACTTATGCATTGGGCAAAGCAAATGGAGCGCTGGAGTCACTGAGATTTAACAGAGAATTGTGCATTTTGCTTGTATGTATTCCGCTTCAGATCCCGGTAAATTCCTTGTGCGACCGTATTGTATACGAATGCAACCAGGTTGGAAGATTTTTACATGATAAATATATTGTTACGAATGTGAGGAAATTCAAAATCACGGAGATCAGAAAATTCCTTCAGGCAAAAGGGATCGGGACAGGTGAGCAGTAAATCGTAAACAGTGAACAGAGAACCGTAAACGTTATACGTGAATAGTCCATGCCTGAATAACCCGGAATTCAAATAAAAAAGCCGCCTCATTTTCAAGACGGCCTCTTATCCGCAAATCATTTCTTCACCTGTTTTTCTTCTGTCTCGACACTTTCGAGGTCATCAAAATCCACATCAACAGATGTGTAGTCTTCAACAGCATCTTCTGCCTCTTGTTTTACTGATGCATAATCAGCAATTTCAGGCTTAACTGATTTGATAAACTTAATAACCTCTGAGAACCCATCAGAAAACTTATCAAAATCTTCTTTGTACAGGAAAATCTTGTGTTTTTCAAAAAAGAACCGTCCGTCTTTCTGAAAACGCTTCTTGCTTTCTGTAATGGTTAGGAAATAGTCGTTTTTTCTGGTCGCTTTAACATCGAAGAAATAGGTTCTCTTACCTGCTCTGACAGCTTTGGAAAATATTTCCTGCTGTTCAGGCTCTTCTCGTGTTTCCTTTTTTTCAGGCACTTCTTCAATCATACATAAGGGTGTTTAGGTTAGGTAAATTGCAGTTCAAAAATATAAATTTTTTTTAGAAACGTGTACGATCACTTGTTTTTTCAGTTTTTTTAACAGTTTTCTGTCTTCGTGATCATCTTTCCCGGTGCATAACACCGTGATCAGAACGACCGGTAAAACAGTAAAATTTACCGGAAGCCGGGACGGAATTTATCGTTGGGATTTTTTTGATGCCTGTCACATTTTTTTCGGGGATAAAATGAAATTCCTTTATGATTGCATGTATAAAAAAAAGCATTTAATTTGCAGCATTTATATAACGAATTACAGAAACGGCAGGTTCTTTCAATTATGATCAGCAGAAGGATATTACGGATAAAGATCATGCAGCTGCTTTATGCATATTTTCAGCAAACGGAAGCTCCACTGGATAAATTTGAAAAAGAGCTGTTTTTCAGTATTCAGAAAACATACGACCTTTATCATTATTTACTTTTATTGATCATAGAAATTGCAGATTATGCAAATTCAAGGATAGAAATTGCGAAACAGAAAAAGATACCTTCCCGGGAGGATTTGAATCCCAATACAAAATTTGTGAACAATCAGGTTATTAACATGCTGCGCAGCAACAGGCAGCTCTGTCAGTATCTGAACAACACCAAACTGACGTGGGTAAATACTCCGGAGATCATTAAAAAACTTCACAACCACATCAGGATGAATGAATATTTTAAGGAATACATGGAGGATCAGGAAACCGGTTTTGAACAGGATAAAAGGCTTGTCATTGATATCTACACACATGATGTAGTGAATTTTGAAGGAATGTATCAGATACTGGAAGAACAGAGCATTTACTGGAACGATGAGGTTGAATTTGTGATCAGCATGATTGCAAAAACCATTAAGGGCTTTCGGAAGGAAGACGGGGATGAGGCGAAGTTGCTGACGTTGTTTAAAAACACGGAAGACCGTGAATTTGCAAAAACACTTTTTCGCAAAACGGTCCTCCGCAGTAATGAATACAGTCAGCTAATCGAATCATACACAGAAAACTGGGATGTTGACAGAATTGCGTTTGTCGATTTTCTGATCCTGGAAATGGCCATAACCGAGGCGGTCGAGTTTACTTCAATTCCCACGCGTGTAACCATCAATGAATATATTGAAATAGCCAAATTTTACAGCACTGAAAAAAGCGGCATATTTATAAACGGATTGCTGGATAAAATATTCAGGCATCTGAAAGATGAACAGGTGATTAAAAAAGCGGGCAGGGGGCTCATCGGAGAAGTTTGAAAGCAACAGGTTTCGAACCGTTTTTATTATTGCTGCAACACCAATCTGCCGCATATATTTGTACCGTAATCAATTTTATTGTTACTTTGCATGCTGTTAAAGATTAAATCATTTATACACAAATTCTTAATTATTAATTATAATTGCATTCATGATGAATAATATTTTATCCGTTTTTTTATTGATGTCATCCGGAGAGGGGACACAAAATCCATGGTCATCACTTCTTCCGCTCCTGCTGATTATGGTAATATTCTATTTTTTTCTGATCCGGCCACAGATGAAGCGTCAGAAAGAATTGAAAAACTTCAGGGAAGCACTTAAAAAGGGTGACCGGATCATTACATCGGGTGGTATTTACGGTAAAATCAATAATATATCCGAAAACGTGATCACCATTGACGTAGGCAACAATGTACTGCTGAAAGTCGACAAGAGTGCAATACTCCGTGATACAACCGACATTGAAACTCAGCAAAAGTAATTGCGTATCAGAAAGGGTTTAAGATATTTTTGTAACCGGACTTAAACTCAGTTTAAATTGAATTCTGAAAAGACCAGAACAATAAGCACGGGCATAAATTTGTTAGGAAACATAAAACTGCTTTCTGGTAAGTGGTCGCCCTATAATCAAAAACTCATCATCTTCCTGTTTTTCGTGATCATTTCTGCCGGATTCTGGTACATCCGTTCACTGGGTGAGGAATATGAAGCTGTTGTGGATTATCCGGTAAAGTACAGCAATTTCCCGGAAGGGAAAGTATTGATCGGAGCGGTACCCGGCAAACTGACGCTCAGGGTGAAATCAAATGGCTTTAACATATTGAAAAGCAAATTGAATCTGAATATCATACCCTTGAAGTTCGATGTAAATTCATACTCATTAAACAGTCTGGGAGTTGACACTTTTTTTATTCTGACGGAAACCGTAACAAATATTCTTTCAGAAGAGCTCAATCAGATGCAGATCCTTGATATAGAGCCTGATACTCTTTTCTTCAGGTTCAGCGAATTAAGGGTAAAGAAAATCCCCGTCAGGCCCATTTTGAACATTCATGAAAAGTTTTTCCATGTGCAGTATATGCAAAATGGTGATATTGATGTGATTCCTGACAGCATCATCATCTCGGGTCCTTCAACATTACTGAATTCAATGACATATGCACATACCGAACCGGTCCATCTTTCCAATCTTTCTGATACGGCTGAAATTTCATGCAACCTTCAGTCTGTGGACGGGATTAATTTTTCACAGCAGAAAGTAAAGCTCATCATTCCTGTCGATAAATTTACCGAGGTGGAGGAAACGCTGTCCGTTGTTTCCATAAATGAGCCCGATAGTCTGCAAATGATCGCCATACCCGGTCAGGTTAAAATTACCTACCGCATTTGCATAAGCAATTACAACAAGATCTCGGCCAATCCGTTGCTGTTGTTTATCGATTACAATGATATCGGAGGGAAACAACAGCAGCGCTTGCCTGTGATGCTTTCAGATACACCGCAATATATCAGCAGCATCAGGTTAAATCCGGAAATGATCGAATTTCTTATCAGACGAAAATGATCAAGGCAGGCATGACAGGAGGTATCGGAAGTGGTAAAACCGTCATTTGTCAGGTATTCGGAATGCTGGGTGTGCCGGTATATCATGCTGACGATGAAGCGAAAAAGCTTTATGACACAAGCGAAACCATTCGCAACAAAATGGTCGCATTACTGGGTGAAAAGATCTATGACGGACCGCATTTGAACCGGGGGAAACTTGCCGCAATGATTTTCAGTGACCGGGAACTGCTGGAACAAGTTAACAGCATCGTACATCCTGAGGTTGCCGAGCGTTTTCTGGTTTGGTGTCAGGATCATGTTCAAAGCAGGTATGTCATACAGGAATCTGCAATCTTATTTGAAAGCGATCTTTACAGGATCATGGATGTATACATAACCGTCACGGCACCTGTCAGTTTAAGGATGAACCGGATCATGGCCCGTCCCGGGATGTCCGAAGCACTTGCTTCCAAAATTATGGAAAATCAGATGCCCGATGATATTAAAACGGGAAGATCTCATTTTGTTATTGAGAATGATGATCATCATCTTGTTATTCCCCAGGTTCTGAAGATCCATGATTCCTTGATGACGTCTGAAAAATCAGGAAATTAAACAAATGGCAAAATTCGGAAAATGGATCGGTGCAGGCCTGGGCTGGACGATAGGCGGACCGATCGGTGCATTGCTGGGGTTTGCATTCGGTTCAGTGCTGGATGCTTCCACTGAAGCGAGAAATAAAATTCCCGAAACCGGGACCACCAGGGGTGATTTTGAGGTCAGTCTGATGATCCTTTTTGCCGCAACAATGCAGGCTGATACAAAGGTACTGAAGTCGGAACTCGATTTTGTAAAGAAATATCTGGTGCAGACTTTCGGGGAGCGGGAAGCTATGGGTATGCTTAAAATACTCAGAAACATCCTGAAGCAGGATATACCGGTAAGGGATGTCAGCAGACAAATACGCATGAGAATGAATTATTCATCCCGCCTTCAGTTGCTGCATTTATTGTTTGGTATTGCAATGGCGGATGGACATATCCAGTCTGCAGAGATTCACCAGATTGAGCAGATTGCAACAGAACTTGGAATTCAGAATGCAGATATGAATTCCATTAAGAACATGTTCATTCCGTCTACGGACTGGGCATATCAGGTCCTTGAAACAAATCCCGGTGTATCGGACGAGGAAATCAAGAAAGCTTACCGCCGGCTGGCCATGAAAAATCATCCCGATAAGGTGGCATATTTGGGTGAAGAAATCAGGAAAAAGGCAAATGAAAAGTTTCAGCGCATTTCTGAAGCGTATGAAGCAATAAAAAAAGAAAGGGGTATAGCCTGAGCGGATTCAGGAGTTATAATGGTGATGCAAAAGATCATTGACCTGTGATTTGTAATTTACCAATAAATTGTATTTTTGTGATGTATCAGAATTAACGACACAATAACATGGATCTTAAGGAAATCATGTCAGTTTCGGGTCAGGCCGGCCTGTTTAAATTTGTTTCCCAGGCACGAAACGGAATCATTGTTGAATCTTTTGCTGATAAAAAAAGGAGTTTTGTCAGTGCCAACGTGAAAGTGAGTTCACTTGAGGATATAGCTGTTTTCACTGACCATGAAGAAGTGCCACTAAAAGAAATCCTGAAAAAAATTGACTCCCTGGATACCGGTATTCCCATTCCCGATTCCCGGTCAACCCCCGATGCGTTGAAGGAATTCATGGACAAGGTGCTTCCGGATTACGACAGGAACCGGGTTTACGTTTCGGATATCAGAAAGATCGCAAACTGGTATACCATTCTTAAGGCGCATGATTTGCTTAAATTTGAACCGGAAGATGTGGATTCAGGTTCAGATTCAGGATCAGATTCGGATTCAAATAGAGCTTCAGATTCAAATAAGGCTTCAGATTCAACCTCAAGTAA
>JAFGRC010000165.1 GCA_016935355.1 Bacteroidales bacterium
CCCCCTCACAGGAATGTTCCTCAGCCCGGACAACTTCATCCAGATGCCCGACTTCTCCCAGAATTTCAACCGCTACAGCTATGCCCTCAATAATCCACTGAAGTTTACGGATCAATCAGGAGATCTTTTCTTCTTATTTCCTCACATCAATTACAATAAAGAAGGAGGTCTTAGCGTGGGCTTGACATTTGGAGTTGGAATACCCGGTGTTGCAAGCGCCCAGGTTACTGGAGGTTATTCATTTAAATCTGATGAATTATATGCCTCAATTGGCGGAACTTTGTATTTTAATACTGTATTTGCCTCTTATGCACCCTCAAGTGGATGGACCTTTGGATATAGCGTTGGTTTAAACAAGGAGGCAGGTTTACCTCTTTCCAGCAACTTATATACAGCCGGGATCTCATATAATGCAAAAAATAATAATGCAACTTTTAATTTATCATCCTGGTATTATGACACAAATTCAGGAAATGGCTGGGTTTCAAATCCAAGTTTTACTGCAGGTTACCAGATTAAACTAGATGATAATACACGCATACATGAGTATTATATTACTGAAAAAGGAAACCATATTAAAGTATCACAATATGAAAATTATAAAGCCAGAGTTGAAAATGGCACAGCTCCCCAATGGATGATAAATTGTTATTATAGAATGAGGGATGAAATATATATTAATCTTCTTCCAAGGGGAACATGCGGAATTGATCTAAGTAGCTATCCTGCAAGAGAAATATATTTAGGAAAATACAAATTCAAATCCGTTGAATGGTCTTTGCGCGGCAGTGTCCCTTATGACGCCACTATGACATTGGAAATAGGAAAAGTGATTTATATTTATAATTTGGATAACTTTTCTACTCAAATAAGATCAGGAACAATTACCGGGATTAGCAAAATCAGATTTTCAGTATCAGGCATTGTTAATGATTCATATTGTATGCCGGGGACTGCTTTAAGCCAGTTTAATCTCATCATATTAGAAACTCATTGATATGATAAAAACAGCAATAAAATATCCAGGGGTATTACTATTAATTTTTTTTACTCAGGTTGTATATCCTCAAAACCTGGTTAAAAATCCCGGGTTTGAAGAATACCATTTTCTTCCGGGGGATTTTTACAGATCCGATACTTTCTACTGCAAGGATTGGTTTATTCCAAACAATAATTCTGTAGATTTTTTCACTTTGGAAAAACCTTATAACAGTAAGGGGCAACCGTATATTAAACCTGGTGACCATTTTCCGAATTCCGGAAAATCCTATATTGGACTTTTCCCTTTTACATGGTATGGCTCCATGGAGCAGGTCACCGGAACATTAATTGAGCCACTTTTAAGAGACAGCCTGTATGAGTTTCATATTTATTTGCGTTTCGAAGGATCGTCTTCTCAGTTTTGCTTAAAGAAATTTGAAATCTATTTTTCTGAAAAGCAGAATATATATTCGCTTTATAATGATCCTTTTTATGAAGAAATGTTCAAATTCAGACAAATTACTGCTGATATTGTATTTGACATTTCAGAGCTGTGTGACAGTGTATATTGGAAACAATATCATGCAATATATAAAGCCATGGGAGGAGAAAGGTTTTTAACCTTAGGCATGTTTTATCAGGAGCATATTGACTTGAATAGTATAGTTGATGAATACAGGATAGCTTGGCCAAAAGGAAAGAGGCGTGAAAGAAGATTTTTACGAAAATACAAGGATACTTCTATTTTAAAAGTCAATCAGAACTATATTCCAGATGATATTTTTGATAATGGAGCATACTATTTTATTGATGATGTGTCATTAGAATTATTCAAACCTGCTGATTAAGTTCTTTGAATTACCGGTATTCCTATGCCCTGAATAATCCGCTACTCTATACCGATCCGGATGGGGAATTCTTCTGGATATTTCCTACTGTACTAGCCCCCTAAATGGTTGGACAAAAATTCTAATAACAAATTAGGAGAAAAATGTCTAACAAATTAATTTAGGGAACATGAAATAATAAAAGCCTCGGGAAATCCGGGGCTTTTTACTCAAACAGCACCTGTTTTTTCAACCTGGTTAAAAGAGAAATTAGCAATTTCAGCCTGCTGTTGTGCATGTTCAATGGTCATGCTTACCACGTTTCCGTTTTTGTCCGTTTCAACCAGTACGTTTTCATTTAGGTCTTTGGTATCGGTAATTTCATTGTTGTTGAAATTAACCAGCAAAGTATCAGTATCTTTAAAGTATGTTATCTTCATAATGTTATTTTTTAAAATCCCTGTCAAAAAAAGCATTGTGTACTGTCTCGCCATCTTCCATGACTACAATGCGCAAATATTTATCAACTTCTTTAATATACCTCCACTTTCTTTTTTGGCCATCAGTCTGTATTTGTTCATGTTCCGGGAACTCGTAAACCTGTTCAATCCATTCCATTTTAATGTCTTTCCGGTCTGTCATATGCCGGATATGGAGAAAATAGTCTGTAAACTTCATTCATTTTTATGCCTTATAATGCCTAATAGTTCGATGATTATGCAAAAATACTGAAATAAAAGACATAAAAAAAGTACGAACGAAAGCTTTAATTATAAAAATATAAACCTATAAAGATTTAAGAATGAAAAAGATCGATTTTATTTTAAATTTTAAGTATGCTTGCACTCTTAATGTTTTCTGCATCGGGTCAATCTTTGTAAATATTGATCATTCCATCACAATGAATTGTTAACAATTTCCGTATGCTCTGAATATTTTTGTCCGGCGCAGGTTTCAGGCATTATCTCGCTCTGACCTCCTGATTTTTTCTAGACTGAAGTGACGTTTCAGCCAGGGATTTTAAATTTGTTCTGTCACCTTATGTAAAAGGAAAAGATTTGCAGCGGCCGAAGTTGGCTAATCCTGTTGATTTTGTAATAGAGGTTTCGTTGAAAAAGAACTGAGAAGCGTTCCTTATCTTTGATAAGCATAAAACCCTATAAAATATTTTCAATCACATGCCAGCACACAAGGCCTGTAATATAATCGAACGGATTAATAAATTCATCCTTATGGAGAGACCCCTGAGACCTCCGGAAATGGCCCGGATGCTTCGAATCTCCGAAAGACATTTGTACAATTACATCCGGTTTATGAAGAAATTCGGAGCACCGATCTATTTTAACCGCAGTATCGGAAGGTATGCCTATAAAGAAAGCGGGACATTTTTTGTAGGGTTCCTGAAAGATGAATCCGATACAGGTTACGATTACTGAATCTTCAAGAATCAAATAATTGATTGTTAACAGATTTAGAATTAATACATCTTTTAGCCGATGAATTATGAAACATCTTTCTTTGTCTCCTGCCGGGATTTTACAAAGATCATTCAGGCATTGTCTGTATTTCACTATTGTTCTTATAATGTCAACTGAACTTAAATTTCAGTTACAGAATTTATATTTGTATTGTTAGATTATATGGAAGGTAAAGATCTGTAAAGGCCATTTTTGGTAATCTGCTTGAAAAAGGTCCGGCCATGCCAGATGATTATGAGCTGCCACCCGTCATGCTTCTGTATTCAATTGGAGCCTATATACCATTATAATTAATAACTTGAAAAATTTACTAAGATGAAAAAGTATACACTCATCCTGACTTTACTAACAGTTTGTATGTTATTTGTATCCGGACAAACTCCAACAGATTCGATAACAATGCAAAAAGCTTTTGGAGGTTACCGGTTATATCAGGGCGATCAAAGTTTGAACATGTCGCAACTGGTTAAAATAATGGAGCCAAATGAACAGGCATATAAAGAAATAAAGGCTGCACAATCGAATATTACTATCGCTTCCATATTTGCGCTTGCAGGTGGTGCTATGATCGGGTGGCCTCTTGGGACTGCTATTGGTGGAGGCGAACCAAACTGGGCACTGGCAGGAATCGGGGCAGGATTGGTAATAATATCCATTCCGATCGCCTCTAAATGCAACAAACAAATCAAAACAGCTGTTGATATATATAATCGCGGATTAAAGACGAGTTCATTTTGGCATAAAACAGAATTCAGATTCGTAATGACTGGTAATGGATTTGGATTCAGACTGATCATATAAAAAGAATCACGGGTATGAAATCCAGTTCTGAAAAAATTTGTTTTGATCCCGCAGGAAATTCCAGGTTTCTGTTTCTAACATATAAAATAAATAAACATTATGTGTAATAATTAAAATTTATATGTTATGAAAAAGTTAATAATCACGGTTTTTATGAGTACCATGTTTTTTAGCTTCCTGTTGTTTGCAGGTTCATGTGAAAAAGAAGAAGCACAGGCCAGAGACACAGGTATAGAAAACATCATTGATGTTAAATCTGACGGTACAACACTGTTCAATGAGGATGTGCTCTGGCAGTCTCTTGCTGAGACACCTGCACTGAGTACAGAAGAACTTGAAATGCTCGGTTATATGAAAGACGAGGAGAAACTGGCACGGGATGTATACTATGCTTTGTATGACCTTTGGGGAGCCCTGCCTTTTTCAAATATTTCAAAGGCAGAAGAACAGCACATGAATGCGGTAATTCTGCTGCTTGAATATTATGGATCAAACAACGTAATTGTTAAGGATCCGGGTGAATTTGACAACGACGAATTCAAAACACTCTATGATGAGCTGGTCACCAGGGGTTCGGAATCCGTTGCTGAAGCATTTAAAGTTGGTGCCCTGATCGAAGAGCTTGATATAAAAGACTTACAGGAATTGCTTGAAGAAACTTCCAATGAAAACATTGAGCTGGTTTTTAAAAACCTGCTGAAAGGATCGAGAAATCATCTCAGGGCTTTCAACCGCCAGTTTGTAAGGCTGGGTATCGATTATGAACCGCAGTTTATTGACCAGGTGCAATACGATGAAATTGTGAATTCACCGTTTGAGGCAGGAAGGCAATTTTAAAGCGGTTTTGTTTGGTTTTGTTGTTGTTTAATTTCCGACAAAACACCATTGGTGTTTTGTCGGAATTGTTTTATTCACCGGATCAAACCGATTCCTTCTTTTGCAGATTCACTTGAAGGATCGTAGAGCAGTGCTTTGTTGAACAGCACAAGGGCCTCGCGGTATTGTTTCAGCTGGTATTTGGTCCATGCCAGCATTAAGAGGGAATCGTAATCAAACGGGAACAGGTTCACCACTTTTTCAAATTGTTTTTCCGCTTCAGCATACCGCTGATCGTAATAGTAAACGGCTCCCAGGCGATACATTGCCAGAGTGTTATTCGGACAGGTTTCCAGTATTTTCTGATACTGTTCGATCACCAGAGCGTGATTGCCATAATCATAAGCCGGATACGCTATGCCAAAACGCGGTTCAATGGCATAAGGCTTTAAATTGATCGCCTTATTATAATATTCCATGGATTCGGTCAGGCTTCCCTTTAAATAGAGCAGCCAGCCGATCCGGAGATTGATCTCATAAGAATCTGCGCTGTAAACGGACTGCAGGGATGCAACCGCTCCGGTAAAATTACCTTCCTGTTCCATCTGATAGCTTTTTGAGAAAGCATCCAGCAACTGCTGGTCTTCCTGTGCATTTGATATTGAAATGCCACATGCTGCAATTATTACCAGCAGCATTCTTTTTAAAGTTTCCATATGATACCTCCTGTAAATGTGTTCGATGAATAATGAATTGTATTGATGAATTCTTCCGTAAAGATATTCGGATAATAGTAATTTGTCAGATCGGTACGGTTATAAGACAGTATAAACTGCAAATGCCCCCGATTCAGCCAGAGTATGGCTCTTCCGGCATACCTTTTGTTGATCTCATCCAGACCGTTATACACCACTGCACCGTTGTATTCGGAGAAATTGGCATAATCGCCCCAGCTGCCCTCAGCTTCAAGCCATAACCATGAACATACCTTAAAACCTGTTATATTCTGAAGAACCAGTCGGTCTGCCATCTGATCACCGTTATAATATTCGAGCTGTTTGTATGCTTTTATAGTGGAATACAGGTTCAGGTTGCCGAATGGATAGAGCGTCAGCTCTGCTCCCGGCTGGTACTGCCTCTTATAGTTCAGCGTACCGTATGAGAAAGATAAGCCTGCATTGACGTATTGAAATGCTCTATTCACTGCCAGGGAAACAATATAATCATTGACAGTGCTGGATGAGGCAATCGTTGTCCTGCCGCCCATACCGTTTGAAGCCACAATCCCGGGTATTCTGTACGAGATGAAATGAAAGGCAGGCATTACCGTCAATCCTTTACCTGCACGAATTGCAGGCGAAATGTAATACTGGAACTGTGTGATCGTCTGATCCGAAATGGTATAATTCAATCCGGAAAAACGACTGAGGACGTAATTTGTCTTGCGGAGCAACTGTGCGGAATGTGATACGATTACGCTGCTGCCCATTTTGTGGCTAAGCGACAGGCCAAAGAGGCCAAATTTCTTTGGAATGCTCTGATAGCCATCTCCGACAGTCGAGTCAAAAGGCTGCATATTTTCAGTGATCTCTTGCGTATCATATGAAGATCCTGTAAAGCTGAAGGATACTGCGTGTATGGATGTCTCCTCATTGATGCCGGTCTTTTGTTTCATATCATCCGGAAAATTTTCCCCAATATGAAGTGCATCCATCTGCCGGCCCGAAAACATATAAGCATAATACAGGTACTCCTGCGCAGACGGATTGTCCGGATTTTCAACATAGGCTTTTTCAAAATGCGGAATGGAAGCCTGATATCTTTTTAATTCATAATATGCAATGCCGATACGCATGCGCAGATAATAATAATCAATCCCTTCC
>JAFGRC010000045.1 GCA_016935355.1 Bacteroidales bacterium
CTGATCAAAGGCCCTCTGCATAAAAGATGAATAGATGTTGCAGAATGGCACCAGTCCCTGCGAGGCCAGTCCGGCAGAAAACGTCACAGCATGCTGTTCAGCGATGCCCACATCAAAAGTACGTTCCGGCATTTCTGCCATCATCATGTTCAGCGAACAACCAGTTAACATTGCCGGTGTTATACCAACAATCCGTTCATTTAACCGTGCAAGTTCAAGGATTGAATATCCGAATACATCCTGGAACAATTCAGGTTCATGAGTATCGCGACTGATCCGTTGTCTTTCTCCTGTATTTTTATCAAAGATCCCGGGAGCATGGTAAACCGTCTGGTTCATTTCCGCCTGTTTAAACCCTTTGCCTTTGGTGGTGAGTATATGCAGCAATTTTGGTCCCGGAATGCTCTTCATATCACCCAGTAAATCTGCAAGATGCAGCACATCATGACCATCGATCGGACCGAAATACCTGAAATTAAGGGCTTCAAAAAGATTGCTCTGGTGCATCAGTATCGATTTCAGTCCGTTTTCAAGTTTTCTTGCATAGTCCCGTGCATGAGGTGCAATTTTGTTGATTTTCCCAAACAGGTTCCAGATCTCATTTTTGACCTTGTTGTATGTCCGTGATGTCGTAATGTCGGCAAGATATTCCTTAAGGGCACCGGTATTGGGATCAATCGCAATATTGTTATCGTTGAGAATAACAAGAAGGTTGGCCTTCTCCATTCCGGCATTGTTCAATCCCTCAAAAGCCAGACCGGCAGTCATGGCTCCGTCACCTATAACAGCCACCACATTCCGGTTAAGACCTTTAAGCCGGTCAGCAACCGCAATACCAATTGCAGAAGAAATGGATGTTGAGGAGTGTCCCGTACCAAAAGAATCATACGGGCTCTCGCTCATTTTCGGAAAACCGCTGATACCCTTATACTTGCGGTTGGTGTGAAATAAATTCTTTCGTCCGGTAAGAATTTTATGTCCATATGCCTGGTGTCCCACATCCCAGATCAACGCATCTTCCGGTGCGTCAAATACATAATGTAACGCTACCGTGAGTTCAATGACTCCAAGGCTTGCTCCCAGATGACCGGGATTTGAAGAACATTCATCAATGATCAGCTGCCTCAACTCCGTACAAACAGCCGGCAGATTTTCCCGGTCAAGCTTCTTCAGGTCTGCCGGATAATTGATTCTATCAAGAAAACTTACTTTGTCGTTGTGATTCATTTTCGACAGAAATCTCTGCTTCTTTTACTGTGTAAAGTATGAAAAATTAGTAATATGCTATTATTGCGGCGCAAACCCGACTTAAAGGTACAAAGTTAATAATTTATTGCTTTCTTTTTTTGAACATATTGCAGAGCATTTTAATTTCGGACGTCAATAATCTAAATTAATGATGAGAATATACAGTTTGATGTTATGCACAGCTATTTCGCTGGTTTCGTGCGTTCCGCCGACAAAATTCAACAGCCTTCAGACAGAAGCACTGAACTGTGAGGATGAAAGGGAACGCCTGAATGTGGAAAATGAACGCCTGAATGTGGAAATAAGAGAAACCCGGTCAAGACTGGATGCATTGGAAACCAAAATGAACCAGATCGGCAAGGACACGGTTAGATGGAAAAATGAACTGAGTGAATTGCAAAATCAGCACAGTCAGCTGAATAAGGATTATCAGGACCTGATGGAAGCCAATCAGACCATGATCAAGGGTAGCGGGACTGAAATACGCCGTTTGATGGATGAGCTGCAGGAGGCACAAAAAGATATGCAGCTCAAGGAAGCAGAACTGCGAAATCTCTCTTCTGATCTGGATATCCGGAGAAAAGACTTTGAACAAATGCAATCTGAACTTAACAGCAGAAACGAACGGCTTGCTGAACTGGAGAAAGTCCTGAATGAACAGGAATCAATGGTAGCCGCACTGAAACAAACAGTTTCAAATGCTTTACTGGGTTTCGAAAATCAGGGACTGACCGTTACACAAAAAAATGGAAAGGTATATGTATCCCTTGATGAAAAACTCCTGTTCAAAAGCGGAAGTACCGTGGTTGACCAGAATGGCGTTTCTGCATTAAGGAACCTTGGAAGGGTTCTGGAACAGAATCCTGATATAAGCATCATGATTGAAGGTCATACGGATGATGTTCCGATAATCTCCGGATCTGTATACAAGGACAACTGGGATTTAAGCGTTTTGCGTGCCACGGCAGTAGTCAGGATCCTGCTGCAAGATTCAGGAATTGATCCGGTTAGGATCACAACAGCCGGCCGCAGTCAGTTCCAGCCTGTTGATCCCGCAAAGACGGCAGAAGCAAGACAAAAGAACCGGCGTACCGAAATCATTCTTTCCCCGAAACTTGATGAGCTTTACAGGTTAATTGAAGGAAATTAGCACTTGAGGATCTTCTCAGACCGTCATGATATCTTTCTCCTTGCCAGCTACGATTACATCTACCTTGCTGCTGTATTCGTCGGTCATTTTTTGCACCTCATCGACCTTTTCTTTTTCAACATCTTCAGAAAGTCCTTGTTTCTGAAGCTTTTTCAGTTCATCATTGGCATCACGCCGTGCATTCCGTATACTGACCTTGGTGTTTTCACCCATAGATCTGACCTGTTTCACCAGGTCCCTGCGTCTTTCCTCTGTAAGGGGTGGTATATTCAATCTGATGATCTCACCGTTGTTCATAGGTGTAAGACCGATATTGGCATACAGTATGGCCTTTTCTATGGTATCCAGCATGGATTTATCCCAGGGCTGTATGACAACTGTCTTTGCATCCGGTGTGCCGATATTGGAGACCTGTGAAAGAGGTGTTGAGGCACCATAATATTCAATATGAATACCGTCAAGAATGTTGGGTGTGGCTTTGCCTGCCCTTATCCGCATCAGTTCTTCCTCCAGGTGTCTGATAGCCTTGTCCATTTTTTCCCGGGCTATATCGATACATAATACGGCTTCTTCTTCCATAATGATAAGGATTTAGAAAGTAAGGTAAAACAAATATATCCCTTTTAAACTTAATTTTCAATCTTATTGAATCAATGTACCTACTTTTTTACCTTTCACGATATCCATCAAATTACCCTCCTTATTCATGTCAAATACAAGAATGGGAAGATTGTTTTCACGACACATGGTAAAGGCAGTAAGATCCATTATTTGCAAACCTTCCTGGTAGGCCTGCTCAAAGCTTATGGTATCATACCTCACAGCATCAGGATGCTTTTCGGGGTCGGCCGTATATACCCCGTCCACACGCGTGCCCTTGAGCAGAATTTCAGCATGGGTCTCGACTGCTCTCAGGGCCGCTGCAGTATCCGTTGTAAAAAATGGATTCCCCGTTCCGAATGTGAATATTAATACATTACCCTGTTGAAATAATTCCTCGGAAAGGGTTTTACTGTATCGTTCCGCGACGGGTTGCATCTCAGTTGCCGCAAGAACCCTGGCTTTACCTCCCGCCTGCGTGATAAACTCCTGAATGGCCAGGCCATTGATAACAGTTGCCAGCATACCCATATAGTCTCCGGTGATTCGGTCAAAACCCTTTTTCTGTCCCCATATTCCACGGAAAATATTTCCGCCTCCTACAACGACTCCCAGCTGAACACCTGAATCCTGGATCTCCTTTATTTGCCGGGCATATGCCTCCAGTACAGGAATATCGAATCCGGTTTTTTGAGTGCCTGTAAGGGCTTCTCCACTCAACTTCAGCAATACCCGGTTGTATTTTATTTTCATGCGAACAGGAAATCGATGCAGGCATAAATATAATAAAAAGTAACGGGGTGCCTGTTGACACCCCGTTACTTTTTTTCGCTTACTGATTCAGTGAATATCTGATAAATCCTGATACCGTCAGTTCCTTATCCACACCCTGAAGGTATTGCCTTACAGTCATGTTGTTATCCTTTGTAAAAGCCTGATTTAGTAATGTTCCCTCCTTGATGAATTTTTTCACTTTTCCCTCCGCGATCCGGTCCAGCATGTTTTCAGGTTTTCCTTCATTTCGCGCCTGTTCTCTGCCAATTTCCTTTTCTTTTTCCAGCACCTCAGGCGGAACATTATTTTCATCCACAGCAACCGGATTCATCGCTGCAACCTGCATGGCTATATCTTTTCCAACCTGAAGATCAACGACTTTATTTAATCCGACCAGGGTGGAAATTTTATTTCCCGGATGAATATAAGGTACAACCTGTCCGGCTTCAATCCTGGCATAATACGATAAATCGAGTTTTTCACCGATGATGCCGATTTGCTCAATGATCAGGTCTTCAACTGACCGGTTTTCAATCCTTAAATTTTTGAGTGCCTTCAGGTCAGTCGGTTTGTTTTTTATTGCAGTGTCGAGTATTGAACCAGCAAATTTTATGAAATCTGCATTTTTTGCAACAAAATCCGTTTCACAATTCAATACGATCAAAGCACCTGTTTTCCCGTCTGCTGAAGCCTTCGCCAGAACGACACCTTCTCCGGCCTCCCGGTCAGCTCTTTTGCTGGCAACCAGCTTTCCTTTCTTGCGGATAATTTCCACTGCTTTATCATAATCACCGCTGGTTTCTTCAAGTGCACTTTTGCAGTCCATCATTCCTGCACCCGTCATTTTTCTGAGCCTGCTTATATCTGCAGCTGTAATTTGAGGCATAATACTGATATCTTTATTGTGTTATAATTCTTCTTCGTCTTCTTCTTCCAGTTCAATGACCACTCCTTTTTTTGCGGGGGCTTTCATGGCTAAAGCCTTTTTCGCTGCTGCTCTCCTGGCCATACTGGCATCCAGATCCTCAACTTCCTCTTCAACATCTTCTTCAATTTCAGCTCCAACCTCTGTTTCATCATCCCCAATAATTTCACCCTCTTCTGCTTTTTTAACCTTTTTCTTTGCTTTTACCACTTCCACATCAGTTTCTTTTTCGCGTTCCATCTTTCTTTCTTCAAGGCCTTCCTGGATCGCTTTGCAGGCATAATCAATAATCAATGCAATGGATTTGGAGGCATCATCGTTGGCAGGAATCGGAAAATCGGCCAGATTCGGGTCCGAGTTCGTGTCCACCATGGCAAATATGGGAATATTGAGCCTTCTTGCTTCGCGCACAGCAATATATTCTTTTACAATATCCACAATGAACATGGCCGCAGGTAACCGGGTCAGGTCAGCAATACTTCCGAGATTCTTTTCAAGCTTTGCCCGTTGACGCGCAATCTGAAGTTTTTCACGTTTGGAAAGATTATCATATGTGCCATCAGTTGCCATTTTGTCAATGGATGACATTTTTTTAACGGCTTTCCTGATGGTGGGAAAGTTAGTCAGCATACCACCGGGCCAGCGTTCCGTTACATAGGGCATGTTTACTTTTTTTACCAGATCGGCAACGATTTCTTTTGCCTGTTTCTTGGTGGCGACAAACAGTACTTTGCGTCCCGATTTCGCGATCTGCTTAAGTGCTGCGGCAGCTAATTCAAGCTTCACAACAGATTTTTGCAGGTCAATGATATGAATGCCTTCTTTCTCCATAAAGATATACGGAGCCATGGCTGGATTCCATTTTCTTTTCAAGTGCCCGAAATGTACACCGGCATCTAATAATTGCTGAACTGAAATTTTTTGCATAATGATATTTGTTTACATTCTGTATTAATCAATCAATGAGTAGCCAGTCTGTTAAAAGAATGAGTCTCACCAATTTAGATACTAAACAAAAAACGAGTTTTAACGTTTGCTAAATTGGAACCGCTTCCTTGCACCAGGACGTCCGGGTTTCTTTCTTTCAACCTGACGAGGATCTCTTGTTAAGAGCTTTTTATCCTTTAAAGCTTCTTTAACCTCAGGATTTATTGTGGCAAGTGCTCTCGCTATGGCAAGACGCAACGCTTCCGCCTGTCCCGTTACACCCCCGCCCTTCAGGTTTACCATAATGTCGTATTTATTTTCTGCATCAGCAGCGATTAAGGGTTGATGTATCAGATATTGTACCTGCTGAAGTGGGAAATATTCCTGTAAATCGCGCTTATTAATGGTTATGTTGCCTTTGCCTTCTTTAATAATGATCCGGGCTACGGCACTTTTTCTTCTTCCGATGGCATTAACTGCTTCCATGAATGTTATTTCTGTTTAAGTATAAGTTCTTTTGGTTGCTGAGCCTGATGCGGATGATCCGGACCAGCATATACAAAAAGATTTCCGAACAACACGCTGCCCAGCCTGTTACGGGGAAGCATCCTCTTAACGGCTATTTCTACCATACGTTCCGGCATTTTCTTAATAAGTTCTCCGGCCTTTGTTTTGCGCTGTCCACCAGGATATCCGGTATGTCTGATGTATTCCTTATCCTCCATTTTTCTCCCCGTTAATCTTACCTTTTCGGCATTGATAACGATCACATTATCACCACAGTCAACATGAGGCGTAAAATAAGGTTTGTGTTTCCCCCTTAAAATACCGGCCACCTGCGAACACATTCGCCCCAACACCTGATTGGTTGCATCCACAACAAACCATTCCTTTTGAATGGTCGCTTTATTGGCCGAGATTGTCTTATAACTTAGCGTATTCACTTCGTTACAATAATAAAATTCACATTATTAAATGATATACCCCTTCATGAGGGAGTGCAAAAATACAATTAATTTTCATATTACAAGAAGTCAAATTGATTATTTTTAATTCATGAAAGTATTCTCCTCCAGAAGACATCTTCATCTTTTCATCTTTGAATTTGGTATGGCAGCACTGGCATGCTGTCTTC